>DATFUZ010000070.1:0-22335 GCA_035260545.1 Gallionellaceae bacterium | reverse complement strand
GCGCGACGATGGTGCCCGAGGAGAACCAGTCCAGCTGGTTCCCCTTGTCGAGCATGATCTGCAGCGAGCCTATGCCCACCATCAGCAGCCCCAGGCCGACCAGGTCCATCTTCTCGAATTTCTTTTCCGGAACGACCACATCGCGCCCGCCGAGCAGGAGCGATACGACGAATCCGACCAGCAGTCCGACCGGCAGGTTAACGAGGAAGATCCAGTGCCATGACACATTGTCGGTGAGCCAGCCGCCGGCCACGGGGCCGACGATGGGTGCGATTACGGTGGTCATCGCCCAGATGCCCAGTGCCAGGCCCCTCTGGTGCGGGGGAAAGACGGTGGTGAGCAGCGTCTGCGACATGGGGATCATCGACGCGCCGAATACGCCCTGGAGCACGCGGGCCGCAAGCAGGATGCCAAAGGATGGCGATATCGCGCAGAGCAGCGAGGCCGCCGTGAACAGCAGCGTGGACCCCACGAAGGTCCGCACCTCGCCATATCTTCCGGCAAGGAAGCCGGCCAGCGGCAGCAGAATGCCCTCTGCTACTGAATAGGAAGTGATGATCCAGGTGGCCTCGGTCGGCGTGACGGCGAATGCGCCGGCCATGGTCGGCACTGCCACGTTGACGATGGTCAGGTCCAGCACGTTCATGAACGAGCCGAGCCCCAGGGCGAGCGTCGCGATGGCTAGCCTGAAGCCGTGCAGTGCGGCCGGTTGTGGGGCTTTCATCTGCGGCTCCTCGGCGAACGTCCCGACGCCTTCCGCCCCGCCACTGCGGAGACGATGCGGTCCGGGCCGCCCAGGTTGTCGGCAATAATCCGGGCAACGAGCGCATTGGCGGGCTTGAGGCTGTCCGCGTAAATCGTGGTTCTGGCGACAGGCGCGCTAACCGGCAGAACGCTGAGCACCGCACCGCTCCGATCATGGGTGTCGATGGTGACCGTCATGGACAGCCCTATGCGCAGCGGGTGCGCGGCAAGCTCCCTGGGATCGAGCCCGACCCGCACGGGCAGGCGCTGCACGATCTTCACCCAGTTGCCCGTGGCATTTTGAGGCGGCAGCAGGGCAAATGCCGATCCTGTTCCCGGGGCGAGCCCGAGAACGCGGCCGTGATACGCCACGCTGCTGCCGTAGAAATCGGAAACGAGCTTTACCGGTTGACCGATGCGCACGTCGTCCAGCTGGGTCTCCTTGAAGTTGGCGTCGACCCACACCTTGTCCAGGGGGATGATGGCCATCAGCGGATCGCCCGGCCTCACGCGCTGGCCGACCTGCACCATGCGGCGCGCCACCTGTCCACCGGCCGGTGCGCGCACATACGTGCGTTCGACGGCAAGGTCGGCCTCGCGCACGCGAACCGCAGCCGCCCTCACCTCCGGATGGTTCTCAATTGACGTGTTGTCTACGCGTGCGTTGGCCGCGCGGGCCTGGTTGATGGTGCGCCCGATCGCCGCCCCGGCGGCCGCGACGGCACTGAGGGCTGCATTGCGCTGCGCCGCGGCCGCATCGCGGGCAGTTTGCGCCAATTGCAGATTTTCCGCAGAAATGAAATGCTGCTGCACCAGCGCCTCACGACGCCTGAGTTCGGACTCCGCCTGCTCCAGTGTGGCCTCGCTACTTGCGAGTTCAGCCTGCGCGCGCGCAAGATCGGCGCGACGCTGCGCGATCAGCCGCATGTCGCCCCGGCTTGTGGCGTACAAGCCACGCACATCGCGCACCGCGCGGGAAAGGGCGGCTTCGGCCTCATCCAGCTGCAGGCGGGCATCGCTGCCGTCGAGCCGCACTACGGTCTGCCCTTCAACAACTGCTTGCGTGTTGTCGGCGTAGATGGCGGTTACCGTGCCGCCGGTGAGCGGTGTGACCGCCACGATATCGCCGCCCACGTAGGCATCGTCCGTCTCGGATTCCCACCGGCCCGCCGCCAGCCACCACACAAAGAAGGCGGCGCCCAGGACCGCGAGCGTCAGCACGGGCACGAGCAGCAGCAGCAAGCGCCGCTTGCGCAAGTCAAAGCCATTTGTGCTGCCGGCTTCGCCCGTTCCTGGTTGGTCGCTCATGTGCCCATCCATCTGCAAGGTGTCCCCACAAGGCCTCCAGTGCGCCGCAAGCGGGCCGCGCAGGCAGTATGTGCCGGGTATTTCGGGAATTCAATACCGGATTTTCGGTACCCGGCCAGCGCCTGCAGCGCTATAGCATGCCGCGCAACTGGCTGATCACGTGGCCGGAAAATTCCGGATTGAGTCCATCCATTACCCTGGCCACCAGAAATGCGATGATGGCCGGCTGGACCAAAAAGAACGCCGCGATGGCACAAAGCTCAAGCACGAGCCGAGGGAAACGGCCGGCCGTGTAGAGGTCCCGGAGATGGGCAAGCCGCCGCCTCGCGCGCTTGCGCAAGGCGGCGAGCTCGCCGACGACCAGGAAGAGGGACAGCACGACCCCGGCCATCACCACGACGTAGAGCTCCGTTTTCATTCTGGCCGCCCCCAGGTGTACCGGCCGGGCTGGTCGTCCCGTGTCACGGCAGGAGCTCCTGCCGCAGCTGGCGCGCATAATCGGCCAACGGCCTCATCCGGTCCGCGGAAAGCGCAGCCGCCACCTCCTCGATGCGGCGATTGCTGCCCGCCAGCACCCAGCCCGGCGCCAGTTCTGCCAGCGGAAGGGCGAGAAAAGGCCGCTTCATGATCTCCGGATCGGGCAGTTTCAAGCCGTCCTCATCCAGTATCAGGTCACCGTACACGATGAGGTCGAGGTCTATGGTGCGCGGCGCATACTTGTCCTGCCTGCGCACCCGCCCCAGCTTGTTTTCTATAGCCTGCAGGAGGGTGCGCTTCACTTCCAGCGGCGGAAGGTCCGTCGCTATCTCCAGCACGCAGTTGTAATAAGGATCCTGTTCGGGGCGGCCGAGCGGATCAGTGAGATAGACGGTGGAGATGGCGGCCAGATGCGTTCGAACGGCGATGAGCGCAAGCGCCTGCCGGACATGGATTTCCGGTTCGATGTTGGAGCCCACAGAGACGAATGCGCGCGCCATGGCATCCTCAGCGGCCGCGGCTGATTTCGACTGCGACCGTGCGGGCAAAGCGCAGGGCGTTGGGTTTTTCGACGCGCACATCCACGCGCTGAACCTGCGGGTATTCGAGGCACAGCGCGGCGACCGCGTGGGCCAGCGCCTCCTCGAGATGAAATGAAGAAGGTTCCGCCATGGCGAGGATGCGTTTTTTCAGCGCACGATAGTCCACGGTGTCCTCGATGCGGTCGCTTGCGCCGGACTTGCGCAGGTCCGTATAGACGGCAAGATTGATCAGCACGTCCTGCTTTTCGCGCCGTTCGTCGTCATTGATCCCCAGTATGCAGCGGATCAGCAGGTCGTCGATCACGATACGGTCCAGTGATTCTGCCATCCTTCCCTCCGTGCTTCGTGGACGCCGGGCCGGTGCGGAATGCTGTCAGCGTATGCGCCCCTGGAGCTGGCCGGGCGTGAGGCGAACGGCTTCGCGGATCAGTGCGCGCGCGTCGTCCAGTCTGTCCCATACGTTGCACAGCAGCACGCCGCGCACCACGCCCTCGCGCAGGTAGTAGATGACGCCGGTTTCATTTTCCTTCTGCCAGTCGGAGTATGTTTCCAGGCGGGCATCGACCTCGCCGGTCGCCTCATACCCAAGTTCGAACAGGTCGGAGTAGAAGTAGGGCTGGTAGGTGTAGGGCTCGGCCGCCCCCGCCATGTTGCGCCCCGCATGCATGCCCTGGTTGAGCGCCTGGTCCCAGTGCTCGACGCGCATGGACTGCCCCAGCGCCTGATAGGGAAACCAGGCGTTGTCGCCCGCGGCATAGATCTCGGGACGGGAGGTCTGCAGGTATTCATTGACCACGATGCCGTTTCCGACCGCAAGACCCGCACCTCGCGCGAGTGCGTCGTTGGGAACGGCGCCCACGCCGACGATGACCATGTCCGCATGCACGCTTTCCCCTTTTTCAGTGCGTGTAATGAAGCCTGCCCCGTCCCGAATGATGGAGACGGGTTTATCGGAATGCAGCACGGTGATGCCTTTGTCCCGAAAGTGCTGCTGCACTGCGAGCGCCAGCGATTCGGGAAAAACCCTGTCGCAGATGTACCTGACCGGAAAGATCATGGTGACTTTAACGCCCTCGGCACAGAGCGCGGCGGCCAGCTCCGAGCCGATGAAGCCGCCGCCTATGATGGTTGCAGTCTTTCCCGCTGCGGCTGCGCCGCGGATGCGCAGGTAGTCGTCGAGCGTGCGGAAATAGCATATACCTTCCAGGTCTGCGCCGGGAATGTCCATGCGTCGCGGCCGGCAGCCGGTCGCCAGCAGCAGCCTCTCGTAGCCGTGACGGCTGCCGTCGGCGGTCTTTATCGTCCGCGCGTCCGGATCGATTTCGGTCACGGCCGAATCCAGCATCAAGGTAACGCCGTGCGTGTCATAGTATGCCCGGTCGTGGAGAAATATCTCCTCCATTTTCTGGGTGCCGAACCAGAGTTTCTTGGAAAGCGGCGGCCGGTCGTAGGGCAGGTGGATTTCTTCGCCGATCAGCAGGATGGAGCCGGTCGCATCGAGCTCCCTTATGCCCTGCACCGCCGAGGCGCCGGCCAACCCGGCGCCCACGATTACATGCTTGAATTGCTGTGCCATATCGCCTCCTGCTGTCGAACCGGAAAGACAGGGCGGTGGCCATGCGCACCGCCGGCATGCTTAATGGTACGCCTCTTGCGCGCGCCCGCAAGGGGAGGATGCCGACGGGTCCGGCCTGGGGGCTAGAAGCGCTCGTCCTCGCCCAGGTAGCGCCACTGGCCCTGCGGCAGGTCGCCCAGCTTCACGCGGCCGATGCGCACGCGCTTCAGCCCCAGCACCCTGAGCCCGACCAGCTCGCACATCCGCCGTATCTGGCGCTTCCTGCCTTCTCGCAGCACAAAGCGCAACTGGTCTTCGTTCTGCCAGGCGACCTTGGCAGGCTTGAGTTTCCTGCCGTCCAGCGACAGGCCGTGGTTCAGCAGCGCAAGGCCATTGTCTGCCAGCTGGCCGCTGACCCGCACCAAGTATTCTTTCTCGATGGACGAGTCTTCGCCTATGAGTTGCTTGGCAATCCGCCCGTCCTGGGTCAGCACCAAGAGGCCGGTGGAATCGATGTCCAGACGGCCGGCCGGGGCCAGCCCCTTGTACTGGGACGGCGAAAAACGCAGCGGGGCCTTGTCCCCGCTGTAGCGGGTGGCCGCGCTGATCAGCGTCACCGCAGGCTGATAGCCCTGCTCGGCTTGCCCCGAGACGTAACCCACGGGCTTGTTGAGGAGGATGGTCACACGCGCCTGTTGCCGGGCCTGCGCTTCGCGCGCCAGAGTGATGTGCTGACCGGGAAAGACCTTGGTGCCGAGTTCGCTCACCACGACGCCGTCCACCTTGACCAGGCCGCGTGCAATGTAATCATCCGCCTCGCGCCTGGAGCACAGCCCCTGCTCAGACATCAGTTTCGAGAGTCTTATCTTTTCCATTTGAGTGTGATGCGGGTCTGGCAGCGGGAAGATGGTTCAGGACAAGCCGGGGAACATGCCCTTTACGCCAACCGCGATGAACTCCACGGCGATCGATGCCAGGATGAGGCCCATCAGGCGGGTGAAGATATGGATAACCGTCTTGCTGATGCGACGCTCCACCCAGGGTGCGGCGAGAAAGGTGGCCCATACCGTCAGGCTGAGCAGTACGATCACCAGGGTCATGATGGCATAGTGCATGATACCGTGTCCCTTGTGCGCGTCCAGGATCACCGTGCTGATCGCGCCCGGTCCGGCCAGCAGGGGGGTGGAAAGCGGCACGATGGCGAGCGAGGCCGGGCCTTCGCGGTCTGTTGCGTCCTCGCTTTCGCGCTTGTTTCCGGTCAGCATGGAAAGCGACATCAGCAACAGCACGATGCCGCCAGCCGTCCGGAACGAATAGATGCTGATCCCGAAGAACTCCAGCACCAGTTCGCCGACCAAGAGGGCGACGACCAGGATGCCGCACACGGAAAGCGACGCCACCCGCCCTACCCTGGCCCTTTCCTGCGGTTCCAGCCCGATGGTGAACGCGATGATGATTGGTATGATCCCCACCGGGTCGAGCACGGCAAACAGCGAAATGAACACCTTGGTATATTCGGTAAAGTCGAGCATGGGATCCGGTCCGTTGAGCCGATGAGATGAGATTGTAGTTACACCGTATAATTCCGTAAATCAATCCGATGTCCCGGCCCATGAAATTTTTCCGTCCGAGTCGCCCCGTGCTCCTGGCGCTTGCCGCTGGTTTGCTGTCTTTCCCCGCGTTTGCGCCCTTCGGCCTGTTCCCGCTGGAAGTCGTTTCGCTAACGGTGCTGTTTGCGCTATGGGGCGGGACTGCCACGCCACGCCGCGGTGCGTGGCTGGGTTTCTGGTACGGGATGGGTGCATATGGCAGCGGAATCAGCTTTCTCTACGTCGCCATGCATGATTACGGCGGCATGAACGCACCGCTTGCGGTGGCAACGACGGCGCTCGCCGCCGCCATTCTGGCGCTGTGCCCCGCCCTCGCCGGCTACGTCCAGGGGCGGCTGGCCGGGCCCGCCTGGCTGCGCTACGCGCTGGTGATGCCCGCGGCGTGGACCTTGCTGGAGTGGGTGCGCGGCCATGCCTTTACCGGCTTTCCCTGGGTGCTCGCTGGCTATTCCCAGGTGGGAGCCCCGCTGGGCGGCTATGCGCCCGTGCTCGGCGTCTACGGGGTATCGTTTATCGCCGCGATTAGCGCGGGACTGCTGGCCTGGCTGTATGACATGCTCCGCCATCCCGCGCCCCGGCGCCGGACGCCGGTAGCCGCCGTGACCGCGCTGGTGCTGCTGTGGGCCGCCGGCGGCGCGCTGCGCCTGGTGGACTGGACCCATCCCGTGGGCGAGCCGCTCACCGTGAGCCTGCTGCAGGGCAATATTCCGCAGGACATCAAGTTCCAGGAAGATGAATTGAACCGATCGCTGGAGACCTACCAGCGCCTGGTCATGCAATCGAACGCGCGGCTGATCGTGCTGCCGGAGACGGCCTTTCCCTTGCTGCGTGCGGACATTCCCGAAGCGCTGGCCGCGGAACTGCGCGCGCATGCACGCAGCAACGGCGGGGACGTGCTGATCGGCGTGTTCGAACGCGACCACGGCCTGTATTACAACAGCGTGTTTTCCCTGGGCGCGGACGAGAGCCAGAGTTACCGCAAGAACCACCTGGTGCCCTTCGGCGAGTACATTCCGCTGCGCCCGGCGCTGGGCTGGCTGATCAACGATGTGCTGAACATCCCCATGGGCGACCTGGCCCGCGGCGGCGAACGCCAGCGCCCGCTGCAGGTGGCCGGCCAGCAGGTGGCCGTGAACATCTGCTATGAGGATGTATTCGGCGAGGAGATCATCCGCTACCTGCCGGAGGCGACGCTGCTGGTGAATGTGACCAATGACGCGTGGTACGGCAGTTCGCCCGCCGCCGCCCAGCACAACCAGATGGCGCAGATGCGGGCGCTGGAGGCCGGGCGCATGATGCTGCGCGCCACCAACACCGGGGTGACTTCCATCATAGATCGCAACGGGCGCATCCTGCACGCGCTACCCCAGCACATCGAGGGGACGCTTACCGCCACAGTGCAGGGCTATGGCGGGAGCACACCCTATGCCCGGCTGGGCAATGTGCCCGTCGTCGCGCTGCTGCTGTTGACGCTCGCAGCGGGCTATCGTAAACGCACCAGGCGGAGCTGAGCCCGCGCCGCCCGCTAGCTCTTGCCTTCTTCGGCGACCGCAGGCTCCGGCTCGACATGCTCGGCCAGGCTGAGCTCAAGCCCGCCGCCGGCCTGCGCTTCCGCCCCGCCGCTCTTGCCGCCTTCCAGCTTGATGCGCAGGCGCAGGTTGTTGACCGCGTCGGCGTTCTTCAGCGCCTCTTCGTAGGTGATCGTGCCTTCCATGTACAGGTCGAACAGCGCCTGGTCGAAGGTCTGCATGCCCAGGTTCTTGGAGTTCGCCATGGCTTCCTTGATCGCGCCCACCTCGCCCTTGAAGATGAGATCGCGGATGGTGGATGTACCCAGCAGGATTTCGATCGCGGCAGCGCGCTTGCCGTCCACCGTCGGTATGAGCCGTTGCGAGACGATGGCCTGGATGTTGAGCGACAGGTCCATCAGCAGTTGCTCGCGCTTTTCCGGCGGGAAGAAGTTGATGATGCGGTCCAGCGCCTGGTTGGCATTGTTCGCGTGCAGGGTTGCCATCGCAAGATGGCCGGTCTCGGCAAAGTTGATCGCGTATTCCATGGTGTCGTGATCGCGGATTTCGCCGATCAGGATCACGTCCGGCGCCTGGCGCAGCGTATCCTTCAGGGCATCGTGCCAGTTGTTGCAGTCCACGCCGACCTCGCGGTGGGTGATGATGCAGTTCTGGTGCGGATGCACGTATTCGACGGGATCCTCGATGGTGATGATGTGCCCATGCGAATTCTTGTTGCGATGACCGATCAGCGCGGCCAGCGTCGTGGATTTTCCCGAGCCAGTGCCGCCCACCAGCAGCACGAGACCGCGCTTGGCCATGACCACGTCCTTGAGCACGGGCGGCAGGCCCATCTTGTCGAAGTCCGGGATCTCGGTGGTGATGGTGCGCAACACCATGCCGGTGCGGTTCTGCTGGGTGAATATGTTGACGCGGAAGCGGCCGATGCCTTCCGGAGAAATGGCGAAGTTGCAGCCCTTTTTCTCCTGGTACTCATCCCACTGCTTTGCGTTCATGATGGAATGCGCGAGGTGCCGCGTTTCGTCGGAGGACAGCGGCTTGGCGCCGTCCACCGGGGTCAGCTTGCCGAAGGCCTTGAACGCGGGCGGGTAACCGGCCGTGATGAACAGGTCGGATGCCTTGCGCTCCAGCATCAGCCGCAGGAGCTTGTAGACGAAGTCGTTGCACTTTTTTCGCAGTTGCTCATCCATGTCGGTGCTCTTTGGGAAGATTCAGGCAATTGGCGCGCCGCCCGTCCGGGGGGCGAGCGGTACAAAAAGCAAAGGAGCGGCTGAATGCCGCTCCTTGCCGGGGGTGCTGCTTATTTTACGATGGCGGCGAGTTCGCCCTTGGTGTAGCGGCTTGCCATCGAGTCCAGGGAGATCGCCTTGATCTTGCCGGCCATGCCTGCGGAACCAAAAGCTTCATAGCGCGCCTTGCAGATGGCTTTCATGGCCTTGGTGGTTTCGGCCAGGAACTTGCGCGGATCAAAGTCCTTGGGGTTCTGCGCGAGATAGCGGCGGGTCGCGCCGGTGGAAGCCATGCGCAGGTCGGTGTCGATGTTGACCTTGCGCACGCCGTGCTTGATGCCCTCGACGATCTCCTCGACCGGCACGCCATAGGTCTCGCCCATGGCGCCGCCGAACTGGTTGATCACTTCCAGCCATTCCTGCGGCACGGAGGAAGAACCGTGCATCACCAGGTGGGTGTTGGGAATCCGCGCGTGGATTTCCTTGATGCGATCGATGCGCAGCACGGCGCCCGTGGGCGGCTTGGTGAACTTGTAGGCGCCGTGGGAAGTGCCGATGGCGATCGCCAGCGCATCCACCTGGGTGGCCTTGACGAATTCGGCAGCCTCGTTGGGATCAGTCAGCAGCTGGTCTTCGGACAGCACGCCTTCGGCGCCATGACCGTCTTCCTTTTCACCGTGACCGGATTCCAGCGAACCCAGGCAGCCCAGTTCGCCTTCGACGGAAACACCGACGGCGTGGGACATGTCCACCACCTGACGCGTCACGTTGACGTTGTAGTCGAAGGTGGAGGGGGTCTTGCCGTCGGTCATCAGCGAGCCGTCCATCATCACGCTGGAGAATCCGGACTTGATGGCGTTGATGCAGACGGCGGGCGATGCGCCGTGATCCTGGTGCATCACCACGGGAATGTGGGGGTACATTTCGACTGCGGCCGCGATCAGGTGGCGCAGGAAGGGTTCGCCTGCGTACTTGCGGGCGCCGGCGGAGCCCTGCATGATGACCGGGCTGTTGCACTCGTCGGCCGCCTCCATGATGGCCTTAACCTGTTCCAGGTTATTGACGTTGAATGCGGGCAGACCGTAGCTGTGTTCCGCCGCGTGGTCGAGCAGTTGACGTAAAGAGACAAGTGCCATTTTTTTCTCCTGAACTAAAAAATATCCTGAAACTGTATTTGTGCCCGGCAGTGTAAGAGGTGCATTGCCGGACGACAACCCTTTATTCCGCGTGGAGATCCCCCACGCGCACGATCTTCATGGTATTGGTGTGGCCCGCCTTGCCTATGGCCTCGCCTATGGTCATTACCATCAATTCGCCGTGCGCCACCAGCCCCAAGCGCAGCAACTCGGCCTCGGCCGCGCGCAGCACCTGGGTCTGTGAGCTGGAGTCGATGTTGAATGCGATGGGGTGCACGCCGCTGAACAGGGTGACCTTGCTCAGCGTATCCTGGATGGGCGTCAGCGCGAAGATCGGGACCCCGGCGTTGACGCGCGACATCCACAGCGCGGTCGAGCCGGACTGGGTCAGCGCGACGATCGCCCGCACGTTGAGGTGCGAGGCGGCATACAGCGCGGAATTGGCGATGGACTCGTCAATGCGCGTGAACTTGGCGCGTCCGCGCCGGCAGTCGGCCTCGCCGTCCTCGATCTCCCGTTCCGCCTTGATGCAAATGCGGGCCATGGACTCGATCGTCTCGACGGGGTAGTCGCCCACGGCGGTTTCCGCCGACAGCATCACGGCATCAGTGCCATCCAGCACGGCGTTGGCCACGTCGGAGACTTCCGCACGCGTCGGGATCGGGTTGGTGATCATGGACTCCATCATCTGCGTCGCGGTGATCGCCAGCTTGTTCTTGGTGCGCGCGAGCTTGATCATCTTCTTCTGCAGGCCGGGCACGGCAGCGTCGCCGACTTCCACCGCCAGGTCGCCGCGCGCCACCATGATGGCGTCGGACGCGTCGATGATCTCATCCAGCACGGGGATGGCCTCGGCGCGTTCGATCTTGGCCACCAGCAGGCTCTTGCCGCCCGCCGCCTGCATCAGGCCGCGCGCGAGCTGCATGTCCGCCGCCGAACGCGGGAAGGAGACGGCAAGAAAATCGGCCTGGATCAGCGCCGCGGTCTTGATGTCTTCCTTGTCCTTGTCGGTGAGCGCGGGGGCAGTGAGTCCGCCGCCCTTGCGGTTGATCCCCTTGTTGTTGGAGAGCACGCCGCCGCGCACCACGGTGCAGTGGACTTCCGGCCCCTTGACTTCGATCACGTCGAATTCCAGCATGCCGTCGTTCAGCAGCAGCACTGAGCCCGGGCCGACATCCTTGGGCAGGTCCTTGTAGTCGAGGCCGACGCGCTCCTGGGTGCCGAGGCCGTCGAGCGTGGCATCCAGGATGAAATGGTCACCCTTGCGCAGCACGATCTTGTCGTTTTCGAACTTGCGCACGCGGATCTTGGGGCCTTGCAGGTCCGCGAGGATGCCGACGGTGCGTCCGGCAGCCGCGGCTGCCGCGCGCACTTTTTCCGCGCGCGCCATGTGGTCCTGCGCGGAGCCGTGCGAAAAATTCATGCGCACCACGTCCACGCCCGCGCGTATCATTTGCTCAAGCACTTTCTGGTCGCTGGACGCGGGGCCCAGGGTTGCAACTATCTTGGTTCTGCGAAGCATAAACTTCCTGTTGTTATGGCGTTGGGGGTTCAACCCTTGGCGCGCTGCTCCAGAATTTCCACGGCAGGCAGTGTCTTGCCTTCCAGGTATTCAAGGAACGCGCCACCGGCTGTGGAAATGTAACTGACCTTGTCGTAGATGTCGTACTTCTGGATCGCGGCAATGGTGTCGCCGCCGCCGGCCAGGGTAAAGGCCTTGGTGGTGGCGATGGCGTCTGCGATCTTCTTCGTGCCTTCGCCGAACTGGTCGAACTCGAACACACCAACAGGACCGTTCCACACCACGGTGCCTGCCTTCATGATGATGTCGGCCAGTTCCTGGGCGCTCTTGGGGCCGATGTCGAAGATCATGTCGTCGTCGGCCACGTCGTCCGCGCTCTTCAGGACGGCGGGCTCGGCGGCGTCGAATTTCTTGCCGCACACCACGTCCACGGCGATGGGGATGGTCGCGCCGCGCGTGTTCATCTTCTCCATCAGGCTCTTGGCGGTGGGCACGAGATCATCCTCGCACAGCGACTTGCCGATGGTCTTGCCGGCTGCCTTGAGGAAGGTGTTGGCGATGCCGCCCCCGACCACCAGTTGGTCGCACTTCTCGGCCAGCGCTTCCAGCACGGTCAGCTTGGTGGAAACCTTGGAGCCGCCGACGATGGCCACCATGGGGCGCGCCGGATTGGCCAGGGCTTTGCCCAGCGCGTCCAACTCTTCCGTCAGCAGGATGCCGGCGCAAGCGACCGGCGCATACTTGGCGATGCCGTGGGTGGAGGCCTGCGCGCGGTGCGCGGTGCCGAATGCGTCCATCACGAACACGTCGCAAAGCGCCGCGTACTTCCTGGCGGTCGCGTCGTCGTTCTTCTTTTCGCCCTTGTTGATGCGGCAGTTTTCGAGCACGACCAGTTCGCCGCCGGCAACATCGAAGCCGCCGTCCACCCAATCCTTGATCAGGCGCACCGGCTTGCCCAGGCGGGCGGCGATATTGTCCGCCACCGGCTTGAGCGAGTTCTCCTCGCTCCAAGTGCCCTCCTCGGGGCGGCCGAGGTGCGAGGTCACCATCACCTTGGCGCCCGCCTTGAGGCAATGGTTGATGGTTGCCATGGAGGCGGTGATGCGCGCATCGGAAGTCACCTTGCCGTCCTTCACCGGGACGTTGAGGTCGGCGCGGATGAATACGCGCTTGCCCGCGAGGTCGAGGTCGGTCATGCGGATAAATTGGGCCACTTTCTACTCCTGAAAATAAATTGTCCACGGAGGTGCAGCACGGAGTGGTGCAACTGCGTGGGAAATCTTCGTCTGCCTGTCATCCTGAAAACAGCCGCATAAATGACGCAGGGCACGGGATGATCCGTGCCCTGCATCTCGCTTACTTGGCGATGTGACGCACCAGGCGCATCAGGTTACAGGTATAGCCATACTCATTGTCATACCAGGCGACGACCTTGACGAAGGTCGGGTCGAGCTGGATACCGGCTTCCGCATCGAACACGGAAGGCTGGGAGCAGCCGCGGAAGTCAGTTGCAACGACCTTGTCGTCGGTGAAGCCCAGGACGCCCTTCAGCGGGCCGTTCTCGGACGCAGCCTTCATCGCCGCGACGATCTGCTCGTAGGTGGTTTCCTTGTTCAGCTCGACGGTCAGGTCGACCACGGAGACATCGGACGTCGGCACGCGGAAGGCCATGCCGGTCAGCTTCTTGTTCAGCTCGGGAATCACCTTGCCCACGGCCTTGGCGGCACCAGTGGAAGACGGAATGATGTTTTCCAGGATGCCGCGGCCGCCGCGCCAGTCCTTGTTGGACGGTCCGTCAACGGTCTTCTGCGTGGCGGTAGCGGCGTGCACGGTGGTCATCAGGCCGCGCTTGATGCCGAAGGTGTCGTTCAGCACCTTGGCCACCGGCGCCAGGCCGTTGGTGGTGCAGGAGGCGGCGGACACGATGGCTTGACCCTTGTAGGTTTCGTGGTTCACGCCGTACACGAACATGGGAGTGTCGTCCTTGGAGGGCGCAGATTGCACGACCTTCTTGGCGCCGGCGTCAATGTGCTTCTGGCAGGTTTCCGTCGTCAGGAAGAAGCCGGTGCACTCAACCACGATGTCCACGCCTGCTTCGTTCCACTTCAGGTTGGCGGGATCCTTCTCGGCGGTCAGGCGGATCTTTTTGCCGTTGACGATCAGGTTGGTGCCGTCGACCTTCACGTCGCCGTTGAAGCGGCCGTGCACGGAGTCATGCTTGAGCATATAGGCCAGGTAGTCCGGTTCCAGCAGGTCGTTGATCGCGACCACCTCGATTTCCGGAAAATCCTTGGCTGCGGCACGGAACACCATGCGCCCGATGCGGCCGAAGCCGTTGATGCCAATCTTGATTGCCATAGTTCAATACTCCTCGTTTTCTTGTATAAAAATCTTTACAGCACGCTCTTGACGGACTTCACCACGTTTTCCACGGTAAAGCCGAAGTGCTTGAACAGTTCGCCTGCTGGGGCGGATTCGCCGAAGGTATCCATACCGACCACGGCGCCGTCCAGGCCCACGTACTTGTGCCAGAAACCGGTGACGCCCGCTTCGACGGCCACGCGCCGGATGCCCTTGGGCAGCACGCTGTCCTTGTAGGCCTGATCCTGGCGGTCGAACACGTTGGTCGAGGGCATGGAAACGACGCGGACGTGGATGCCTTCGCCGGCCAGCGCTGCCTGGGCCTTCATGGCCAGGTCCACTTCCGAGCCGGTGGCGATGATCATCGCCTGCGGCTTGCCTCCTTGCGCCTCGGACAGCACATAGCCGCCCTTGCGGATGGCCTCGATCTGCTTGTCATCGCGCTTCATGAACGGCAGATTCTGACGGCTGAAGATCAGCGACGACGGGCCGGTCTTGCGCTCGACCGCGCACACCCAGGATACGATGGACTCGGTGGTGTCGCAGGGACGCCAGGTGTCCATGTTGGGGATGTAGCGCAGGGTGGCGGTCTGCTCCACCGGCTGGTGGGTGGGACCGTCTTCGCCCAGACCGATCGAGTCGTGGGTATAAACAAAGATCACGCGCTGCTTCATCAGCGCCGACATGCGCAGCGCGTTGCGCGCATATTCGGAGAACATCAGGAAGGTGCCGCCGAAGGGCAGCAGGCCGCCATGCAGCGCCATGCCGTTCATGATGTGGGACATGCCGAACTCGCGCACGCCGTAGCTGATGTAGTTGCCTGGCTTCCTGGCGCTCACGTGATGGGCGCCGGTCCAGTTGGTCAGGTTGGAGCCGGTCAGGTCGGCGGAGCCGCCCAGAAATTCGGGCAGCGCCGGCACCAGGGCGTTGATCGCGTTCTGCGAGGCCTTGCGGGTGGCGATGGTCTCGCCCTTGGCCGCGATGTCGGCGATCGCCTTGGCGGCAAACTCGGCCCAGTTGGAGGGCAGCTCACCCTTCATGCGGCGCTCGAACTCGGCGGCCTCCTTGGGGAAGGCTTTTTTGTATTCGGCGAACTTGTTGTTCCACAGGTTCTCCAGGCCGGCGCCCTTGGTGCGCGCATCCCAGGCGTCGTAGACGTGCTTGGGAATCTCGAACGGCGGATAGTTCCAGCCGATGTGGGCGCGAGTGGCCGCGATTTCATCCGCGCCCAGGGCCGCCCCATGCACGTCGTGCGTGCCTTCCTTATTGGGGGATCCTGCTCCAATAATCGTCTTGCAGCAGATCAGGGTGGGCCTGTCGGTCTCGGCCTTGGCGGCCTGGACGGCAGCGTCGATCGCCTCGGGCTCGTGGCCCTGCACATCGCGAATCACGTGCCAGCCGTAGGCTTCGAAGCGCTTGGCGGTGTCGTCGGTGTACCAGCCGTCGATATGGCCGTCGATGGAGATGTTGTTGTCGTCCCAGAAGGCGATCAGCTTGCCCAGGCCCCAGGTGCCGGCCAGCGCGCACGCCTCGTGGGAGATGCCTTCCATCATGCAGCCGTCGCCCATAAATACATAAGTATGGTGATTGACGATTTCGTGGCCGGGCTTGTTGAACTCGTGTGCCAGCAGCTTTTCGGCCATGGCCATGCCCACAGCATTGGTGATACCCTGGCCCAGCGGGCCGGTCGTGGTTTCCACGCCCACGGTGTAGCCATATTCCGGATGGCCCGGGGTCTTGGAGTGCATCTGACGGAAGCGCTTGATTTCTTCCATCGGCAGGTCATAGCCCGAGAGATGCAGCAGGGCGTAGATCAGCATGGAGCCGTGGCCGTTGGACTGCACGAAACGGTCGCGGTCGAACCACTTGGGGTTCGTGGGATTGTGGCGCAGATGGTGGTTCCACAGGACCTCGGCGATTTCCGCCATGCCCATGGGCGCGCCGGGATGGCCGGAATTGGCCTTCTGGACGGCGTCCATCGCCAGGGCGCGGATTGCGCCCGTTGTGTCATTGTACTTCGGTGGATTTACCTTACGAGCCATAGCCATGTTCATCTGCCTCCAGAAACCTTGCGCGAATAACGATAAATTGAGATGCGATTAGGGTGTTTGTCGCAAAAAAGGACAGTAATTATGCCGTAGCCTCCCCTTTAGGGCAACATCGTCCACCATGCGCGGTTCGGCATTCCCGCGGGATGCGGAATCCAGTAGAATCTCTCCCCAGACGAGAACCGGCCGCCACGGCGGCTGAAACGCGCCTTCGGAGCGATAATTCGCGGAGATGCGCGCTGAACGGGTCAATTTCATGGAAAATATCAAAACTTACATGCGGCAAGTCGGGCAGCAGGCGCGAGCCGCATCGCGGCTGATGGCGCTGGCCGGCACTGCCGCCAAGAACCAGGCGCTGGAAGCCATCGCCCAGGCGCTGCTGGATGGCGCGGCCGCACTGAAATCCGAGAACGCCAAGGACGTAGCCGCAGCCCAGGCGAACGGCCTGGATGCCGCGTCGGTCGACCGCCTGACGCTGACCGACAAGACCATCGCCGGCATGGCCGAGGGTCTGCGCCAGATCGCCCGGCTGGCGGATCCGATCGGCGAGATCAGCGACATGAAATACCGCCCGACTGGGATCCAGGTGGGCCGCATGCGGGTGCCGCTGGGCGTGATCGGCATCATTTACGAGTCGCGGCCCAATGTTACGGCGGACGCCGCCGGGTTATGCCTGAAATCGGGCAACGCCGCCATCCTGCGCGGCGGCTCGGAGGCCATCCACTCCAACCAGGCGATTGCGGCCTGCGTGCAGGCCGGGCTCAAGGCCGCCGGCCTGCCTGAGACCGCAGTGCAGGTGGTGGGCACCACCGACCGCGCCGCGGTGGGGGAACTCATCACCATGAAGGAATATGTCGACGTAATCGTGCCGCGCGGCGGCAAGAGCCTGATCGCCCGCATTTCCGAGGACGCCCGGGTGCCCGTGATCAAGCACCTGGACGGTATCTGCCACGTCTACATCGACGAGGAGGCCGACCTCGACAAGGCGATCCGCATAGCGGACAACGCAAAGACCCATCGCTACGGGGTGTGCAACGCCATGGAGACGCTGCTGGTCAACGCCGCCATAGCGGACCGGGTGCTGCCGCCGCTGGCCGAGATATATCTCGACAAAGGCGTGGAGTTGCGCGGCGACGACGCCGCGCGCCAGCGGGTGGGCCAGATGAAGGCCGCCACTGAGGAAGACTGGCGCACCGAGTACCTCGCGCCCATTCTCAGCGTGCGCATCGTGGCAAACCTGGACGAGGCGATAGACCACATCAACACCTACAGTTCGCAGCACACTGACAGCATCGTCACCGAGAATTACACCAAGGCGATGCGCTTCCTGCGCGAGGTGGACTCCAGCAGCGTGATGGTGAACGCCTCCACCCGCTTTGCCGACGGCTTCGAATTCGGCCTGGGCGCGGAGATCGGCATCTCCACCGACAAGCTGCACGCGCGCGGCCCGGTGGGGCTGGAGGGCCTGACCTCGCAGAAGTTCGTGGTCCTCGGCAGCGGCCAGGTGCGAACCTAGACCACGGCGCCCGCTAGCCGCCTTTGCGGCTAGCGGCGCGCACGTCTGACTATATGTTTCATCGCTTAAGGTAAAGACATGAGCACTATCGAAATCAAGGTTCCGGACATTGGCGACTTCAAGGAGGTCGCCGTCATCGAGGTCAGCGTCAAGGCGGGTGACGCCATAGAGCCCGAACAGGCGCTGATCACGCTGGAAACCGACAAGGCGACCATGGACGTGCCCGCGCCCGCAGCTGGCGTGGTGAAGGAGATGAAGGTCAAGGTGGGCGACAAGGTCAGCGAAGGTTCTGTCATCCTGCTGCTGGAAGCCAGTGCGGCCGCCGCAGCGCCGGCCAAACCCGCGCCGGCCCAGGCGGCTACGCAAGCCGCGTCCCAACCTGCGCCGCAACAGGCGCCCAAGGCCGCGCCGCGCGTGACCCAGGGCGACATCCACGGCGAGGTCGTGGTGCTGGGCGGCGGGCCCGGCGGCTATACCGCCGCCTTCCGCGCCGCGGACCTCGGCAAGCAGGTGGTGCTGATCGAAAAATATGCCGCCTTGGGCGGCGTCTGCCTCAACGTGGGCTGCATTCCGTCCAAGGCGCTGCTGCATGTGGCCAGGGTCATCAGCGAGGCTGATGAGGTATCGCACCACGGGGTGACGTTCGGCAAGCCGCAGATCGACATCGACCAGGTGCGAAGCTGGAAGGAGAGCGTGATCGGCAAGCTGACCGGCGGACTGGCAGGGCTAGCCAGACAGCGCAAGGTGCAGGTAGTGCAGGGCGTGGCGAAATTCACCTCGGCCAATTCCTTCGCGGTGCAGACCGGGGACGGCGAAAAGATCGTCACCTTCGACCACTGCATCGTGGCCGCGGGCTCCAGCGTGGCGCGCATTCCCGGCTTCCCTTATGAGGATCCCCGCATCATCGATTCCACCGGTGCGCTGGCGCTGAGCGATGTGCCCCAGCGCATGCTGGTCATCGGCGGCGGCATCATCGGCCTGGAAATGGCCACGGTGTATGACGCACTGGGCAGCTCGATCAGCGTGGTCGAACTGATGGACCAGTTGATGCCGGGCGCGGACAAGGACATGGTCAAGCCGCTGCATACCCGCATCGGCAAGCGCTATGAATCCATCATGCTGAAGACCAAGGTCACGAAGATCGAGGCTAAAAAGGAAGGCCTGCTGGTCAGCTTCGAAGGCGAGCAGGCTCCGGCCGAGCCGCAACTCTACGACAAGGTGCTGATGGCCGTGGGCCGCCGTCCCAACGGACGGGAGATCAACGCCGAGGCGGCCGGGCTGATCGTAAATGAACGCGGCTTCATTCCGGTGGACAAGCAGATGCGCACCAATGTGTCACACATCTTCGCCATCGGCGACATCGTGGGCGACCCCATGCTGGCGCACAAGGCGGTGCATGAAGGCAAGGTCGCAGCCGAAGTCATCGCCGGGCACAAGGCCTACTTCGAGCCGCTGACCATTCCTTCGGTGGCCTATACCGACCCGGAGGTGGCCTGGATGGGGCTGACCGAAACCCAGGCCAGGGCGCAGGGCATCCCCTACGAGAAGGCCTCCTTCCCCTGGGCCGCCTCGGGACGCGCGCTGTCCATCGCGCGCGAGGAAGGCGCGACCAAGGTGTTGCTGGATCCGGCCACGCGGCGCATCCTGGGCATGGGCATCGTCGGCAGCAATGCCGGCGAGCTGATCGCCGAAGGGGTGCTGGCGCTGGAGATGGGTGCGGACATGGAGGACATCGGCCTGACCATCCACCCCCATCCGACGCTATCCGAGACGCTGTGCTTTGCGGCGGAAATGGCCGAAGGCACGATCACCGACCTGCTGGCGCCCAAAAAGAAGCACTGAATGCCGCCCGCCAGCTGAGCCCGCGCTATGGCCGATCACGCTACCAAGGAACACAAGCTGACCTTGGCCGAGGTGCTGGGCATGCTGGCGGCCGACGGGCTGATCAGCAAGGCCAGCGCTGACGCGCTGCTGGATGAGCGCCGCACCCACCGTGCCGAGGCTCACCCGTTCACCATCATCGGCGCGCAGCACCTGAAGTCGCTGCTGCCGCCGCACAAGGCGTTGAATGCCGAAGCGCTGGCGGAATGGATGGCCGCCCGCTCCGGGCTGGAATACCTGCACATCGACCCGCTGAAGGTCGACTTCTCATCGGTGGCGGATATCATGTCCGACGAATATGCGGCGCGCTTCGGCATCCTGCCGGTCAAGATGACGGCGCAAGAGATCGTCGTCGCCACCTCGGAGCCCTACCTGCGGGAATGGGAAGTCGTCATCCGCCATCTGGCGCGGCGCGACATCCGCCGCGTCATCTCCACGCCGGACAGCATCAGCCGCTATCTCGCCGAATTCTTCAACCTCGCGCGCTCGGTGCGCAAAGCCTCGCAGACCAAACCGCAGGACCGCTCCGCCCAGTCGTCGTTCGAGCAACTGGTGGAACTGGGCACGGCCAACAAGCAGTTCGACGCCAACGACCAGCATATCGTGCAGATCGTGGACTGGCTGTGGCAGTATGCATTCGACCAGCGCGCCTCCGATATTCACATCGAGCCGCGGCGCGACCAGGGCATCGTGCGTTTCCGCATCGACGGAGTGCTGCATCAGGTCTACCAGATTCCGATGGCGGTGATGACAGCCATGACCAGCCGGATCAAGCTGCTGGGGCGCATGGACGTGATCGAGAAGCGCCGCCCGCAGGACGGCCGCATCAAGACCCGCACGCCGGACGGCATGGAGATCGAGCTGCGACTGTCCACGCTGCCGACCGCCTTCGGCGAAAAGCTGGTGATGCGTATCTTCGACCCCGAAGTGCTGGTGCGCGACTTTTCCGAGCTGGGCTTTTCCAAGGAGGACAGGGCGCGCTGGGACGAGATGACCACCCAGCCGAACGGCATCATCCTGGTCACCGGCCCCACCGGATCGGGCAAGACTACCACGCTCTATTCCACGCTGAAGTCGCTGGCCACACCCGAGGTCAACGTCTGCACCATAGAAGACCCGATCGAGATGGTGGAGCCTGCCTTCAACCAGATGCAGGTGCAGGCGGGCATAGACCTGAAATTTGCCGACGGGGTTCGCGCCCTGATGCGCCAGGACCCGGACATCATCATGGTGGGCGAAATCCGCGACCTGGAAACTGCGGACATGGCGATACAGGCTGCGCTGACCGGGCACCTGGTGCTGTCCACGCTGCACACCAACGACGCGCCGGCGGCGGTCACCCGCCTGCTAGACCTCGGCGTGCCGCCCTACCTGATAGGGGCGACGGTGCTGGGCGTGATGGCCCAGCGCCTGGTGCGCACGCTGTGCCCGAAGTGCAAGCAGGCCTATCCGGTGCGCGAGGAAGAGGGCTCGCAATGGGACATGCTGGTGAGTCCACGGAAAATTGCGCGCCCCGAGCAAACGTACCACGCGGTAGGCTGCCTGGAATGCCGCATGACCGGCTACCAGGGACGCATCGGCATTTACGAGATTCTGCTGATGACGCCCGGCCTGCGCAAGCTGGTCGTCCCCGGCGCGGACCTCGCGCGCATCCGCGACCTGGCATACCGCGAGGGGATGAAGCCGCTGCGCATATCGGGCGCGCTGAAGGTGATGGCGGGACTCACGACACTCGAAGAGGTGCTGCGCACGGCGCCTTCGGCCAGCCAGGGCTGACCGGTGTGTTTCAGGCGGAAGCGCCGTAGTTTATCCGGACGTTGCGCTCGCCCACCAGGGCGCGCAGGCCGCTCATCAGGTCGTCGGTCAGCGAGACGTTCCACTCCTCGCCCACCGCGAGCTGGGCGCGACCCAGCGCATTGCGGTAATTGATCACGATCGGGCACCTGCCGTCGCGATACGGCGCAAGCACTTTCTGCAGTTGCGGCACGCCCAGGCGGCTACCGGCGTCGACCGTCAGCTCCAGGCGCTTGGCGAACGCGGAACGCGCCGAGGCAAAGTCAAACAACTCGTCCGCCGAGATGCGCATGTTGCCCGAGTAATCGTCCAGGCTGGCCTTGCCGCGCACCACCAGCAGTTCGTCCTCGCGTATCCACGGCCGGCTTTGCTCGAAAATCTCGTTGAACACGGTCATTTCCACCTGCGCAGTGCCATCGTCCAGAGTCACCACCCCCATGCGCCCGCGGCGCGTCTGCTGGATGCGCACCCCGCTCACCATCCCGGCCAGGATCAACTGCACCGAATTGCGGCGCCCGCCGCCACCGCCACCGCCGCTTGCGGGCTGAACCATGGCAGGCGACAGATCGGCCAGCCGGTGCTTGACGAAGTGGGAAAGCTCTTCCGCAAACTCGTGGTAAGGGTGGCCGCTAAGGTAGAAACCCAGCGCCAGCTTCTCGTTCTGCAGCCGCTCGCGCATCCCCCATTCCGGGACATCCGCGAGTTGCAGGGGCATGGCGTCCTCGTCGTCGCCGAACAGGCTGTTCTGGTTGGCCGAGCGCGCGTGCTGCTCGGCGCTGCCCAGGGCGGCATCGAGCGAGGCAAGCAACTGATAGCGGTGTGGCGAGAGGGCGTCAAAGGCGCCGCCGCGAATCAGCGCTTCGATTGCGCGGCGGTTGACGATGCGGTTGTCCACACGGCGGCAGAAGTCGAACAGGTCCCGGAACGGCCCGGCGGCGCGCGCAGCGATGATGTTCTCGATGGCCGCCTGGCCGGTACCCTTGATCGCGCCCAGGCCATAGGCGATGGTCTTTTCATCCACCGGTGCGAAACGGTAGCCGGAGGAATTGACATCCGGCGGCAGGATGCGCACGCCCTGCTGCA
>DATFUZ010000069.1:0-14389 GCA_035260545.1 Gallionellaceae bacterium | reverse complement strand
TTGGCCGCTGCTCTTCCAGAATGGCGGTAATGACCGGCTGCTTGCATTCCAGGCAGCCTATCCCTGCCGTGGTGCAACCCTTGTGCACCCACAGTTTGACGTCCTCGCCGGAATACACTCCGTGCAATTGCCATACCGGGCAGTTTGCCGGATTGCCCGGGTCGGAACGGCGCACGCGCGCCGGATCGGTCGGCATGGTGCGAACCTTGCGGGTTACTTCCGCCTCATCCTCGCGCAGGCCGAGCGTATTGTTATACGACTTGGACATCTTCTGCCCGTCCAGGCCCGGCATCCTGGACGCCGCAGTCAGCATCGCCTCGGGCTCGGACAGTATCATCTTGCCGCCGCCCTCCAGGTAGCCGAACAAGCGCTCGCGGTCGCCGAGGGAAAGGCTCTGGTGCTCGTCCAGCAGCGCCTTGGCCGCCTCCAGCGCCTCCTCGTCGCCCTGCTCCTGGTAGCGGGTGCGCAGTTCGTTGTAGAGCTTGGCCTTCTTGCCGCCCAGCTTCTTGATGGCGGCCTCCGCCTTTTCCTCGAAGCCCGGTTCGCGGCCATACATGTGGTTGAAACGCCGCGCCAACTCCCGGGTAAATTCAAGGTGGGGAACCTGATCCTCGCCCACCGGCACCTGGGTCGCACGGTAGATCAGGATGTCGGCGCTCATCAGCAGCGGATAGCCGAGGAAGCCGTATGTCGAAAGATCGCGCTCCGACAGCTTTTCCTGCTGGTCCTTGTAGGTCGGCACGCGCTCCAGCCAGCCCAGCGGGGTAATCATGGAAAGCAGCAGGTGCAGTTCGGCATGCTCGGGCACGCGCGACTGGATGAACAGCGTGGCCTGCGCGGGATCAACCCCGGCGGCCAGCCAGTCCACCACCATATCCCAGACGTTCTGTTCGATGACCTGTGGCGTGTCGTAATGAGTAGTCAGTGCGTGCCAGTCGGCAACGAAAAACAGGCATTCATATTCCAGTTGCATGCGCACCCAGTTCTTGAGCACGCCATGATAGTGCCCGAGGTGCAAACTGCCCGTGGGGCGCATACCGGATAACACACGATCAGCGAACATAATCTGCTTCTATAACCCGAAAATATAATAAATCGCCGCGGACACCATGGCCGCAAGCTGAAACAATAACTGCCCCAGTCCGAAGGTCATCAGCAGAATCAGCAGAATGAAAATCCCGTAGGGCTCGATCTGCGCATATCGTACTGCAGCCCGATATGGTAGCAGACTTACCGCGACCCGGCCTCCATCCAGCGGAGGGATGGGAATCAGGTTCAGCAGCATGAATATCGCGTTGATCTGCACCCCGCTCCGGGCGATCTCGAAGAGGGGACCGGCGACGAAGCCATGCTCGCCCACGGTCAGCCGCACCAGCAGCGCCCATGCGAAGGCCATCGCGAGGTTGGAAGCAGGCCCGGCCAGGGCCACCCACAGCATGTCCTTCTTCGGATTGCGCAAGGCACTGAAATTGACCGGGACCGGCTTGGCCCAGCCGAAGATGAACAGCGTATGCGCATAGAGCGATATGATCAGCAGCACCAGGGGCACCGCAACCGTGCCTATCGGATCGATGTGCCGCAAGGGATTCAGGCTGAGGCGGCCAGCACGCTCGGCGGTGTTGTCGCCGAAATAGCGCGCGGTGTAGCCGTGCGCGGCTTCATGCAAGGTGATTGCGAGCAGGATGGGCACGCCCACGATCAGCGCGTAGCGGATCACCTGATCCATCCGGTCTTATGCCTCCATGCCGAACGGCGAGATGTCGCCCCGGCCCAGGCGCAGCACCTCCGGCGCCTCGCCGGTCAGGTCGATCACCGTGGTCGGTTCGTTTCCGACGGAACCGCCGTCCAGCACGAGGTCGACCTGCCGGTCCAGCCGCGTCCGTATCTCTTCGGCATCTCCCAGCGGACCTTCGTCGCCGGGCAGGATCAGCGTCGTGCTCAACAGCGGCTCGCCCAGCTCTTCCAGCAGCGCCAGCGCCACCGCGTTATCGGGGATGCGCAGGCCGACGGTGCTGCGCTTGGGATGCTGCAGCCGCCGCGGCACTTCCTTGGTCGCCACGAGGATGAAGGTGTAGCTGCCCGGAGTGTTGTGCTTGATCTGGCGGAATTGCACGTTGTTCACGCGTGCATAGTGCGAAATTTCGGAAAGGTCGCGGCACATGAGGGTGAAATAGTGATCCTCGCCCACACCGCGTATCTGGCGCATGCGCTGCAAGGCATCCTTGTCGCCGAGATGGCAGCCCAGCGCATAACTCGAATCGGTGGGGTAGGCGATCACCGCGCCCTCGCGCACCATGGCGGCCGCCTGCCGGATCAGGCGCTGCTGCGGGTTATCCGGATGGACCGCGAAAAGCTGCGCCATGCTCAGGCGCTTCCCGCAACGGCAACCGCGCCGCTCGATGCGGCGCCACCTTCCCAGGCTTCCCACACCGGACGGCAGCCGACGGGCAGATCGGGCAGGCGGCCCATGTCCCGATAGCTCTCGCCGGGCCCGTGGAAATCCGACCCCGCCGATGCGAGCAGGCCGAACTCCTGCGCGAGGTGCGCGGCCTCGGCGCACTGCTGCGGCGTGTGGCTGCCGCTGACCACTTCGATCGCGCGGCCGCCCAGTTCCGTGAACTCGGCCAGCAGGTCGCGCATCGCCTTTCTGCTCAGAGGCTTGCGCCCCATGGTGTAGCGCCCGGGATGCGCCAGCACCGCGACACCGCCGCTGCCGATGATCCACTCGACCGCTTCGGCCAGCGTGGTCCACTCGTGCTCGACGAAGCCGGGCTTGCCCTTCACCAGGAAATGCTTGAAGACGGAGCCGATATCCTTGGCGTGCCCGGTCTCGACCAGGAAGCGCGCGAAATGGGTGCGGCCGATGAATTCGGGGTTACCCACGAAGCGCATGGCGCCCTCGAAGGCGCCGCCGATGCCGGCCGCCGCAAGCGAATCGGCCATGCGGTGCGCGCGCTCGACGCGCCCCCGGCGACCGTCGATCAGCCCCTGCGCGAGGGGTGCATAGGCCGGATCGATGTTCAGTCCGACGATATGAATGGTGACGTCCTCGCGCCAGGTCACGGAAATTTCGACGCCGTCGATGAAACGGATGCCGTGCTGCGCAGCTGCGGCGCGCGCGGCCGCCAAGCCGTCCAGATCGTCGTGGTCGGTCAGCGACAAGACCTTCACGCCGCGAGACGCGGCGTACGCCACCAGTTCTACGGGGGCCAGCGTGCCGTCCGACACGGTGGAGTGGCAATGCAAATCGTAATCAAGCATCCTGATACCCTGTCTGTGTGCCGCGCGGCACGCACGCCGCGCGCCAGCAGCGATTGCCGAAAGCTTCAGGCATCGCCGCCGCCTTTTTTCATGACCTTCCCCTCTTCGGCGCGCTTGCGGCGGACCTCCTTGGGGTCGGCGATCAGCGGGCGATATATCTCCACGCGGTCGCGATCGCGCAACACCGCATCCGGCTTGGTCAGCTTGCCGTAGATCCCGAGCTTGTTCTGCGCGAGGTCTATGTCCGGATAACGCCCAACTATGCCAGACGCGTCGACCGCCTGGGCAACCGTGGCGCCGCGGGGCACCCTGACCTTGAGCAGGGCCTGCTCGTGCGGCAGGGCGTAAACCACCTCGATGTCTATCATGGCATTCTGCTGGTCTGGCATGGCATTCTGCTCGTTTGGCATGTCGCTCATTTACCCGTGTATATCTGGTCCGCGCGATGGACAAAGGCGTCCACGAAGTTGTTGGCAATATAGTGGAACACCGGCCCCACCGCCATTTCCAGCAGCTTGTTGGAGAATTCGTAATGGAGCCTGAGCTCTATTTTACAGGCAGAATCGCTGAGCGGGATGAAAAGCCACGATCCCTCGAGCTTGCTGAACGGCCCGCTCATCAGCTTTATATTAATCTTTTCAGATGCTTGCCGCACATTCTCGGTGGTGAAGCTGTGTTTGATTCGGTGGTAATCGATGTCCACCGTCGCATGCACGGTGTTGGCATCCACCGTGCTCACGCTCGCGCCACCGCACCAGGGGAGAAAGCGCGGGTAGGACGCCACGTCATCGACCAGTGCAAACATCTGCTCCGCAGTGTAAGGCGCCAGAACCGATTTTTCTACGATAGCCATGTCAGCGGGCCCACTGCCAAAACTGATAGAATACGCATAATATGAGCATTATCCAAAACAAAAAAGCCTTCCATGACTACTTCATCGAGGACCGCTACGAAGCCGGCCTGGTGCTGGAAGGCTGGGAAGTCAAGGCTATCCGCGCCGGCCGCGCCAACCTCAAGGAAGCGTACGTCACAGTGAAAGACGGGGCATTATACCTTTTCGGCTCGCACATCAGCCCGCTCGCGTCCGCCTCCACCCATGTTGTGCCCGATCCGACACGCACGCGCAAGCTCCTGCTCCATGCCCTTGAAATAGACAAACTGATCGGCAAGGTGCAACGGGCCGGCTACACCCTGATGCCGCTGGACCTGCATTTCAAGAACGGCCGGATCAAATTGAATATCGGACTGGCCAGAGGCAAGAAGCAGCACGACAAGCGCGCCTCCGAAAAGGAGCGCGACGCCCAGCGCGAAGCGCAGGCGGCGATGAAGAAGCACGTCGCGTGACGTTTCCGCCCGGCCACCGTCACGGAACCACGCCCCGCAAATGAGGACCGTTGATCCCACTCCCGACGGCAGCAACGACGCCCAGGACGATGTGCGCGTGTCGCTGCCGAGGGAGGCGCTGAAATCGGCCCTGCCCTACATTGCGGCGCTCTTGTTCATCATCGTCGGCGGTTATTGGCTGGCCGATCCTGCACCGCCCAAAACCATCGTCATTGCGGTCAGCAAGCACAATTCCGACTACCTCGCGTTTGCGCGGCTGTATGGCGCCCTGCTCCAGCAGGACGGTATCTCGCTCAAGATCCAGGAAGCCTCGGGCCCGGTCGAGATCATGGAGCAATTGCGGCAGCCGGGCGGCAAGGTGGACATGGCGTTTCTGGAAGGCGGCACGGCCAGCTCCGAATCCACTGTCGGCATCGTTTCGCTGGGGAGCCTGTACTACCAGCCCCTGTGGGTTTTCAGCCGCAAGGGCCATATGGTGGTCCATTTGTCGTCGCTAAAAGGGAAGCGCATCGGTGTCGGCGAAGGTGGCAGCGGCACCAGCATTCTCGCCCGCACCATCCTGAACGCAGCCGGGGTCACCGCGGGGAATAGCACCTTGCTGCCCATGGGCGATGACGCGGCAGAGGCCGCATTGCAGCACGGCATCGTCGATACGATCTTCATCTCGGGACTGCCCACCTCTCCGACCGTGCAGGACCTGGCGGCAAATCCCGATTTCGTGATGGCTGACCTGGACGAGGCCGAGGCTTACTCCCGGCAGTTCACCTACCTGCACCATCTGGTGCTGCCCGAGGGCGCCCTGAACCTGGAGCGCAATATTCCCGCGCACCCGGTCAACCTGCTCGTACCGACTGTGACGCTGGTGGCCCGGGAATCGATGCACCCGGCGCTGGTTTACCTCGTGCTCAAGGTCATCTCGCGCGTCCACGGTACCGCAGGCATGCTCCAAAAGGCGCACGAATTTCCTTCCGACAAGGACAGCGATTTCGAATTGAGCCCCCAAGCCCGCAAGTTCTACGAATCCGGCTTGCCGTTCTTCGACCGCTACCTGCCGTTCTGGGCGGCCACCTTCCTCAATCGCGTGCTGATCGTCCTCGTGCCGCTGATCGCACTGGCCATCCCGGTCACACGCATGGCGCCTTCGGTCTATGCCTGGCTGGTGAAGTCGCGAATTTACAAGCTGTACGGTGAACTGCGCTACCTGGAAACCCAGTTGCACAGCCGGCAGCATCCGCTAGACCCGGAAACCTGCCGCAGAGAACTGGATGCGATCGAATACCGCGTCAACCACATGCGCCTGCCGGTCGCCTTCTCCAGCCACCTGTACGAATTGCGGACGCACATCGCACTGGTGCGATCCCAGATCAGGTAGGCGTCCGCGACGAGCCTACTCCAGGCGATTGAGGTCCAGCGTGCGAAGCTTCGGCGCCAGCCGCGCGGTGCCGGCGACGATGGCCAGCGACAGGGCCCCGCCAAAGATGACGGAGGGAATCAGCCCCATCAGGCGCGCAGTCACGCCCGACTCGAACGCTCCCAGTTCGTTCGAAGAGCCGATGAAGAGGCCGCTGATCGCCGACACGCGTCCGCGCATGGTGTCCGGCGTCATCAATTGCATGATGGTGGCGCGCGTCACCACGGATACCCCGTCGAATACACCCGAGACCAGCAGCAGCGCGGCGGCGACCCAGAAATGCGCCGTGAGTGCAAACAGAATGATGCTCACGCCGAACCCCGCCACCGCCCAAAGCAGCCAGCGCCCGGCGTGCGCCTTCAGCGGATGGCGCGCCAGGATGGCGCCGGTGATCACCGCGCCGATGGCGGGCGCAGCGCGCAGGATGCCAAGGCCCTCCGGCCCGGTATGGTAGACATCGTGTATGAAAGCCGGGAGCATGGCCATCGCGCCGCCAAACAGCACGGCAAACATGTCCAGCGCCTGCGCGCCCAGCAGGACCTGGTTGCCGAACACGAAACGCAGCCCCTCGCCTATGCTGGCGAATACCGGGGCGCTTGCGGCGGGCGGCGGCTCCGCAATCCGCAGCAGGAACAGCGAGGCCGTAGCCGAGACGGCAAACAGGGCGGCGACCAGATAGGCAAAAGTCAGGCTGGTCCAGCCCACCAGCGCGCCGCCCAGCGCGGGGCCTGCCACCAGTGCCGCCTGGAATACAGAACTGCTCACCCCGGCGGCGTTGGCAAAATGCTCGCGCGCCAGCACCAGCGCAAACAGCGCGTTGTAGGACGGGCTGATGAACGCCCGCGCCAGCCCCCCGGCCGCGATGGCGGCGTAGATCCAGGACACCGCATGGTGGGCGAGCCAGCCGTGGGCGACTGCGGCCAGCACCAGCCCATTGCAGCAGACCAGCGCACTGGCCAGCAGACCGAAACGTCGCCGCGAATGATGGTCGACGATGTAACCCGCAAAAAGCGCGCTGGAAAAATAGGGAATCACCTCGGCCAGGCCAACCAGACCCAGCGCCAGCGGGTCGCGGGTCAACTGGTAGATGTGCCAGCCGACCACGACCGCGATGATCTGGTAGGCGAAGGCGATCTGGAAGCGGAAACCCAGCAGCTTGCGAAAGCCGGGGTTACGAAGCGGCGAGTCGAAACGGACCGGAATCGCGTCTTGCATGGAAGTCCCGATAAAAGATTCGCAGTTTACCGCCTGAATGGCCATCGCGGCGAGCCTTGCGGCGGGGCCGCCGGACGGAAATATGAAAAAGGCGCCAGGCCGCGATGCGGCGTGGCGCCCTTGCACCCCCGAGGGGCGTCTGTTTCTTACAGGGACGGATCTACGACGAAGTGCTTGTGCGCCTGCAGGAAGGCCACTTCGAGAAAGCCGGACGGCACGATGTCCGCATCGGTCACGTGGTAGAGCTTGTGAAAGTCCACGCCTTGCTCACGCATGGAGTTGTTGCACACCACGAAGTGCACGCCGCGGCCGCGCAACGTGTCAATCAGCTTCGCGAACTTCTCGTCGGGATTCTCCAGCAGCGACAGGCCCTTGGCATAGAGCACCACCACCACGTTGACCTTGCCGTGCCATGCGGCGGCGGCGTCCAGGCCGTTGGTGATGTTGCGCATCTTCATGCCCTGGATGCCCTTGTCGTTGGTGGTGAGGGGCACAACCAGGTTGATCTTGCCGTAACGGTCGTGCTTGATCTTGGGGACGACGTATTCGCTCTTCTTTTCGGCGGCAGCCGGTTCAGCGGCCTGAACGCTCTGGATGGCGAACAGGGCCAGTGCGAATGCGGCAAAAGTAATACCTGCGTTCTTGCGAATGCTCATCAGTTTTCTCCTCTGTTTGTCCTGCTGTGAAAGAATCAACTGCAGGCAGGCCGCGCGCCCGGCCGGTTCAGCCGGAACGGCGCGGCGCCCGCCGCCATGGTGCAACACTTACTTTCCGGATTTTTCCTCGTAGGCCTTGAAGCCATAGCGCTTGAAGATTTCCAGCGCAGCGGGAGACTTGAGGAACGCGATCCATTTCTTCGCCGCTGCGGGATGGCGCGCACCCTTCACCATGGCCACCGCATAGATGCCCGTCGCGTTCTGCGCGTCGGGAATGTCGACGTGGCTGATCGGGTTGCCGACCTGCTCCTGGAACATCGCTTCCGACTGCCAGGTCACGCCTGCATCGGCCTTGCCCTGCATCAGCCACAGCGGCGACTGGCGGTGATGAATGTGGGTAAGCAGCGTTTCGCCGTTCTTCACCTTGGTTTCATAGACGGCGCGAACCAGTTCGTCCCCGCCGGCCTTGGCCAGGCTGGCCTTGATCTGGCGGCCGATGCCCTCGAATTCCGGATTCGGCATCACCAGGCGCACGCCTGGCTTGGCCAGATCCTGCAGACTGGTGATCTTGGCGGGATTGCCCTTGGGCACCATGATGGTGAGGGTGTTGGTCGCATAGGGAACGGCCTTTCCGGCCGCATGCCCGCTCTTGATCTCGGCGTTCACCCGCTTGAGTCCCGCCGCATATACATCGGCCTGGACAACCCAGGTCATGTTGCCCACGGTGATCGCGCCGCCGTGCTCAATCTGCTGAGCCAGGAGGCCGGGCGGAATGGTCTCGTAATAGACCTTGCCTTTCATTTCCGGGTGCAGCTTTTCGAAGGCGTGGACCAGCGGCGCCATCGCGAAGTAATAATTGCCGCCGACGAAGACCGCCAGCTTGTGATTGCACGGATCACCGTGAAAATCCGGCAGGTTGTCCACCTCGGGTACGGTAAATTCAAGACCGCGCTTTTCCACCGGGTCGTTGGCGCCGCCGCTCCAGGGCGGATACACACCCTGGTCCCCGGCGGGCGCGGCAACCGCCACCGCAGAGGCCAGCAGGCACGGCGCCAACGCGGCCGCAGCAAGCGCCGCGAACGTCCGGCGGGAAGTCGTATGGGGTGCTACAGGTTTTTCGCTGTTCGGTGTCATCTCGTGCTTGTCTCCCGATTGAGTTATATGAATATCGTAAGGCGGATGGACTAGTACCTGGCGTCGGCCGGCTTGCCGCCCTTCGGCCAGTCCTTGCTCTTGCCGGCAAAATCGGGGCGCGGCATATGGGTGAAATATTGCGCCACGTCCACTGCCTCCTGGTCGGTCAGGCCGCCCTGCCCGATCGGAAACTCCGCAGTATTCGAAATCGGCATGTTGTGCTTCACGAATGCCGCGGCAGTATAGGTCCGGGCCATGCCCGCGCCGATATTATAGGAGTCCTTGCCCCAAAGCGGCGGGAACACATATTGGCCGTCCGCACGCTTGCGGCCCTCGCCATCATCGCCATGGCAGACCGCGCACTGCGCCTTGTAGATCTTCTTGCCGTTCGCGACATCGGGCACCAGGCTCTTGTCGATCTTGCCGACGCCGCGGCCCGGAATGGGCTCGCCCCGCTTCACATCGCTCTTCATGCTGTTCATGCTCATGAAAGCCACCATGGCGTTCATTTCCTTCGAGTCCTTGTCCAGCACCTTGCCGTTCATGGAACGCTGCATGCAGCCGTTCACCCGGTCCTTGAAGTCAATGACCTTGCCGGCACGCTTGTTGTACATCGGGAACAAGTCTGCGACGCCCACATAGGGCGATGCCAGCGCCACCGTGCCGCCGTTGAAATGGCAGCTGTTGCAGGTCATCTGGTCGCCCACATTGTTCGGCAGCATGGCCTTGGTGTAAGTCATCAGGCGCATGCCGTAGATGAGTTCGTTGGCATTCGGCGCATTCAGCATGTCCGCGTAGCGGGGCACCACGAACTTGCCCGGCGCGACGGGCTTGAGCGCGAGTTCCGCGCGCACCTTGCGTATCTCATCCGCACCCACCGTCGCCCCTTGATTGCCCCATTTGGTGCGCACAAAGGTGACGATCTCCGCCAACTCTGCATCGGTCAGCTGGCTGAAGGCAGGCATGAAGAATCTGCGCTTGGCTTGCTCCGTCTCGGCTGACCTCCAGCCGCTCAGCACCACATGGATGACTGAAGCGGGATCATTCGCCTGCACCGAAGAATTGTTCGCCAGCGGCGGGAAGAATTTATCCATCCCGCGGCCATCGTCCTGATGGCAGGCGGCGCAGAACTGCTCATACCCCAGACCGCCCCGGGTCTTGTAGAGGTCATTGTCCGCCACGGGCTGCACATCCTTCGGCTTGATGGTCGCCGATTCCGCGTTCGGCGGCAGCGAGCCGAGATAGTCGCCGATCGCGGCCAGGTCCGCATCGCTGAAGTGCTGGCTGCTGTAGTGCACAACCTCGGTCATATTGCCGAAGGCGGTGGCGTAATTGTTGTACCCCACCTTGAGGAACTTCGCGAAATCATCCTTGGACCACTCGTTGCGCAGATTCACGGCATGCCAGTTTTCGACATTCGCGCCCGTGAGGTAGGCGCGGCCGTTCTCACCCGCCTGGCTCATGCTCACTTCCTGCATGCCGATGCCGCGCGGGGTATGGCAGGAACCGCAATGGCCCAGGCCCTGCACGATGTATGCGCCGCGGTTCCAGGCGTCGGACTTCGCGGTATCCGGCTTGAAGGGGGTGTCGTCCAGGAACGCCAGCTTCCAGAAGCTGAGCCCGGTACGCATGCTGAACGGCCAGTGCATGCCGTTTGGCTTGTTCGGCTGATCGACCGGCGCCACCCCATACATCAGGTACTGATATAGCGCCCTCATGTCGCCGTCGCTGATCCTGGCGAACGAGGGATAGGGCATCGCCGGGTACAGATTGTGTCCGTCCGCCGCCACGCCCTCGCGCATGGCGCGATTGAATTCGCCGTATGTGTAGCTGCCGATGCCGGCCTTGCTATCCGGCGTGATGTTGGTGGAATAAAGGGCGCCGAAGGGAGTTTCCATGGCCAGCCCGCCGGCCATGGGCTTGCCATCCTTCGCAGTATGGCAGGCGACGCAGTCACCAAGATGCGCGAGATATTTCCCCCGTTCGACCTGGTCCTCCTGCTTTGCCAGTTTGACCTGGTCCTTCGCGGGTATCGCGGGTGTTGAAACGGCAATATAAGCCAGACCGCCCAGCACCAACAGACCCGCCAGCGCTGCGACCACGCGTGTTGAACGCCCCATTGCACTATCCCTATTTATTTGGTAATTCGGAGTGATGCCATCAACTTTTTTATTGTCGCGAGTGGAGGGGTGTAATATCTATAGCCCATTTGGGGGGGTAGGCCTAGCCCACAGGTGTTATCTTTCCCCGGCAGCGCGATCCATGTATATGTCATGCGCTGTAGATATTCCGGCAGCTAAGCAACGGACGATACTGAACCATTTGGAATACAGCAGGGCCTGCGCCCGCGTGTTCAGCCGACGCGGCGCTCCAGCGCTTCCCAGCGTTCCATCGCCTGCAGCAGCTCTTCTTCGAGTGCGGCGGCGCGTTCCTGCAGTTGTTTTGCATGCTGGGGGTTGTCGCGGTACAGCGCACCCGAACCGAGGGCGGCCGCGATCTCTTCCTGTTCGCGCTCCAGCGCCTCAATGCGCCGGGGGATTTCCTCCAGTTCGCGCTGCTCCTTGAATGAAAGCTTCTTCGGCGCATCGGGTTTAACGGCAACCTCCGTCCTGAGCGCCGGCTGTGCGGCAGGCTTGGCCCTAGCTGGCTGCTCCTTTGCCGCCGCCTGGTCTGCGGCGAATTTCCTGGCGCGCACCCAATCTTCGTAGCCGCCGACGTATTCCATCAGCTTGCCCTCCCCCTCGAAGGCGATCACCTGCGTCACCACGTTATCCAGAAAGGTGCGGTCATGGCTCACCAGGAACAGCGTGCCCTGGTATTCGGCGAGCAACTGCTCCAGCAACTCCAGGGTTTCGATGTCGAGATCGTTGGTGGGTTCGTCCAGCACCAGCACGTTGGCCGGCCGGGTGAACAGGCGCGCCAATAACAGGCGATTACGCTCGCCGCCGGAACAGCTTTTCACCGGCGAGCGCGCCCGTTCCGGCGCAAACAGAAAATCGCCAAGGTAGCTGATGACGTGCTTCTTCACCCCGCCGATCTCGATGTAGTCCGCGCCCTGGCTGATGGTATCCGCCAGCGTGGCTTCTTCGTCAAGCTGGGCGCGCAACTGGTCGAAGTAGGCGACGGACAGTTTGGTGCCCAGCTTCACGCTGCCGCTGTCGGGCTGCATCTCGCCCAGAATGATCTTGAGCAGCGTGCTCTTGCCCGCGCCATTGGGGCCGAGCAGGCCCACCTTGTCGCCGCGCTGGATGCGGCAGGAGAAATCCCTGATCACGTGGCGGTCACCAAATGATTTACTGACGTGTGTAAGCTCGGCCACCAGCTTGCCGGAGCGCTCGCCCGTCTCCACCGCCATCTCCACCTTGCCCTGCTTTTCGCGCCGCGCGGCACGCTCCAGGCGCAAGGCCTCCAGCCTGCGCACGCGGCCTTCGTTGCGGGTGCGCCGCGCTTCCACGCCCTTGCGTATCCATACCTCTTCCTGCGCCAGCACCTTGTCGAACTTGGCGTTGACCACGGCCTCGTCGGCCAGCATGCGCTCCTTGATCTTCTGGTAGCCGGAGAAGTTCCCTGGAAAGTTCGCCAGCTTGCCGCGGTCCAGTTCGACGATGCGCGTGACCACGTTGTCGAGGAAACGCCGGTCATGGGTGACCAGCAGCACGCTGCCGCGAAAATTGTTGAGCAGGCCCTCCAGCCATTCGATGGACTCGAAGTCCAGGTGGTTGGTGGGTTCATCCAGAATCAGCACCTCGGGCTCGGCCACCAGTGCCTGGGCCAGCGCCACACGCTTGCGCACGCCGCCGGAAAGTGAGCCTATCTTCGCCTCGGCATCCAGACCCAGGCGCTGGATCGCCGTCTCGATGCGCGCCTGCACCGCCCAGCCGCCCTGCGCTTCCAGCGCGGTCTGCAGCGGCTGCATCTCGGCCAGCAAGGTGTCGTAATCGGCATCCGGCTCGGCGAGCTGGTGCGACAGGCGGTGGTAATCGCTGATCAGCTTTTGCAGATCACCCAGTCCGCGCGCCACCTCGTCGAACACCGAGGCCTCGGCATGCAGCACCGGCTCCTGCGCCACATGGCAGATGCGGATGCCCGGCTGCCGCCACAAGGTGCCGTCATCGAGCTGCGCCTGGCCCGCAATGACCTGGAGCAGGCTGGACTTTCCGCCGCCGTTGCGGCCGATGAGGCCGACGCGCTCCCCCTCGTCGAGCTGAAACTCGACCCGGTCGAGCAGGGCAACATGGCCAAAGGCCAGGGAGGCTTGGTCGAGCGTGATGTAAGGCATGGAAAATTGCGGCGGAAATCGTCAGGAAAGGCTGCAATGATACCAGCAAGCCCCGTCGGCATGAACCGGCGGCGCATTTTGAGGTAAAATATCGGCCCCGTCCTTGTAGTTAAATGGATATAACGAGTCCCTCCTAAGGACTAGTTACAGGTTCGATTCCTGTCGAGGACGCCATTTCCCGTGCGAGGCCAGCGTCCATGATGCATGCCGAGTTGCCGACCCATCGGTGCCATGCCGCAATCCGGCGCGAAGCTGCACCCGGGACACCCATCACCGTGCTGCATATCGGCGCGGAACACACTGTTGTGACAACCGGCGCCGACGCTCCCGTGACGCACATCCTCGCCATCGGCTCGCGCAAGATCGCAAGCGGCTGGCTGCGGCACAGCCCGCCCACACCGCTCGAAATGGAGCAGGCAATAGCCGCGGTGGAAGACGAAATCATGCCCTTGCACGCGAGGCTGCAGGGCGGTTCGGCCCTCTACACGTCCGACGCGGCCGTAACCGATATGCGGGCGCTTGCAGGCGAACCGGACGCGCAGCTCTCCATCCAGGGGGTGGAACGCCTATTCAACATGCTGGCCGCGGTCAGCGCGGGCAGCCCGGCTTCCCAGGCGCGTCTGCCGCTGGACGGCGGATTTTACGCGACTGTGCTGATCCTCCGGGAATTCATGCATCACCTCGGGTTCGCATCAGTCGGCCTGTGCGCAGCAATTTGAATTCGCCTCGAGCTGCCGCGCACTACGGCGCTTCCGCAATCGCGCATAACCCTCTTCAATTCCAGTACAATATAAACCGTAAAAGGCGGTGGCAATTCTGTAGCCGCTACGCCGAACTCGATAACAACAAAGGGAAAAAGCTTGTCAGCATTCATGCGTCCCACGGCGGCAAGGCTCGCAACTGCCATGCAGAGGAGGCCAGCGATTGGCTAGCGGAAGCGGAAAATCAGGGCCACACCAGGGCGCGGGACAAGCCGAGAACGAGGCCGTTTCGTTCACCCCCGGCCAGTACAAGGAGATGCTCTCGGCGATCTGCGAGGCGCAATACTTGTTCATCGAGGAACCGGGACGGCCGGCCTTCGACAAGCTG
>DATFUZ010000068.1:0-4573 GCA_035260545.1 Gallionellaceae bacterium | reverse complement strand
GCATGAAGGTGAATGCAGTCAGATGGATGGCCAGGGCGCCATAGCCCGGCCGAAAAGCACGCAGGTGGAACGGCGCCAGGAATGCCAGCCGGGCTGCCTCGCGCAGGTTGACCCAGGCCTGACGGGACGGAGATTCCGGCGCGGCAGGCATGGGCGGCAGGGCCTGCCCCATGTTTTCCGGCGCCGCCGCCCACAGCGTCCGCGCCCGTGCCGTCAGCGCCTGGCTGCCGTTCTCGCCGAGGGCCGCGCGCGGGACGGCGAACGCCGCCCCGGCACGCAGGTAGAAGACAAGACTATCGGGGGTGGTTTCCAGCGCGGCCAGTTCGGACCAGGCATACGCCGCAACTCGCCTGTTCGGCGCCTGCAGGGAGAAGCCCTCAGTCGAGAGTGCGAGCACATAGTCCCCCTCCGCCCGGGTTAGCCATCTCAGGTAATATCCCAGGCGCAGGGAATACACCTCCCAACCGGCAAGGCTCAGGAAGACCAGGACAAACACGACCCATACCCAGGTTGCGCCCGGATGGACGTACATTTGCCACAGCAGGCCGGCAAGCATGCCCAAGGCCAGCGCACTCCAGAACCCGAGCCGCTGCCCCTGTTCGCGCATGCGATCCTGCGCATACCGGCGCCCGACCCACGCATCTCGCCGGGTCAGGCGAAAGTGAATATCCATGGAAGACATAGAGTAGCGATCATTGCCACCCGGTTATGGTAGTGGAGGAGCGTAGCGGTATCAACCCACCCCGGGCCATCCACCCATTATGCATAACCTTGAGGAAATTCAGGCTTGGGCTGGCGAAATTAACGCACAAATACCCAGCCCGGACGTCGCAGATGACAGTGGGCGCAACGACACCCCCGCCCTGCCGCGACAAGGCGATTCGAGAAGACTCGCGCGGACCGCACGCGCTAAACCCTGCAAATGCGCCGGCAGCATGCATGGCCGGAACAAAAAAAACCCGCGACAATTGTTATTGATTGTGGCGGGTTTTATTTACAGGCTTGCTATCTTGAAGTAGAGACTCAGGCGGCCTGAATGTTTGAGGCCTGCTTGCCCTTGGGGCCTTGCACCACCTCAAAGGAAACCTTCTGTCCTTCCTTCAGGGACTTGAATCCGCTCATGTTGATGGCGGAGAAGTGCGCGAACAGATCTTCGCTACCGTCGTCAGGAGTGATGAAACCAAAGCCCTTTGCATCGTTGAACCACTTTACTGTGCCAGTTGCCATTGTGTAACTTCCTTGCATTAAAAACGTAAAACCCCCTTGAACTGTTCGAATCCAAGGAACCGCACACGGCGCCAGACCGGGCACTGCAGATTACAAGGAACCAAACACCCGTGCGCTTTTTACTCCGGTTTACTCGGTACCGTCAAGGGGTTATTTAATATTTTTCGCCCCACCCCTTGAAAAACCCCCCCTAATCGTCAAATATACACCCGTAAGAAGGTTCCGCAACACGGGCTCACAATGGCGACCAAACAGGAAAACACCGTCTTGCTCGAGAGGAGCAAAACCAAGCCTCCAAGGCTGTACAAAGTGGTGCTGCTCAACGACGATTACACGACGATGGAATTCGTGGTGGAGGTGTTGCAGAGGATTTTTGGCATGGATTTTGAACGCGCAACGCAAATAATGCTCAAAGTACATCAGGAGGGGTCTGCTGTGTGCGGTATCTATCCGAAAGACCTTGCGGAAACGAAGGTCGAACAGGTCGTGGCGTTTGCCAGGCAGCACGAGCACCCGCTACGGTGCGTTACCGAGGAGAATTGAATCATGATTGCGCAAGAACTGGAAGTCAGCCTGCACCTGGCCTTTGTCGAAGCACGGCAGAAACGCCATGAGTTCATCACGGTGGAGCACCTGCTGCTCGCCATGCTGGATAACCCGTCCGCCTCCCAGGTGCTGGTCGCCTGCGGCGCGGACATCGAAGAACTGCGCACCACGCTGACCAAGTTCATCGACACCAACACCCCGGTTCTGCCCGGCAACAGCGAAGCCGACACGCAGCCCACCGTCGGCTTCCAGCGCGTGATCCAGCGCGCCATCCTGCACGTGCAATCCACCAACAAGAAAGAGGTGAACGGCGCGAACATCCTTGTCGCCCTGTTCGGCGAAAAGGACTCCCACGCCGTGTATTTCCTGAACCAGCGCAATATCACCCGGCTGGACGTGGTGAACTACATCGCCCATGGGATCAACAAGACAACTCCCGCTGGCGCACAGAAATCCCCCGCAGAAGCGGAAACCGACAGCGAACCGGCCGTGGAAGGCGGCGCGCTGAGCGAATACGCGCAGGATCTCAATGCGCAAGCCAGGGCCGGCAAGATCGATCCGCTGATCGGCCGCGACGAGGAACTGGAACGCGTCATCCAGACACTGTGCCGCCGCCGCAAGAACAACCCGCTGCTGGTCGGCGAGGCTGGCGTGGGCAAGACCGCCATAGCCGAGGGCCTGGCGCGCCGCATCGTCGAGAACGATGTGCCCGAGATCCTGAGGGACGCGCAGGTCTATGCGCTCGACATGGGCTCGCTGCTCGCCGGCACCAAGTACCGCGGCGACTTCGAACAGCGCCTCAAAGCCTTGCTCAAGGAGCTGGCGGAGGCTCCGCATGCCATCCTGTTCATCGACGAGATCCACACCCTGATCGGCGCAGGCGCCGCCTCCGGCGGCACCATGGATGCGTCCAACCTGCTCAAGCCGGCGCTATCCAGCGGCGCGCTGAAGTGCATAGGCGCGACCACCTATCAGGAATACCGCACCATCTTCGAGAAGGATCACGCGCTGTCGCGCCGCTTCCAGAAGATAGACGTTTCCGAGCCGTCCGTGGAACAGACCATCGAGATCCTGAAGGGCCTGAAGTCGCGCTTCGAGGAGCACCATAGCGTCAAGTTCAGCGCCGCGGCGCTGACCAGCGCGGCCGAGCTTTCGGCACGCTTCATCAACGACCGCCACCTGCCGGACAAGGCCATCGATGTGCTGGACGAGGCAGGCGCCGCACAGCGCATTCTGCCCAAATCCAGGCAGAAGAAGGTGGTGGGCAAGCACGAGATCGAGGACATCATCGCCAAGATCGCGCGCATTCCGCCGCGCACGGTCTCCAACGATGACCGCAATGCGCTGAAGAACCTGGATCGCGACCTGAAGGCGACCGTATTCGGCCAGAACGAGGCCATCGAGGCGCTGACCCGCGCCATCAAGATGTCGCGCAGCGGCCTGGGCAACCCGCAGAAGCCGGTGGGCAGCTTCCTGTTCTCCGGCCCCACCGGCGTCGGCAAGACCGAAGTGGCGCGCCAGCTCGCCTACAGCATGGGCATGCCGCTGCACCGCTTCGACATGTCGGAATACATGGAGCGCCACGCCGTGGCCCGCCTGATCGGCGCGCCCCCCGGCTACGTCGGCTTCGACCAGGGCGGCCTGCTCACCGAGGCCATCACCAAGCAGCCGCACTGCGTGCTGCTGCTGGACGAGATCGAAAAGGCGCACCCGGACATCTATAACATCCTGCTGCAGGTGATGGACCACGGCACGCTGACCGACAATAACGGGCGCAAGGCCGACTTCCGCAACGTCGTGATCATCATGACCACCAACGCCGGCGCCGAGGCTCTGAGCAAGACCCAGATCGGCTTCACGAAGACCTCTTCCACGGGCGACGAGATGGCCGAGATCAAACGCCTGTTCACGCCGGAGTTCCGCAACCGCCTGGACGCCATCGTATCGTTCGCGCCGCTGTCGAAGGAGATCATCCTGCGCGTGGTGGACAAGTTCCTGATGCAACTCGAGGAACAGCTGCACGAGAAGAAGGTGGAAGCGGTATTCACCGACGCGCTGAAGAGCCACCTGGCCGAAAACGGATTCGACCCGCTGATGGGCGCACGCCCCATGGCGCGCCTGATCCAGGACACCATACGCTCGGCACTGGCCGACGAGCTGCTGTTCGGCCGCCTGGCCAACGGCGGCAAGGTGACGGTGGACGTCAAGGACGGCAAGATCGTGCTGGGCTTCGAGGAAGAGGCGGTCGCGGCCTGACGGAGTGCGCACGCACGTCCTGATGCGCAGGCAGCGGCCAGTGCGCCGCCTCGCCGGTGCAGGCGGAAGGGGCGCTGCGGCGTCTCCGCGCTGATGCCTGGTCGCGGCCTGCCCGGCGCCCAGCGGATGCTACAATGCGCCCAATCCGCGCTATCCGCCTGCCGCCATGACGCCTTCCACTCCCATTCCGCTCGCCTCGTCCCTCATCGAAACGGCCGAGGCCCAGGGCGTACAGCACATCACCTGCGGCTTCAACACGCTGTCGCGCTGCCGCCATGGGTGGATGCTCTACCACACGGCCGATCATTATATTGGGCGCAGCCTGCACATGTATGGCGAGTATTCCGAAGGCGAAGTCGACATGTTTCGCCAACTGCTGAATCCCGGCGACGTGGTGATCGAGGCCGGCGCCAACTTCGGGGCGCATACCGTCGCCATGGCGCAAATGGTCGGCCCCCAGGGCGCAATCTACGCATTCGAACCGCAGCGCCTCGTGTACCAGGTGCTGACGGCAAATATCGCGCTCAATTCCCTGCCCAACGTG
>DATFUZ010000067.1:0-47972 GCA_035260545.1 Gallionellaceae bacterium | reverse complement strand
AGTGCCCGGACCCGCCGTGGGAAACCTTCATCACCAGGCCCTCAATCAGAGGATAGGTCTTGCCGTTGTATTCGAAGGTCGTTACACCATGACCGGTGTACCGGTTGGCGACGTCCTGCCAGGCTGGGCCGACGACCTTGTGGTCGATGGCATGGCAGATGGTGCAGTTAAACTTGTGCGCCAACGGCGGCATCTCGACCGCCATTGCGCTCCCCGCCACTGCCAGACCTGCCGTCGCCATCACGCCTGCGATTAGACCTCTCATAAATCTCTCCTCGTTAAAATAGACCTGATGCCAAAGTGGAATTTGATCCCCTGAAAATTCCAAACCACCTGGCGTGGAGCTTGGGCAGGTGGTCTACCTGAATAACGCGCTGCGCATTCCGGCCGTTGACAGTGTATGCCATAAATACATTGACGCCAATGCTGTCAACGGCCATGGTCCAGGCACGGGATATGGGTGGCCGGGTGAAACGCAAGACGGCCCTGCGGACTGGTGGTCCGGAAACGGGCGGCGCGCTGCCGTCCATTTCCGGACCATGGTGGATGTTGCGGAGGACGGGATTGCTATTTCTGCAGGGCCGAAACGTCGCGCACTGCGCCCCTGGCAGCAGAGGTGGTCATGGCCGCGTATGCGCGCAGGGCCGCCGAGACATGCCGCTCGCGCGCCGCGGGCTTCCACGCCTGTGCACCTCGCGCCGCCATCGCCGCGCGACGGCGCTCGAGTTCCTCGGTGCTCACGGCGAGGTGGATGCGACGGTCCGGAATGTCGATTTCAATGGTGTCGCCCTCCTCCACCAGGCCGATCGCGCCGCCCTCCGCCGCTTCCGGCGAGGCGTGGCCGATTGAAAGCCCGGAGGTGCCGCCGGAGAAGCGGCCGTCCGTCAGCAGCGCACAGACCTTGCCCAAGCCCTTGGACTTGAGGTAACTGGTGGGATACAGCATCTCCTGCATGCCGGGCCCGCCACGCGGCCCTTCGTAGCGGATCACCACTACATCGCCGGGGACGATCTTGTCGCCCAGAATGGCATCCACCGCAGCGTCCTGGCTCTCGAACACGCGCGCGCGTCCGGTGAATTTGAGGATGCTGTCGTCCACACCCGCGGTCTTCACGATGCAGCCGTCGAGCGCGATGTTGCCGTGCAGCACGGCCAGGCCGCCGTCCTGCGAATAGGCATGCGCCTTGTCGCGGATGCAGCCCTGGGCACGGTCGCTATCCAGCGCCGGGTAGCGCATGGACTGCGAGAAGGCGATCGTGGTCGGAATGCCGCCGGGTGCGGCGCGGTAGAAGTTCAGCACCGACTCGTCCTCGGTGCGCTGCACATCCCAGACCTGCAGCGCCTCGCCCAGCGTCTTGCTGTGCACGGTGGGCAGCCCGGTGTGCAGGCATCCCGCGCGTTCCAGCTCGCCCAGGATGGCCATCACCCCGCCGGCACGATGCACATCCTCCATGTGGTATTTCTGGGTCGCGGGCGCAACCTTGCACAAACAGGGTACGCGGCGCGAAACCTGGTCGATGTCGGCCATGGTGAAATCCACGCCGGCCTCGTTGGCCGCGGCCAGCAGGTGCAAAACGGTGTTGGTCGAGCCGCCCATGGCCACGTCCAGGCTCATCGCGTTTTCGAAGGCCTCGAAGGTGGCAATGCTGCGCGGCAGCACGCTGCTGTCGTCTTGCTCGTAGTAGCGGCGGGTGATGTCCACGATGGCGCGGCCCGCACGCAGGAACAGCTCCTTGCGGTCGGCATGCGTGGCCACCAGCGAGCCGTTGCCCGGCAGGCTTAAACCCAAAGCCTCCGTAAGGCAGTTCATGGAGTTGGCCGTGAACATGCCGGAGCAGGAACCGCAGGTCGGGCAGGCCGAGCGCTCCATCTCCTCCACCTCCTGGTCGGTATTGTGGCTGTCGGCGGCCTCGATCATCGCGTCTATCAGGTCCACCTTGCGCGCCTCGCCGTGCCACTGCACCTTGCCCGCCTCCATGGGGCCGCCCGACACGAAGATGACGGGGATGTTCAGGCGCATCGCGGCCATCAGCATACCCGGGGTGATCTTGTCGCAGTTGGAGATGCACACCATGGCGTCGGCACAATGCGCGTTGACCATGTATTCCACGCTGTCAGCGATAAGATCGCGGCTGGGCAGGGAATACAGCATGCCGGCGTGGCCCATGGCAATGCCGTCGTCGATGGCGATGGTGTTGAATTCCTTGGCGACGCCGCCGGCCTTCTCGATCTCGCGCGCCACCAGTTGCCCGAGATCCTTGAGATGAACGTGGCCGGGCACGAACTGGGTGAACGAATTCACCACCGCGATGATGGGCTTGCTGAAATCGGCGTCCTTCATGCCGGTGGCGCGCCACAGCGCGCGCGCGCCGGCCATGTTGCGGCCATGGGTGGAAGTGCGGGAACGGTACTGGGGCATGGTCTGTTTTCCTGAAAACGTTGAATCACGTGTGCGATTTTAAACCACGGCGGCAAAGCGCGCCTCGCCTTGATGCGCGGCCCATCTCCGGCATGGCCACGGTTCGGGCGCGGTGTTGCGGCCAGGCGCTTTGGGTTATGATAAGCCCCTTTCATTTCCGGAGGCTCTCATGGCGAACATCAATTTCAAGCGCGAAATTTCCGCCACCATGACCGAGGCGATCGAGCGCGCGACCAAGGCGCTGGCCGCCGAAGGTTTCGGCGTCCTCACCCGCATCGACATGGACAGCAAGATCAAGGAAAAGACCGGCAAGGACATCGTGCCCACGGTGATCCTGGGTGCCTGCAATCCCAATCTCGCCTATGAGGCCTATACCACGGACAGCGATGTGGCCAGCCTCCTGCCTTGCAACGCAGTGATCCGCGAAACGGCGCCCGGCACGATTTCCCTGGAATTCATCAAACCCACAGCGATGATGCAGGTGCTGAACGATGCCAGGCTCGCAACGCTGGCCGCGGATGCCGACGGCAAGATCGAGCGCGCGTTGAAAAACGCCTAACCCGGCCCGGCGCGCTGACTCATGCTGACGTACCCTAAATTCGACCCGATCGCGATTCATATCGGATCTGGCGGGATCCACTGGTACGGACTGATGTACCTGCTCGGCTTCATACTGTTTATCATCCTGGGCCGGCGGCGGCTGCGCACACTGAACCGGCCGGGCTGGGACAACCGCATGCTGGACGATCTGCTGTTTTATGCGGTGCTGGGCGTGATCGTCGGCGGGCGGCTGGGCGAGGTGTTCTTCTACGAACCCGCATACTACTTTGCCCACCCCGCGAGAATCTTCTACCTGTGGGAGGGCGGCATGTCCTTCCACGGCGGGTTGATCGGCGTAATGCTCGCAATCACCCTGTTTGCCCGCAAATTCAAACTGAACTGGCTGCAACTGACTGATTTCGTCGCCCCCCTGGTGCCGCTGGGGTTGGGCGCCGGGCGCATCGGCAACTTTATCAACGGCGAGCTGTGGGGCCGGCCCACCGATCTGCCGTGGGGAATGATCTTCCCCCGTGCCGGAGACAATATGCCGCGCCACCCCTCGCAGCTTTACGAGTTCGCACTGGAGGGCGTGGCGCTGTTCATCATCCTGTGGCTGTTCTCGAAGAGGCCGCGGCCGACGGGTGCGGTATCGGGACTGTTCCTGATCGGTTACGGGGTATTCCGCTCGCTGGCGGAATTCACCCGCAATCCCGACACAGGCATCTTCGGCATGACCGCGCTGGGCATCAGCATGGGGCAATGGCTGAGCCTGCCGATGGTGCTTGCGGGAATCGCGCTGATGGCTTGGGCGTACCGGCGCGACCGCAAGGCCCAATAGCCCGGACAATTTAACCAGACAAACTGACCCATGGAACTGCATTTCGACATCGAGCGGGTGGAAGTCCTGCTGCTGATCGCGTCCCTCGTCGCCATCTTCACGCGCAAGCTGCGCGTGCCCTATAGCGTAGGCCTGGTGGCGACGGGCGTGGTGCTGTCGCTGTTTTCAATCGAGCCCAACCTCAAGCTGACGCGCGAGCTGATCTTCACCATTCTGCTGCCGCCGCTAATCTTCGAGGCGGCGTTCTTTCTGCACTGGGCGGAATTGAAGCGCGATTTCTGGGTGATTACCATCTTTGCCAGCATAGGCGTGGTGTTGTCGGCTATCGTCACGGCTGTGGGCATGCACTACTTCGCCGACTGGCAATGGATAGGCGCGCTGATCTTCGGCGTGCTGATCGCCGCCACTGATCCCGTCTCGGTGATCGCCACCTTCAAGGAAGCCGGCGTGCAAGGCCGGCTGCGCATCCTGGTCGAAGCGGAAAGCCTGTTCAATGACGGCATGGCCGCGGTGCTGTTCGCGGTCGTGACCGCCATCGCCGCAGGGCATGCCGTGACCCCGGGCTCGGTGAGCCTGTCGCTGCTGCAGATCGTGGTGGGCGGCATCGCCTGCGGCGCCGCGGTAGCCGGCGTCACCCTGTTCCTGTCCGGGCGCAGCAAGGATCACCTGATTGAACTGACTTTCACCACGATTGCGGCCTACGGTTCCTTCCTGCTGGCGGAGCATCTGCACGTCTCCGGCGTCCTGGCCACGCTGACGGCGGGCCTGATGATGGGCAACCTCGGCCACCTCGGCATCGTGTCCGGACGCGGCCGCGAGACGGTGGAGGCATTCTGGGAATACGCCGCCTTTGTCACCAACTCGCTGATCTTCCTGCTGATCGGCATACGCGAGGGGCAGCAGAATTTCTGGGCGCTGGGCACGATCGCTGCCACGGCCATCCTGCTGGTGCTGGCCGGGCGGGCGGTGGCCATCTATCCGGTGAGCCTGCTGTTCGCGTTCGGCAAAAAAGCCGTGTCGGCCCGGCACCAGCATGTCATGGTGTGGGGCGGCCTGCGGGGCGCACTGGGCCTGGCGCTGGCGATGAGCCTGCCCGAGAATATTCCGCAGCGCAACCAGATCGTCACCGTGACATTCGCTGTGGTGGCGTTCTCCATTTTCGTGCAGGGCCTGACCATGACGCCCGTGCTGCGCGCCATGGGCGAACTGCCGGGGAAGCTGAAAAAGAAGAAACCGGAAAACGGCTAGGGTTAGCCTAGCCGTTGGCGCCGAACATCATGCGCCGGGCAACGAACTGCTTGGCGGCGGGCGCGCTGTCCAGCAGCGAAAGCATGGCGGCGCGTCCGCTGCGCAGGCCGGGCAGATCGTTGGAGAACAGCCGCACCAGTCCATCGGTGAAGCGTATGCCGGCATTGCGATCCAGGCTGCGCGCGCGGCGGTAGGCAGCCAGCATGGCTTCCCCGCCCAGCGCGGCGGGCGCACAGCGCAGGATTTCCTGTGCCAGGTCCCAGGCATCGCGCAGGCCCATGTTGAAACCCTGTCCGGCCACCGGATGCAGGGTCTGCGCCGCGTTGCCGAGCAGCACGGTATGGCCCAGCGTGGTCTCGGGCGCACGCCGCAGGCGCAGCGGGAAGCAGGTACGCGCTCCGACGCTGGTGAAGCGCCCCACGCGGTCGCCGAAGTGCGCATGCAGTTGTTCGAGAAATTCCGCCTCGTCCCAGCTCACCATCTCCTGCGCCCGCTCGTGGGGCGCGGTCCACACCAGTTCGTAGCCATCCCGATACGGCAGCAGGGCGGCCGGCCCCTGGGCGGTAAAGCGTTCAAAGGCGGTATCCGCCTTGGGATGGGAGCAGGTGACGTGGGCAATGACCGCGCTCTGGCCGTAGTCCGTGATCTCCGGCGGATGCGCGTTTTCCAGCAGCTTGCCGCCGTCCGCCACCACGGCCAGGCGCGCGTCCAGCGTGTGTTCCGCGCCGTCTTGCCGGTAGGTGATGCGCGCGCCGTCCGCCGCGCTGTCGAGCGCGGTGACGGCGGCGCCCGTCAGATAGCTTATGCCGCTGGTCTCCAGGGCGTGGCACAATGCGCCATGCAAGGCATGGTAAGGCAGCACATAGCCCAGGCCAGGCACGTGCAGCTCTTCTGCACGCAGCATGGCGCGGCCGAAGGCATGGCGCTGCGATATGTGTATGGTCTTGATTGCGGTGATGTCGGGCAGCTCCTGCCACACGCCCAGACGCTCCAGCAACAGGCGGCTGCCGTAGGCCAAAGCAAGCGCACGCGGGTCGGCCGCAGCGCTCTCGGGCCGGCGCGCCTCCAGCAGGCGGATGTCCAGGCCGCTGCCGCGCAGCGCGAGGGCAAGCGAGGCACCGACCGGACCTCCGCCGATGATAACAACGTCACACGGCGTGCCACTCATTTGCGCATCACCTCCTCGATCGCCGCAACCGTTCTGGGCGCGGCCTCGGTCAGCACCTCGCACCCGGCGGCGGTGATCAACACGTTGTCCTCTATGCGTATGCCGGTGTTCCACAGGGCCTGGGGCACATCGTCGGCCGGCCGGATGTAGCAACCCGGCTCCACCGTATAGGTCATGCCGGGCACGAGCACCCGCCATTCCCCTTGTTGCTTGTAAGCGCCCACATCGTGGACGTCCATACCCAGCCAGTGGCCGGTGCGGTGCATGTAGAAGCGCTTGTAGCTTTCGCTCTCCAGCACGGCATCCAGGCTGCCGCTGCACAGCTTGAGGTCTATCAGCCCCTGGGCGATGATGCGCAGCGCGGCCTCGTGCGGCGCATTCCAGTGGCTGCCGGGGCGGGACACCTCGACCGCGGCCGTCTGCGCCGCCAGCACCATCTCGTATACGTCTTTCTGCGCGGCGCTGAACTTTCCATTGACGGGAAAGGTGCGCGTGATGTCGGCGGCATAGCCGTCCAGTTCGCAGGCCGCGTCGATCAGCAGCAGATCGCCGTCATGCAGCGCCGCGTTGTTGCTGACGTAATGCAGCACGCAGGCATTGCCGCCGCCGGCGACGATGCTGGTGTAGGCCGGCGACTGCGCGCCGTGGCGGCGGAACTCATACAGCAGCTCGGCCTCGATCTCATATTCCATCATGCCCGGGCGCGTTGCGCGCATGGCGCGCACATGGGCACCGGCGGAAATCTGCGCCGCGCCGCGCATGGTCGCCAGTTCGGACGCATCCTTCACCAGTCGCATTTCGTCCAGCAGCGCGCGCACATCGCGGATCTCGTCCGGCGCGGTGATGCCCGCGCGCACTTTTGCCTGCACCCGGCGGCGCAGTTCCAGCATGCGGGTGTCCCACGCACCGTCCTGTCCGAGCAGGGTAAACAGCGCCGGCTGATTGCCCATCAGCTCGACCAGCTTGTCATCGAGCTGGTCGATGGGATAGGCGGCATCGAAGCCGAATCTGTCGCAGGCCGCCTCCGGACCGTAGCGATAGCCGTCCCAGATTTCGCGTTCCACGTCCTTTTCGCGGCAGAACAGGATGCTTTGCGGCTGGCGGCTGTCCTTGGCGCCCGCAACCACGACCACCACCGCCTCCGGCTCCTCGAAGCCGGTGAGGTAATAGAAGTGGCTGCCATGGCGGTACGGATAATGCGCGTCGGCATTGCGCGCGACTTCGGGCGCGGTTTGCACCACGGCAATGCCGTGCGACATCTGCGCGGCAAGGCGCGCGCGGCGTCCCGCGTATACGGTCGGATCAGTCATACCGGGTATTCTGCTGCGCCCGCAGGTCTTTGTCGAGTTGTTCGAGGCGCTGCGGAGTGCCCACGTCCACCCACGCCCCGCTGTAATGCTCGCCGCGCACCCGGCCCCGGCCGATCTGGGCGCGCAGCAGGGGCGCGAGCGGTGCGGCCGCATTGCGGTCCAGGTCTGCAAATAGGGCCGGCTTGTACAGGCCGACGCCGCTGAAGGTGAACTTTGGGGCACCAGCCAAGCGCAGGCGCGCCGCCTCCAGGCAGAAATCGCCGTTCGGGTGATGAGCGGGATTGTTCACCAGCACCAGGTGCGCCATGTCGTCGCTGTTCGCGAGCACGGCGCCATGGGCCGGCAGTCGGGCGAAATCGTAATCGCACCAGATATCGCCGTTGATCACGGCGAACGGCGCCGCACCCAGCAAGTGCAGGGCGTGGGCGATGCCGCCGGCGGTCTCCAGCGCGACGGGACGTTCGGGCGAGTAGCGGATGCGGGCGCCGAAAGCGCCGCCGTCGCCCAGTGCTTCCTCGATCTGCTGGCCCAGGTGGGCATGGTTGATGACCAGCTCGGTGATTCCGGCGCGGACCAGGCGTTCGATATGCCACACGATGAGCGGGCGACCGGCCACCCTGAGCAACGGCTTGGGGGTATGGTCGGTCAGCGGCCGCATGCGTTCCCCGCGGCCCGCGGCAAGGATCATGGCGATCATTTTCAGAAGGAATAGCCCTCGATGATGGCCTGCGGATGCAGCTCCTCCAGCAAAACCTGCAGCGGCTTCAGGTCCACGTAGCGGGTGCACGCCTTGTACAGGTATTCGAACACCAGCGGCAGGTCCTTGAGGTAGCCGTCCTTGCCGTCGCGGTGGTAGAGGCGGGCGAAAATGCCCAGCACCTTAATGTGGCGCTGCGCGCCCATCCATTCGTAATCGCGGTAGAACGCGCCGAAGTCCGGGTGCACGGGCAGGCCCGCGGCCCGCGCCTTTTCCCAGTAGCGTATCAGCCAGTCCATGACCTGCGCCTCGTCCCACTTGATGTAGGCGTCCTTGAACAGAGACGCGAGGTCGTAGGTGAGGGGACCATACACCGCATCCTGAAAATCGAGGATGCCGGGGTTGATGGCAATATTTGCGGCAGCGGGAAAGTCGCGCGGCAGCGACTCCACCCGCATCAGATTGCGTGAGTGGTAATCGCGGTGCACATAAACGCGCGGCTGCGCCAGATTATTGTCGAGGATGCGGCGGAAGGCCGTCTCCAGTCGGTCGCGCTGCTTCTGGGTCAATTCCACGCCCAGGTGCTTCGCCACGTACCACTCCGGAAACAGGTCCAGTTCGCGGCGCAGCAGGACCTCGTCGTAGGGGGGCAACTCGTTTGCACGCGAGGCAAGCTGGATACGAATCAGGGCATCGGTAGCGGCGTCGTACAGCTCGCGCGCATTTTGCGCATTCAGCGCCTGGAGGTAGGTGGTGGTGCCCAGATCGGACAGCAGCAGGAAGCCCTGCGCCAGGTCCTGCGCATACACGTGCGGCACATGGGTGCCGGCCTGCTCGAACAGGCTGCCCACATGCAGGAACGGCCGGCAGTCCTCATGCCCGGGCGGCGCGTCCATGACAATGCGTGTGCTGCCGTCCGCAAATGTGGCGCGGAAGTAGCGCCGAAAGCTCGCATCGGCGGACGCCGGTGCGATGTCGAAGGAGGCGCCCGGAAAGAGGCTGTGCAGCCAGCCGGTCAGTTGCTGTTGCCGTTTCATGCGGATTCTGGATTGCCTTAATGGTAAAATTGTGCGATTTTAACATCTTAACTTAGATGTCCCGCACATGCGCAGTTTCCCCTCTATCGTCCTGTTTCTGGCGTTTTGCGCGCTTCCCGCTTTCGCCATGGGCGACGATGAGCCGTTGCAACTGAATCTGGACACCACGCTCCACCCCATGCCGCACAGCGACGAGCAGGCGCCCGCCTACGTCACTGCGGAGCGACTGGAAGGCAAGAAGGGCGGCCGGCTGGAGGCAAGCGGCGGCGCCGAACTGCGCCGGGCGGGACAGGCGTTTTATGCCGATCACCTGATCTTCCAGCAGGACACCCGGGAAGTCACGGCGGACGGCAATGTGCGCGTGGAGCAGAACGGCGACCTGATCTCCGGCATGCACCTGGAATACAACCTCGACACCCGCATCGGCACCATTACGCAGGCGGAATACAATCTGGGGTCGGGCAGCGCGCACGGCAAGGCAGACAAACTGCGCATGGACGGCAAGACCAATTACTCCTTCAAGGGCGTCACTTACACCACCTGCCCGGTCGGGCGGGAGGACTGGATGCTGGACATGAACGAGCTCGACATCGACCGCACCAGCGAGATCGGGGTGGCGCACGGCGCCGTGATCGACTTCAAGGGCGTGCCCATTCTGTACTCTCCCTGGATGGACTTCCCCTTAAAGGGACAGCGCAAGTCCGGCCTGCTGGCGCCGCTATACGGAAGCACCAGCACCGGCGGCGCCGAGCTGACGCTGCCCATCTACCTCAACCTCGCGCCCAATTACGATGCAACGGTCGCGCCCCGCTTCATGGCGAAGCGCGGCACCATGTACAACAACCAATTCCGCTACATGGGGGACAGCTATTACGGCAAGATGGAGGTTGACACCCTGAGCGACCGGCTGACCGGCACGCGGCGCACGCATGAAGCCTATGGCCAGGCGCAGAACCTGGGCGGCGGCTTTTCCGACACCGTGGACCTCAACCGCGTCTCGGACAGCGCCTATTATCGCGACCTCGCCACCACCGTGGACGCAACCTCGCAAGTCAATCTGCCACGCGAAGGCGTGCTGAATTACGACGGCAAGTGGTGGAACGCGGTTACACGGGTTCAGAGCTTTCAGACATTGCAGGACCCGCTGGTACCCGTGGCGATTCCATACCGGCGCACGCCGCAGGTGCTGATAACCGGCGAGCACAGCATGTATGACGGAACGTTCGCATTTACCAGCGAGTTCGTGGACTTCACCCACCCCACGGCGGTTAACGGCAAACGGCTGCTGCTGTACCCGTCAATCAGCTACCCCCTGGTTTCCGACCCGGGCTACTACATAACGCCCAAGATCAGTGTGCACAGCGTCACCTACAGACTGGACCAGAATCTCGCTCCGGGGCAGCAGGCCGATGTTTCCGCCACGATTCCGATGTTCAGCCTGGACAGCGGCATGACCTTCGAGCGCAATACGCAGATCGCCGGACACAGCCTGGTGCAGACCGTGGAGCCCAGGGCCTATTATGTCTACATCCCCTATCACAATCAGAACATGCTGCCGAACTTCGATTCGGAGCTGTCGACCTTCAGCTTTACCCAGCTTTTCTCCGAAAACCGCTTCCTCGGCGGCGACCGCGTCGGCGACGCCAACCAGGTCACGCTGGCGACCACCTCGCGATTTCTGGACGCCGTCGATGGCGCAGAGCTGTTTCGGGCAACCCTGGGCGAGCGCTTCAGCTTTGCCCAACCCCAGGTCAACCTTCCGATTCCGGTCGCCACCGCAGGGGTCGCCACCCCGGCTTACCTGCCCACGCAGACCTCGAGCGTCAACAAATCGGACATTCTGGCAGGGGTCACCGCGCGGTTCTCCAAAGCCGTGTCGCTGGATTCGATTGCGCAGTACAACCCCGCCGGCCTGGGCTTCGAAATGTACAGCGTGAGCACACGCTACGCCCCGGAGCCCGGGAAGGTGCTGAATCTCGGCTACCGCTATACCAGCCCGGTGCTCAACCCCAATCTCGATATGCGCCAGGCCGACGTTTCGGCGCAATGGCCGTTGTATGGGCGCTGGCATTCGGTGGCGCGCTGGAACTACTCCATGGTGGAGAAGACGCTTTTGGAGGGTTTGGTCGGACTTGAGTATAATGGCCCCTGCTGGGTGGCGCGGATGGTGGTGCAGCGCTTCACTACGTCGACCCAGCAGGTTTCGACCTCGATCTTTATCCAGCTCGACCTGACCGGACTGGCCGGCATAGGCTCTGATCCGATGGACGCGTTGCGCCGCAGCGTGCCCGGATATACCAAACTGAACCAGGCTCCCGCCGGCGAGGGATTGCCGGGCACACAGTAATTTTCTCGGAAACACAACATGCCACGCATCATGAAAACCGTCTTCGCATTCTGGCTCGCTGCCTTCGCGTCCGGCACGCTCGCCGCCGGCCCGGCCAAGGACAGCGGGCTGGAGCCCCTCGGCCAGATCATCGCGATAGTGAACGACGATGTGATCACCCAGCACGAACTCGACGAGCGCATCAGGACCGTCTCACAGCGACTGAAGCGCCAGGGTACGCCGTTGCCAGCGCCAGACGTGCTGAAGAAGCAGCTGCTGGAAAACATGATCACGGGCCGTCTCATGGCGCAAACGGCCAAGGAGCATGGCATTCGGGTCGACGACGATCAACTCGACCGGGAAATGGAGGCGATTGCCCGGCGTAACCACTTCAAGTCGCTGGAGGACTATCGCGCGCAGCTCGAGAAGGCCGGCGAGGATTTCGGCAGGTTTCGCGAGGAAGTGCGCAACCAGATCATTGCCGGGCGGCTGCGTGCGCGGCTGGATGCCAGGCTGACGATCACCAACAGCGAGATCGACAACTACTTGGCCAACGAGGCCTCGCAGCCCGGACGCGACGCGGAGTATCACGTCGCCCACATCCTGGTGGTCATCCCGGAACAGGCGAGCGCGGCCCAGGTTCAGGCCGCGGAGAAGCGCGCCAACGAAGCGCTTGCGCAGTTGCGCAAGGGGGCTAATTTCGCCCAGGTCGCGGCCGGCTATTCCGATGCGCAGGACGCGCTGCGGGGAGGCGATCTGGGCTGGCGTCCGAGCGACCAGTTTCCCGCCGGCTTCCGCGATGTGCTGGCCAAGATGCGTCCCGGCGAGGTTTCGGGACTGCTGCATGGACCCAACGCCTACCACATCCTGAAGCTGATTGATGTCCGCAAGAAAAGCCAGGCGATGATCATCACCCAGACCCATGTGCGCCACATCCTGATCAAGACCAGCGACTTGGTGCCGGATGCGGACGCCAAGGCGCGCATCCTGGCGATCAAGAAGAAGATCGAGCATGGCGCAAGCTTCGCGGAGATGGCGCGGCTGTATTCGGAAGACGGCAGCGCCTCCCAGGGCGGCGATCTCGGCTGGATGTCGCCCGGCGAACTGGTGCCGGAATTTGAGCAGGCCATGAACGCGCTGCAGCCCGGCGAAATGAGCGGACCGGTTCAGACCACGTTCGGCTGGCACCTGATCCAGGTGCTGGGCCGGCGCAATACCGACGTCAGCGAGGAGCAAAAGCGCCGCCAGGCGGCGCTTGCGATCCGCTCCGTCAAGTCCGAGGAAGCGTGGCAGGACTGGTTGCGCCAGTTGCGGGACAGCGCACACATCGAGTACCTGCACAACGCCGCCCATTGATGGCGCCCTTGCCCCGGCCGCTGCTCGTCACCTCGGGTGAGCCCGCGGGTATCGGACCGGACATTTGCCTCGCGCTTGCCGGACACCCGCTCGAGCGGGGCCTCGTCGTTGCCGGGGACGCCGCCATGCTGGCTGAACGCGCGCAGCTCCTGGACCTGCGCGTGGACATCGTCGACTATTCGCCGCAGTTGAGCTTCCCCCTGCCCGCACATGCGCTCGCCGTGCTGCACATACCGGCTGCGGCAACCGTCAGAGCGGGCTGGCTGGATCCGGCGAACAGCCGCTACGTACTGGATTTGCTCACTCGCGCCGCCGACGGGTGCCGCAGCGGCGAATTTTCGGGAATGGTCACGGCCCCCGTGCACAAGGGCATCATCAACACAGCCGGCATCCCGTTTACCGGTCACACCGAGTTTCTCGCCGATTACGTGGGCGCAAGGCAAGTGGTGATGATGCTGGTGGGCGGCGGCATGCACGTGGCGCTGGCCACCACCCACCTGCCCCTGCGTGACGTGCCTGACGCCATTACTCGCGACTTGCTGGAAAGCATCTTGCGCACCATCCACCACGATTTCGCCACGCGCCTCGGCACCCGGCGCCCGCGCATCCTGGTGGCGGGGCTCAACCCCCACGCCGGCGAGGGCGGGCACCTGGGCCGTGAAGAGATCGAGGTGATGATCCCGGTGCTGGACAAACTGCGCGACGAAGGGCTGGACGTGAGCCCGCCGCTGCCCGCGGACACGCTCTTTGCCAAGCACCGCCTGGCGGAGTGCGACTGCGTGCTCGCGATGTATCACGATCAAGGGCTGCCGGTGCTCAAGCACGCAAGCTTCGGCGAGGGCGTGAACGTCACCCTGGGGCTGCCGGTGATTCGCACCTCTGTGGATCATGGCACGGCACTGGACCTGGCCGGCTGCGGCCGCGCGGATGCCGGCAGCCTGGGTGAAGCGATTGCGCTGGCGGCGCTGATGGCCGACAACGAAGCCCATGCATAAGGCCAAGAAGCGCTTCGGCCAGAACTTTCTGGTAGACCGGCAGATCATCAGGGACATCGTCGCCGCGATCCGCCCGGAGGCGGGCGACCACATGGTGGAAGTCGGTCCGGGCCTGGGCGCGCTGACGCGGCCGCTGCTGGAAAAGCTGGACGAATTGCACGTGGTGGAGATCGACCGCGACATCATCGCCCGCCTGCACGCGGATTACGCCCCGGAGAAGTTCGGCGGACATCGGCTAGTGGTGCACGAAGGCGACGCACTGGCCTTCGATTTTGCCGCGCTGCCCGCGCCCCTGCGCATCGTGGGCAATCTGCCCTACAACATTTCCTCTCCGCTGCTGTTTCACTTCGCGGCGTATGCGCAGCAAGTCACCGACATGCATTTCATGCTGCAGGACGAGGTGGTCGAGCGCATGGTCGCCGAACCCGCCACGCCCGCTTATGGCCGGCTTTCCGTCATGCTGCAGTACCGCTTCCACATGGAAAAGCTGCTGGACGTGCCGCCGGAGTCGTTCCGGCCGGCGCCCAAGGTCAACTCGGCCATCGTGCGCATGATCCCGATGCGCCAGGAAGAAATCGTGGTGCGCGACGAAGAGACATTCGCGGCTGTCGTAGCAGCGGCCTTCGGCCAGCGGCGCAAGACGCTGCGCAATACCCTGCGCGACCGCCTGTCGGACGCCGATTTCGCAGACTTGGGCATAGACCCGCAGCTCAGGGCGGAAAACCTGGGCGTGTCTGAGTTTGCGCGCATTGCCGCCCTGGTGTCCGCGCACAAGCCGGGCGGGCTGGCTAGTGCTGGATAAACTCGATCTTGTACCCGTCGGGGTCTTCGACGAAGGCGATCACGGTGCTGCCGTGCTTCATCGGCCCGGCCTCACGCACCACCTTGCCGCCCCTCGCCTTGACCTGTTCGCACGCCTGATAGGCGTCCTGCACCTCGATGGCGATGTGGCCAAAGCCGGCACCGAGGTCATATTTGTCCACGCCCCAGTTATAGGTGAGTTCTATCACGGCACTGCTTTGCTCATCGCCATAACCGACAAAGGCCAGTGTGAACTTGCCTTCCGGGTAGTCGTGGCGGCGCAGCAGCTTCATGCCGAGCACCTCGGTGTAGAATGCCAGCGACCGGTCGAGATCGCCGACGCGGAGCATGGTATGGAGTATGCGCATTGAATTCCTTTCCGAATATACGGGTAAAAGACGCCCACGGCAGGGACCGCAACAAGGTGCGCCGGGCTCGGGATTATCAACTATAATCAAGCTTTGATATAGCCTGTTCCATGCTCGACATTCCACCCATTGTACTGACCTTTGCGGCCACCGACCCCAGCGGCGGCGCCGGGCTGCAGGCCGACCTGCTGACCATCGCCAGCATGGGCTGCCATCCGTTGTCAGTGGTGACGGGGGTGACGATACAGGACACGCGTGGGGTTGAAGACATCTTCCCGATGGACGCGGAGTGGGTCGCCGATCAGGCGCGCGCCGTGCTGGAAGACATGCCTGTCGACGCGTTCAAGATCGGCCTGCTGGGCAGCGTGGAGAACATCGCGGCGATTGCCGAGGTGGTATCCGACTACCCCGACATTCCGCTGGTGTTCGACCCGGTGCTGGCCTCCGGACGGGGCGATGAGCTGGTCAGCGACGACATGCTGGACGCCATGGTGGAGCTGCTGCTGCCGCAGTCCACCATCATCACCCCCAACAGCATGGAGGCGCGGCGCCTGATGCGCTACGAAGAAAGCGAGGACGAAGGTCCGGAGTTGGCGGAGTGCGCCCGGCGCCTCCTGCAGAATGGCTGCGAATATGTGCTGATCACCGGCACCCATGAACGCACACCCAAGGTAGTCAACACCCTGTATGGCGACCGGGGCGAGATTCGCGCCGACGCATGGCCGCGCCTGCCCGGCATCTATCACGGGTCAGGCTGCACCCTGGCTTCGGCGGTCGCCGCCCTGCTGGCGAACGGACTGCCGATGGAAACGGCCGTCAAGGAAGCGCAGGAATTCACCTGGCAGGCGCTGCAATACGGCTTCCGTCCCGGCATGGGGCAGCATATACCCGACCGCCTGTTCTGGGCGCGCGACGAAGAAGAGGATGCACCGCCCGACACCCGCCATTAGGGGCCTGTACGCCATCACCCCGGACGAGGCGGATAGCGATGTTTTGCGGCACAAGGTCCTACTGGCACTGCAGGGTGGCGCGCGCATAGTCCAATACCGCAACAAGTCCGCAGACATGGCGGAGGGCTTGGCGCAGGCTCAAGCCCTGCGCGCGCTTACCCGCGCGTATGGCGCGCTGTTTATCGTCAACGACGACCCGCAACTTGCCCTGGCAGTGGATGCAGACGGCGTCCACCTGGGCCGGGGCGACACGCCGTTCGCCGAAGCGCGGGGGCTGCTGGGAACGGCGAAAATCATAGGCGTGTCTTGCTATAATCAGCTTCCGCTGGCGCAGGCGGCCCGGGCCGGTGGCGCGGATTATGTGGCTTTCGGGGCGTTTTTCAGTTCCAGCGTCAAGCCCGATGCTGTGACGGCGGATCTCGACCTGCTGCGCGCGGCGCGCGCCGAGATAGACGCGCCCATCGTCGCAATCGGGGGGATTACCGCGCAAAACGGGGCTGTGCTGGTGGACGCGGGCGCGGATGCGCTGGCGGTGATCTCCGCACTTTTTGGCGCGCCGGACATCCCGGCTGCCGCAAAGGACTTTGCAAAACTCTTTAACCGGACTCAGTCATCATGACTTCACACAACGAGGAACTCTTCGAGCAATCGCAACGCGTCATTCCCGGCGGCGTCAATTCCCCGGTGCGCGCTTTCGGGTCGGTGGGCGGCACGCCGCTGTTCTTCAAGCGCGGCCACGGCGCGTACGTGTGGGATGCAGACGACAGGCGCTACATCGATTACGTCAATTCCTGGGGGCCGATTATCGTCGGCCACTGCCACCCCGGGGTGGTCAAGGCGGTGCAGGATGCGGCGGCGCAGGGCCTGGGCTTTGGCGCACCCACCGCGGCCGAGCTGGAGATTGCCGAGGAACTGTGCCGCATCCTGCCGGCCTTGGAGATGGTGCGTCTGGTCAGCTCCGGCACCGAGGCGACCATGACCGCCATTCGCCTGGCGCGCGGCTACACCGGGCGCAGCCGCATCATCAAGTTCGAGGGCTGCTATCACGGCCATTCCGACGGCCTCCTGGTGAAGGCCGGCTCGGGTGCACTGACCTTCGGCCAGCCGAGTTCCTCCGGCGTGCCGGCCGAGATCGCTTCGCTCACCACCGTGCTGGATTACAACGATGCAGCCGGCCTGGAGAAGGCCTTCGCCGAATCCGGGGACGAGATTGCCGCGGTGATTGTTGAGCCGGTGGCGGGGAACATGAACCTGATCCTGCCCAAGCGCGAATTCCTCGACGCCATGCGCAGGCTCTGTACCCAGCATGGTGCGGTGCTGATCCTGGACGAGGTGATGAGCGGCTTCCGCGTGGGCCTGACCGGCGCACACGGCCATTACGGCATCCAGCCCGATTTGCTGACGCTGGGCAAGGTGATGGGCGGCGGCCTGCCGGCGGCGGCATTTGGCGGCCGTGCCGACATCATGAAGCACCTCGCGCCGCTGGGGCCGGTGTATCAAGCCGGGACCCTGTCCGGGAACCCGCTGGCCGTTGCCGCTGGTCTGACCACCCTGCGCCTGGTGCAGGCGGCCGGCTTCTATGAACGGCTCACCAAGCTGGCGCAGGACATGACCGAAGGTATCGCCGCCAGCGCAAAAAGGCATGGCATCGCTTTCAGCGCACAATCCATAGGCAGCATGTTCGGCCTGTATTTCGGCGCCACGGTGCCCACGTCCTACGCCGAGATCATGGCCTGCGACAAGCAGGCGTTCAATCGCTTCTTCCATGCCATGCTGAATGAGGGCGTGTATCTCGCGCCATCCGCCTTCGAAGCGGGTTTTGTCTCTGCCGCCCACACCGACGCCGATATTGAGGCGACCATTGCCGCGGCCGACAAGGTCTTCGCCGGCTGGAAATAACGCGAAGCGCCGCAAAGCACAATGGGCCTGTTCAGCAAGGCGAAGTTCTTCACCACAGTCAACCACCTTCGGGATCTTCCGCAGCACGGCGGCCTGGAGGTGGCGTTCGTCGGGCGCTCGAACGCGGGCAAATCAAGCGCCATCAATGCGCTGGCCAATCACACGCGGCTGGCGTTCACCAGCAAGACGCCGGGACGCACCCAGCATCTGAACTATTTTTCGCTGGGCGACGGCAACTTCCTGGTGGACCTGCCGGGCTACGGTTATGCGAAGGTGCCGCCGGACGTGCAGCAACATTGGGAAAATCTGCTCGGCCAGTACCTGCAAGGGCGCGTGCCGCTATGCGGGCTGGTGATCATCATGGACGCACGCCATCCGTTGACCGCGCTGGATGAACAGATGCTGGACTGGTTTGCACCCACCGGCAAGCCGGTGCACATCCTGCTGACCAAGTCGGACAAGCTCAGCCGGCAACAGGCAACGCTGACGCTGAGGAACGTCACGGCATGGCTGAACGAACATTTTCCGTTTTGTACGGCACAGTTGTTTTCCAGCCTCAAGAAGTCCGGGCTGGACGAAGCCGAGGCGGTCATCGCGTCGTGGTTTGCGCGCGCCTGACAGGGGACCGCGAGCGGCGCTGCGCAGGGCCCGAAAAAAAAGTCCCCGGCCTAAAGGGGGAAGCCGGGGACCAAGCGCCTTAACTACAAAGCAAAGGGGTTAAAGCAGCCCGCTCAGGGAGGGGAAACGGGAGATGATTCAACACCATCTGCACGTGGGACAGGGGCTGGATTAGAATAGTTCCCGCTCTCGAAATTTTTTCAGGAATGGCTATGCAAACTCTAGGAAAATACCCTAATAAACGTATGCGCCGTATGCGCCGTGATGGTTTCAGCAGGGATTTGATGCGCGAGCATGCGCTTACGCCCGCGGACTTCATCTATCCGGTATTTGTGCTGGACGGCAAGAACACCGAGCAGGCGGTGGCTTCCATGCCTGGCGTGCACCGCAAGACGCTGGATCTGCTGCTGAAGGACGCGGAGGCCTGCATGGAGCTGGGCGTACCGGTGATGGCGCTTTTCCCGGTGATCGAGGGCTCGCTGAAGTCGCTGGATGCGCGCGAAGCCTATAACCCGGAGGGCTTGGTGCCGCGGGTGGTGGCGGAGCTGAAGCAGCGCTTTCCCGATCTGGGGATCATGACCGACATTGCGCTGGATCCCTATACCAGCCACGGCCAGGACGGCCTGCTCGACGAGAAGGGCTACGTTCTGAACGACGAGACGGTGGAGGTGCTGTGCAGGCAAGCGCAGGCACACGCCGCAGCGGGTGTCGACATCGTCGCACCATCCGACATGATGGACGGACGCATAGGCGCGGTGCGCGAAGCGCTGGATAGCGAACACCACATCTATACCCGTATCATGGCGTATTCGGCCAAGTACGCCTCCAGCTTCTACGGGCCTTTCCGCGACGCCCTGGGTTCGGCCGGAAACCTCGGCAAGGGCAACAAGTACACCTACCAGATGGACCCCGGCAATTCGGACGAGGCGCTGTGGGAAGTGGGGCTGGACCTGGAGGAAGGCGCGGACATGGTGATGGTCAAGCCCGGCATGCCCTACCTTGACATCGTGCGCCGGGTGAAGGATGAATTCAAGGCGCCTACCTTTGTGTATCAGGTGAGCGGCGAGTACGCCATGCTCAAGGCCGCCATCCAGAACGGCTGGCTGGACGAGCGGGCCTGCGTGCTGGAAGCGCTCCTGTCTTTCAAGCGTGCCGGGGCGGACGGCATCCTGACCTATTTCGCGCTGGATGCGGCGCGCTGGCTCAAGGCGCGCTAGAACAAGCCCGGCCGGGCGTCACGCCGCGCCGAGCAGCGCTGCCACCGCCGCTGTATCGGCGTGCGTCTCGGGGTGGCGCAACCCGCTGTTGCGCGCGTTCTCCGGCAGCACCAGAATGTGAATCAGCGCGCCCGACGCGCCTTCGATGGTGTAGCTGGGCGCGGTTTCCTCGTGGCCGGCAATACGGACCCGCCACTCCCCGTCCTCGAATTCGATTTCATGCTTGAGCAGGAACAGCAGCACGGCCTTGGCATCGTCCGAAAACAGGATGAGGTTGATGTCGGAGTTCGCCCCCGCCGCGCCGCTGAGCACGGATCCGGTAAGGTAGGGGTTGAACGGCGCAAGCAGACGCATCGCGGCGAGGGCGTCCTCGCGCAACTGGTGCAGGACCCCTGGATGGCTGTCGCGCTGGTAGAGCGAGCGGTAGACCTGCAGCGCAGCCTCTACCTCTTCATTGCTGGGAAGATGCTGGGTGTCGGACGCGCCGAGCTGGCGGGCGGCCTTGCGCTTGGCGAATGCATAGTCCCCCACGCCCTCCTCGGCCATCAGCCTGGCGGCCTGGTGCGCAAGGCGTTCGCGCATCAGGTCGCGCTTCTGGTCAGGCGGTTTGGCCATGCTCAGAACAGCTGGTCGCGCACCGTGTCGGTGGGCTTGGCGGCGGCATCCTTGGGCGCAGGCGCCGCGTCGGGCGGCAGGTTCTCCTTGTAGAAGATTTCGGTGCGGTCGCCGTTCGGATCCTGCAGTCCGTTGTCGTTGATGCGCGCGCTGACCATGCCGTTCGGCATGGTGTAAGCGGCCTCGGGCACATTCTTGAGCGCGGTCGCCATGTAGGACATCCACATCGGCAGTGCGGCGCCGCCGCCGGTTTCCCCGCTGCCCAGCGAGTGCGGGGTATCGAAACCCATCCACGCGATTGCGACCACCGTGGGCTGGAAGCCGCAGAACCAGGCGTCCAGAAAGTCGCTGGTGGTGCCGGTCTTGCCCGCAAGATCCTGGCGCCCAAGCGCCATTGCGCGCACCGCCGTGCCGTGGCGGACGACATCTTGCATCATGTTCACCATGGTATAGGCATTGCGCACGTCGATCACGCGCGGCGCAGTTTCCCCCGCCACCTGCGGGGCCGCCTGGAACAGCACCTTACCGTCCTTGTCCTCGATGCGCTGAATGAGGAAGGGCGTGATGTGAAAACCGCCGTTGGCGAAAACGGAATAGCCTTCCAGCATGTTCATCGGGGTGACGGTGCCCGCGCCGAGCGCCATGGTGAGGTATGGCGGCTGCTTGGCCGGGTCAAAGCCGAACTTGGTAAGGTAGTCGCGCGCGTATTGCGGCGTGATGGCCTGCAGAATGCGGATGGACACCAGGTTTTTCGAGTGCATCAGGGCCTGGCGCATGCTGATCGGGCCGGAGTATTTTCCGTCGTAGTTCCGCGGTTCCCAGGCCTCGCCGCCGGTCTCGGAGGAATCGAACACGAGCGGCGCGTCGTTGATGATGGTGGCCGGGGTGTAGCCCTTCTCAAGCGCAGCCGAGTAGATGAAAGGCTTGATGCTCGATCCGGGCTGGCGCCATGCCTGCGTCACGTGGTTGAACTGGCTGCGGAAAAAATCGAAACCGCCCACCAGCGAGTAGATCGCGCCATCCTGCGGATTGGCGGACACGAAGGCCGCCTCGATTTCGGGCAGCTGGGTGATGTGCCAGGCCTTGCCGTCCTCCTGCTTAACCCGGACGACAGAGCCGACGCGAATGCGCTGGGCGAGCGGCAGGCGTTTGCTGAACAGCGCCTGGCGGACGAATTGCTGCTGGGCAGTGGCGAGGCTGAGAACCTGGCCGCCCTTGCAGAACACGCGTATGGTCTTGGCACCGATGCTTTCCACGATCGCGGGAATCAAATCATTGCTGTCCGAGACATCCTGCAGGGCATCCTCCATGGCGTCTTCGGTGTTGGCTTTGGCGAGGTCGACATAGCCCTCGGGCCCGCGGTAGCCATGGCGCTCGTCGTAATCCTCGACGTCGGCACGCAGCGCGGCATAGGCTGCCGCCTGATCGGGAACACGGATGGTCGTATAGACCTTGTAGCCCTGGTTATAGGCATTTTCCTTGTAGCGCGCATACATGTATTGGCGCACCATCTCCGCAACATAGTCCGCATGGACGGCAAAGTCCTGGCCGCCATGCTTCACCACCAGCGGCTGGATCTTGGCCTCGGCATATTGCTGGTCGTTGATGAATCCCAGCGCATGCATGCGGCCCAGAACATAAAGCTGGCGCCGCTTGGCCGCTTTCGGATTGGCGATCGGATTGTAGGCCGAAGGCGCCTTGGGGAGCCCCGCCAGCACCGCCATTTCCGCGACACTGAGCTGATCGAGCGGCTTGCCGAAATACACCCGCGCGGCCGTGGCGAATCCGTAGGCGCGCTCGCCGAGGAAGATCTGGTTCATGTAGAGCTCGAGGATCTGATCCTTGCTCATGTTGTGTTCGATCTTGAACGCAAGCAGGGTTTCGTTGAACTTGCGCGAGAAGGTGCGCTCACTGCTGAGGAAGAAGTTGCGCGCCACCTGCATGGTGATCGTGGAAGCGCCCTGGCGGGTGCCGCCGGCAACCAGGTTGGCGTAGGCAGCCCTGACGACGCCCACGTAGTCGACGCCGCCGTGTTCATAAAAGCGCTCGTCCTCGGCCGCCAGGACGGCCTTTTTCATCAAATCGGGAACCTGGTCGATCTTGACCAGGATGCGCTTCTCCTGGCCGAATTCGCCGATTAGCGTTCCCTCCGAGCTATAGACCTTGAGCGAAAGCTTGGGATCGTAGTCGATCAGGGCGCCCAGCGAAGGCAGGGTCGGATAAATCACCAGCGCGGCGAACACCACCACCAGGATGGGCAGGGCAATGATGGAGGTGATGGCGACGACCGGATAGAACCACCGGCGGGAACGAAGTCTCATATGCGCAACTCGTGCATGGGATTCAGGCAAACGTTAATTATAATCCCCTTTGGGGAAAAAAATAACCTTGCACGAAAAACTTTACAAAAACAATAGTTATTGCTAGCATTTAAACCAGATTATACGAAACGCCGCTAACCAGCCCATGCTGAAAGAGAATTTCAACACGCAGCTTGATTTCTTGAAAGCCAAGACGCCGCCGCTCGTTGGGGTGGACATTTCGTCTTCGTCCGTCAAGATGGTGGAGCTCAGCGAACTACCGAAAGGCCGCGGATACATGCTGGAGCAGTATGTCATCGAGGAACTGCCGGCGGACGCGGTCAGCGACGGCAACATCACCAATCTCGATGCCGTTGCGGACACCCTGCGGAGCGCCTGGAAGCGCATGGGCACGCGCATCAAGAATGTGGCGCTGGCCTTGCCGGCCGCCGCCGTGATCACGAAGAAGATCATCCTGCCCGGCGGGCAGCGCGAAGAAGAACTGGAAGCCCAGGTTGAGGCCGAGGCGAACCAGTATATTCCATTCGACATCGCGGAGGTTAATCTCGACTTCGCCGTCGTGGGGCCCGCGCCGGGCAGCGCGGAGGACATCGAGGTGCTGCTTGCGGCATCGCGCAAGGCCAACGTCGAGGATCGCGTAGCGGCTGCGCAGACGGCCGGCCTGAAGGTATCGGTGATGGATGTCGAGCCGTATGCGGCAGAGGCGGCTTTTGAACAAGTCGCGCTGCAACTTCCGGATGGCGCCGTTGACCAGTGTATTGCCCTGGTCGACATCGGCACCCATGTGATGAACGTCAACATCCTGCGCAACGGCCAGTCGCTTTACCAGCGCGACCAGCAGGTGGGTGGCGCACAGCTCACGCAGCAGATCCAGTCGGCCTTCGGCCTCTCCGCGGAAGAGGCGGAAGAGGGCAAACGCGAGGGCGGCCTGCCGGACAACTACGAAACCGACGTACTTGCACCGTTCCGCGACAATGTCGCCGCGGAAGTGGCGCGCGCCATCCAGTTTTTCTTCACATCCTCGCAGCAATACAGCGAGATCAGCTATATTGCGCTAGCCGGCGGCTGCGCGCCGCTTCACGGCCTGGATGATGCGGTGGCTGCGCGCACGCAGGTAAGCACGCTCATCGCCAATCCGTTTGCGCAGATGAAGATCTCGGGCCGCATCCGATCGCGCACGCTGGAGGCGGATGCGCCCGCACTGCTGATTGCCTGCGGGCTCGCCATGCGCAGGTTTGACCCCTCATGATACGCATAAACCTGCTCCCCCATCGCGCCGAGAAGCGCCGGCGGCGCAAGATCCAGTTCGGGGTATTGAGCGGACTGTCGTTTGCGCTGGGCGTCCTGGTGGTCGGCCTCGGGTACGGCTACCTGAGCGCGCGCATTTTCTACCAGGACCAGCGCAATAACTATCTGAACGGCGAAATTGCCAAGCTGGACAAGCAGATCGAGGAGATCAAGCGTCTGCGCCAACAGGTCAAGGCGCTGCTCGCGCGCAAGGACGTGGTGGAGAAGCTGCAAAGCACGCGCTCCGACGTGGTCCACCTCATGGACCAGATGCTGCGCATTCTGCCTCAGGGCGTCTACCTGAAATCGCTGAAGCAGGTTGGGGACAATGTTTCCATCACGGGTTATGCGCAGTCCAGCGCAAGGGTTTCGACGCTGATGCGCGCCATAGACGAGTCGCCGTGGCTGGAGTCGCCCCAGTTGATCCAGGTGCGGGCCGCTGTGATCGGCCAGGTGCGCACCAACGAGTTTGCCATGAACTTCAAGATCAGCAAGGCGCCGGCAACGCCGCCGCCGACCAAACCCGCGACCGGCGCGGTGTCGTCTCCCGCCGCCACGCATACCCCGGGGGCGGCCACCGCACCCGCCGCCCCAGCACCGAAGACGGTGCCTGCGGCCAAACCGGCGCAACCCGCGCATTCCACGCCCAAGAAGCGGTAAGGTGCGCCATGGCCATAGACGTCAAGAAATTCTGGAGCGACCTGAACAACATCAACCCGAACGATCCGGGTGGATGGCCGTGGCCGATCAAAATTGCGGCCTTCCTGGCGATCTTCATTGCGGTCATCGTGGGCGGTTATTTCCTGGTATGGGAAGATCAGTGGAATGAATGGCGCGGCGCGGTGGCCAGGGAAGCGCAATTGAAGGATACGTTCCTGACGAAGAAGCGCGAGGCGATCAACCTGGACCTGATACGCAAGCAGTTGCTGGATACCCAGCAATCTTTCGGCGCGCTGCTGAAGCAGTTGCCGAGCAAGGCGGAAATGGATGAGTTGTTGCGGGAAATTAACCAGGCTGGGCTGGGCCGCGGCCTGCAGGTTGACCTGTTCCGCCCGGGCAGGGAATCCGTCAAGGGTGTGCTGACCGAGGTACCGATCTCCATCACGGTGGAGGGCAGCTATGACGACCTCGCGCAATTTGCTAGCGACGTGTCGCAGTTGTCGCGCATCGTCATTCTCACCGACATCTCCATTTCGACCAAGGACGCGACTGCCGGCAGCCCGTCCACGCTTTCAATGTCGGCGACGGCGCGCACCTATCGCTACCGGGAGGCGACCGAGGTCACCGCCGGCCAGAAGGGCAAGGGTGGCAGGCGATGAAGATGAAGCACTGGGCCATTCTGCTCGCCGCGCTGCTCCTGGCCGGGTGCGGCGATGAGCAATTTGACGATCTGCAGGAGTTTGTGAAGAACTCAGGCCAGGGCATGCGCGGCAAGATCGAGCCGCCGCCCGAGGTCAAGCCATATGAGCCGTTCACCTACGACAATTCCGCCGGGCTGCCGGACCCCTTCATGCCGCGCCTGGAGCGCCGGCCGACGGAGCATAACGCAGCAGCAGGAGGCCATGCGCCTCCGCCGCACCCCAAGCAGGAACTGGAGAACTACGCGCTGGAAAGCCTGAAGATGGTTGGCTATTTGTACATTAACGGCAGCCCGAACGCGATCATCCAGACGCCTGACCAGAAGGTGCACCACGTGAAAGTGGGTAACTATATCGGGCTGAATTTCGGACAGATCACCGCAATCACCGAATCCGAGGTGAAAATCAAGGAACAGGTGGAAGATGCCGGCGGCAACTGGACGACACGCTACAGCACTTTGGAATTATTGCAGCAATGACGGGGAGTTCGAACCATGAACCTATTTGACAGTTCAATCGGCCGCATTATCCGGTTTGTTCTGGTGATTTGCGCGCTGCAAGGCCTTTCTGCCCATGCGCTGGGCGACACCCCGGCACGGAACAGCATAGAAGCGATCAACGTTTCGGCGACGCCCGATGGCAATCTGGTGGTCGCAGTGACCATGAAGCAGCCGCCGTCCCGGCTTCCAGGAAACTTTTCGGCGGACAACCCGGCGCGGGTGGCCTTCGACTTCATGGGCGCCACCAATGACTTGGGCAAGTCGCAGCAGGAGGTGGACCAGGGCGACCTGCGCAGCATGAATATCGTGCAGGCCGGCGATCGTACGCGCGTGGTGCTCAATCTGGCCAAGATGATGGCTTATTCCTCGAAGATCGAGGGAAACAATGTGCTGATCACGCTGGCCTCGCTGAAATCCCAGTCGCCGAAGGTCGCGCGTTTTGCCGAACCTTCCATGGCCGTTCGCGCGCACAGCCTGCGCGATATCGATTTCCACCGCGGCAACAGTGGTGAGGGCAAGATTGAGGTAACGCTCTCGGATCCCGGCGTTGGGATAGATCTGAAGCAGCAAGGCAGCAAGATCATCGTGAATTTCATGAACACCGTCGCCCCGCGTTCGCTGCAACGCAAGCTGGACGTGGTCGACTTTTCCACCCCGGTCGAATCCATCGACACCTTTGCGCAGGGCGGGAACATGCGCATGGTGATTACGCCCAAGGGCCTGTGGGAATATTCCGCGTACCAAACGGACGAGAAGTTCGTTGTCGAGGTCAGGCCCAAGATTGTCGAACACGGAAAGGAAAACGGCAAGCCTGTCTATGTGGGAGAAAAGCTTACCCTCAATTTCCAGAATATCGCAGTGCGCGAAGCGCTTGGCGTGATCGCGGACTTCACCGGCCTCAACATCGTCATCAGCGACAGCGTATCGGGCAATCTGACGCTCCGTCTGAAGGACGTGCCGTGGGATCAGGCGCTGGACATCATCCTGCAGAGCAAAGGGCTGGACATGGTCCGCAACGGCAACGTGATCCAGATCGGGCCGGCGGCGGAACTCGCAGCGCACAGAAAGGTGATGGCCCAGGAGCAGCACGACATTGCCGAACTGGAGCCGCTACAGACGGAAAGCTTCCGGCTGAGCTATCAGAAGGGTTCCGACATCGTCAAGCTCATCTCCGACAAGACCCAGCCCATCCTGTCCAAGCGGGGCAGCGCCGTGGTGGATACGCGCACCAATACCGTGTTCGTCCATGACACCGCCTCCAGCCTGGACGACGTGCGCAAGCTGATCAAGCAGATCGACGTTCCGGTGCGTCAGGTAATGATCGAAGCGCGGTTCGTCGGCGCCACGCAGAAATTCGAGCGCGACCTGGGTGGCCGTCTCGGCTTCGTCAATTCGACTTCATCCGCGGGCGGCTTCCACGTTGGCGCCGGACAGTTGGGCAATGCGACCGGCAGCGTGAACCTCGCCGGCGCCAGCCAGGGCGCGGGCGGCCTGACCTTCTCGCTGTTCAACCCCGCCAACACCAAGACGCTGCAGCTGGAACTGTATGCCACGGAAATCGAGGGCAGCGCCCGCAACATCGCCAGCCCGCGCGTGGTGACTGCGGACAACATTGCCGCCACCATCAGTTCCGGCACCCAGATTCCCTATCAGCAGGCGACCAGCAGCGGCGCAACCAGCATCGCTTTCATGCCTGCGACCTTGCAGTTGAAGGTGACCCCCAAGATCACCCCCGACAACCGGGTGAATATGAAGCTGATGCTCAACCAGGACACGGTAGGAGCCACCTTCCTGGGCATGCCCAGCATCGATTCGAAGAAGGTGCAGACCGAAGTGCTGGTGGAAAACGGCGGGACGGTTGCGATCGGTGGCGTCTACACCAAGGACACCACCATGTCGGTCACCAAGGTGCCGCTGCTGGGCGATCTGCCCATTATCGGATGGTTCTTCAAGAACACCACCAAGCAGGACAACAAGTCCGAATTGCTGATCTTTATCACGCCCAAGATTCTGCAGGATTCGCTCAACCTGGACTGATGTTTGCCAGCATCCTCGAAAGCCCGGCCTGGCCGGGCTTTTTTACGGTCTTGCGCGCGCAGCGCATCGGGCGCCCCCCGGCACCATGAACAGATGGATTTTCGGATACAATTCAGGGATGAACATCGTCGCTTCCCACGCCGCCAAACGCCCGTCCGGCAACGTATTTCTTGTCGGAATGATGGGCGCCGGCAAGACCACGGTCGGGAAACTCCTGGCGAAGCATCTCGACAAGACCTTTATCGATTGCGACGAGGAGTTGCAGCACCGCACCGGCGTGACCGTATCCCATATTTTTGATGTGGAGGGAGAGGCGGGTTTCCGCAAGCGGGAGTCGGCGCTGATCCTGGAGCTGGTGGAGATGGATAACATCGTGCTTGCCACTGGCGGGGGCGCGGTGCTTGCGCCCGTTAACCGGGAGGCGCTTGCCCGCAACGGCGTGGTCGTCTATCTCAAGGGGAGCGTGCACGACCTGTGGCACCGCACTCGCCACGACCACGGCCGGCCGCTGCTGCAAACTGCCGACCCGCTAGGACGGCTGAAGGAGCTTTTCCGGCAGCGCGATCCGCTGTATGCGGAAGTAGCGGATATCACGGTGCAATCCGGCAAACAAAGTGCGCATCACCTGGTGGTGAAACTGGAACAGGAACTCAAACTTTTGGCCCCCGCGCAATAAACCCATGCAAACCCTGAACGTCAGCCTAGGCGACCGCAGCTATCCCATCCACATTGGCACCGGCCTGCTGGAGCGGGCCGAACTGCTGCTGCCCCACCTCGCAAGCCGCCGCGCCGCCATCATCACCAATACCACCGTCGCACCGCTCTACCTTGAGACGCTGCGCGGGGTGCTGGAGGCGCGAGGCGTGGCGACCGTGCCGGTGATCCTGCCTGACGGCGAGGAGTACAAGAACGCGGAAACGATGGGCGTAATCTACGATGCCCTGCTGCGCAACCGCTGCGAGCGCAGCACGCCGCTGATCGCGCTTGGCGGCGGCGTGATCGGCGACATGACGGGTTTCGCCGCCGCCACCTACCTCCGGGGAGTGCCCTTCATCCAGATTCCAACCACCCTGCTGGCGCAGGTGGATTCGTCCGTCGGAGGCAAGACCGGCATCAACCACCCGCTGGGCAAGAACATGATAGGCGCGTTCTACCAGCCGCAAGTCGTGGTCGCGGACATTGCGACCCTCAACACCCTGCCCGACCGCGAACTGAGCGCGGGCCTCGCCGAGGTGGTCAAGTACGGCTTGATTCGCGACCCGGATTTCTTCGCGTGGTTGGAACGCAACATGGACCGGCTGCTGGCCCGAGACGCCGAGGCCCTGCAATATAGCGTCGCGCGCAGCTGCCAGAACAAGGCGGAGGTGGTAGCGGCGGATGAAAGAGAGAAGGGCGAACGAGCGCTGCTCAACCTGGGCCACACCTTCGGCCATGCGATAGAGGCCGGCATGGGTTACGGCAACTGGCTGCACGGCGAGGCCGTGGCAGCCGGCACCGTGCTGGCCGCGGAGCTCTCGCGCGGCATGGGCTGGATTGCAGAAGCCGACGTGGGCCGCATCCGCACCCTGCTGGAACGCACAGGCGCGCCAGTGGGTGCTCCCGCCCTCGGTGTGGAGAGATACCTCGAATTGATGGGGCTGGACAAGAAGGTGACGGGGGGCAAACTGCGCTTCGTCCTGCTCAAGGCGATCGGACAGGGGGTGGTAAGCGGGGAGGCGTCCGACGCGCTCGTGCGGGCCACGCTGGAGCGCTGCACCGAATGAGCGCGCCGGCGCCGTACGCCGTCAGCACCGGGAACTCCCGCGGACGCCAGCTGCGCGAGGAGACGCCGGAGGGCCGTTCCGAATTTCAGCGCGACCGCGACCGCATCATTCACTCCACCGCGTTTCGGCGCCTGGAGTACAAGACCCAGGTCTTCGTCAACCACGAGGGCGACCTGTTTCGCACCCGGCTGACCCACAGCATCGAGGTGGCGCAGATTGCGCGCTCCATTGCCCGCCGCCTCGGGCTCAATGAAGACCTGGTGGAAGCGATTTCACTGGCCCATGATCTGGGCCACACGCCGTTCGGCCATGCCGGGCAGGATGCGCTCAATGCCTGCATGCGCGACCACGGGGGCTTCGAACACAACCTGCAGTCGCTGCGGGTGGTGGATTTGCTCGAGGAACGCTATGCCTCTTTCGACGGTCTCAACCTGTGCTTCGAAACCCGCGAAGGAATCCTGAAACACTGCTCGGCCAAACACGCGGCGGAACTGGGCGAGGTTGCCTCGCGCTTTCTCGAGAACCGCCGGCCCTCACTGGAGGCGCAAATTGCCAACCTCGCGGACGAGATCGCCTATGTCAACCATGATGTCGACGACGGGCTGCGCTCCGGGCTGCTCACGCTGGAGCAGTTGTCCACAGTGGCCATTTTCCGCACATTCATGGACAGAGTCCGCGGCGACCATCCGGGTATCTCGGAGCGGCGCGTGATTCATGAAACGGTGCGACGCATCATCAATGCGATGGTAAGCGACCTCATCCGTGAAACCGGGAACAATCTGCGTGTCCATGGCATTCGCGACCTGGAAGATGTTCGAGCCGCGCCGCCCCTGGTCGCGTTCGGCGACGAGATGAAAGAACAGAACCGGGCGCTGAAGTCCTTCCTGTTCGGCGAACTGTACCGCCATTACCGGGTGATGCGCATGAGCGCCAAGGCGCACCGCATCATCAGCGATCTGTTCGGCGCCTTCCTTGCCGACAACCGGCTGCTGCCGCCGCAATACCAGCAGGCCGAGCCGGCGCGCCCCCGCGCCATCGCCGACTACATCGCCGGGATGACGGACCGTTACGCGATCCGCGAGCACCGCAATATCTTCTCCGTGGGCGAAGCCCTCCCCTGAGCGCCAAGGCCCGCTTGACCACCGCGGGGACGGCGGCTACACTTAGCCGATATAATTACTCAACATTGGATGGCGATCGTGGATATACAAGAGATCATCAAGCAACAAGTCGGCGACCACGCGGTGGTGCTCTATATGAAGGGCACGCCCCAGTTTCCGCAATGCGGCTTTTCCGCAAATGCAGTGCGTATTCTTAATGCTCTGGGCGTAAAGGATTTTTTCAGCGTGGATGTCTTGCGTGACCCGGCCATGCGGGAGGGAATCAAGAGCTACTCCAACTGGCCCACGGTTCCCCAGCTTTATGTCAACGGCCAGTTCATCGGCGGCTCGGATATTATGACTGAAATGTATCAGGGTGGGGAACTGCAGGAACTGCTGAAGGTATAGGTAGCCAGCGGGCGCACGCAAAAATATATAGGCCGTTAGGCATATGGGAATTTGCTCAGCTAGTGGCTATAGTGGAACTGGGTGTTAGAGCTCCGGGCTGGAAACGGCCCGTACTTTCTTACTCTCCTCCTACTCCGGGCGATCCAAAAGATCGCCCTTTTTTCCTTGCGGGAATGCGGCATCCACCCCCTATGCCGCCCCTTATGCGCTGACCACGGCCGATGCTAGGGTTTCCCGCCGGCCAGGTACTGGCGAGCGCTGGCAATGGCAGCCCCCACCTGCGCCGGCGCGGTGCCGCCGACATGGTCGCGCGCGGCGAGCGAACCTTCGAGGGTCAGCACGCTGAAGACGTCCGCGTCGATCAGCCCCGAGAATTGGCGCAACGCCTCAAGCGGCAAGTCGCTCAGATCGCAGCCGCGCTGCACCGCGGCCCGTACCGCTTGCGCCACCGCCTCATGCGCATCGCGGAACGGCATGCCCTTTTTCACCAGGTAATCGGCAAGGTCTGTCGCAGTGGCATAGCCCTGCATCGCCGCGGCGCGCATCGCATCAGGCTTGACGCTGATGCCACCCATCATGTCGGCATAGATGCGCAGGGTCTGGGTGAGCGTGTCCACGGTGTCGAACAACGGCTCCTTGTCCTCCTGATTGTCCTTGTTGTACGCCAGCGGCTGTCCCTTCATCAGGGTGAGCAGGCTGACCAGGTGGCCGTTCACGCGCCCGGTCTTGCCGCGCACCAGTTCCGGCACGTCTGGGTTCTTCTTCTGCGGCATGATGGAGGAGCCGGTGCAGAAGCGGTCGGCGATGTCGATGAAGCCGAAGCGCGGACTCATCCACAGGATAAGCTCTTCCGACAGGCGCGACAGGTGGGTCATGACCAGGGCGGCGGCGGCCGTGAACTCGATGGCAAAATCACGGTCGGACACGGCATCCAGCGAGTTCGCGCACACTGCCTCGAAACCCAGCAGTTCGGCGGTATACTCGCGCTTGATCGGATAGCTGGTGCCGGCCAGGGCGGCGGCGCCCAGCGGCATGCGGTTGACCCGGTGGCGCGCATCTGAGAGACGCTCGGCGTCGCGCTTGAACATTTCGAAGTAGGCCATGAGGTGATGGGCAAAACTCACCGGTTGCGCGACCTGCAGATGGGTAAAGCCGGGCATCACGGTATGGGTGTGGTCCGCGGCGAGCCCGACGATGGCGGCCTGCAGCGCGTGCAGCAGCTCGCGCACCTCGTCGATGGCATGGCGCAGGTAAAGGCGTATGTCGGTTGCCACCTGATCGTTACGCGAACGACCGGTGTGCAGCCGTTTGCCGGCATCCCCCACGAGCGCAGTCAGCCGCCTTTCGATGTTGAGGTGCACGTCTTCCTGGTCCACCGACCATTCGAAACTGCCCATGATGATTTCGTTTTCCACCTGCGCCAGGCCGCGCCTGATATCGCCGAGATCCTGGGCCGAGATGATCTCGCACGCGGCCAGCATCTGCGCATGTGCAAGCGAACCCTGGATGTCGAACAGCGCCAGGCGGCGGTCGAAATCCACCGATGCCGTATAACGTTTCACCAGTTCGGCCACGGGTTCATTGAAGCGCCCTGACCAGGCTTGCTGGCCCTGGGCTGATTGATCTTGCGGGTTCATTGTCTCTTGTCCGGAATCGAGTGTTGCATTAAAGTTAGGCGCTATGCCAACATCGCAAATTATAAGGCAAAATCCCTCATACGACGTACTGCCCGATTTCCGCAGCTTGGGCGTGCTGTTGCGGACCCTGGTGTCGTGCAATGCGGCGGCGCTGGTGGTGGCGTTGATGCGCGCCGACAACTGGTCCGGCGTCCTGAGGGATTTTGTGCAGACGGGCGCGGCCTTGCAGCCGGTGCTGCTGGGCTGCCTCCTCGCGCTTTACGTATTGAGCCCCGCCCTGGCGCGTCTCTCCTACCGGCGCGGCGTTGCGGTCGTCCTCGCCGTGGTTGCGGTGATCGTGCTTGCTGCCGTGGAAGCCGGGGGCGAACTTTATATCTCGCGCTACGAGCAGGCCGACCTCGCACTGGCGCGCTACTTGGTGGGGACGGTGGGGCTCGCCTCGGCCCTGCTGTTCTATTTCCGTCTGCGCGCGATCGCCCTGTCGCCGTCAATCTACAAGGCCAGGGTGCAGGCGCTGCAGGCGCGCATCCGGCCGCACTTTCTGTTCAATTGCATCAACACCGTGCTCAGTCTCGTGCGCTCCGACCCCCGGCGCGCCGAGACCGCGCTGGAGGACATGTCCGACCTGTTCCGCATGGCGATGGCGCAGGACCGCGAACTGGTGCCGCTGCGCGACGAGATCGAGCTGTCGCGGCGCTATCTGGCGCTGGAGAAGCTGCGGCTGGGGGACAGGCTGCAATTCCACTGGCATCAGGCGGAGATACCCGACGACGCCATGGTGCCGGCGCTCATCCTGCAGCCCTTGCTCGAAAACGCGGTATATCACGGCATCGAGCCGCTGCCGGACGGTGGCGTCATCGACGTGCTGCTCGAGCGCAAGGGCGGCTCGATCCAGATCGACGTCAGCAACCCCAACTCGAAACCGGCATACCGCCGCCGCGGCAACAAGCTGGCGCTGGGGAATATCCGTGAGCGCCTGGATCTGCTTTTCGACATCGAGGCGCAATACAGAGTCGATGAAGCGGCGGACTATTATCGCGTTAGAATCCTGATGCCGTATGTGAAGGAGGAACCGTCATGAATTATGTGGAGCTGCCGCTGACCGTGTTCGTGGTTGACGACGAAGCGCCGGCGCGCACCCGCCTGAAGGAACTGCTGGCCGACTGCAACAGCCAGCTGCCGCTGGAAGTGATAGGCGAAGCGAGCAACGGGGTGGAGGCGCTGGAAAAGCTCGCCGAACTCCAGCCCGACGTGGTGCTGATCGACATTCGCATGCCCCAGATGGACGGCATCGAACTGGCGCGCCATCTGCGCAAGCTGCCGGACCCCCCGGCCATCATTTTCACCACCGCTTACGACGCTTACGCGGTCAAGGCGTTCGAACTGCATGCCATCGACTACCTGCTCAAGCCGATCCGCCTCGGGCGCCTGTTCGACGCGCTCACCCACGCGCGCAAGGCCGTGCCGCCGACCATAGAGGTATTGCAGGAGCTGCTGCCGGAGCCACGCAAGAACCTGTCCATCCACGAGCGCGGCAGGGTGATCCTCATTCCGATTGAGGAGGTGCTGTTTCTGCGGGCGGAGCAGAAGTACGTCACGGTGCACACCGAGGACCGGGAATACCTGATCGAGGAAGCGCTCAGCATGCTGGAAAAGGAGCACGCCGCGCGCTTCGTGCGCATACACCGCAACTGCCTGGTGGCCAAGGACGCGATCGAAGGCTTCGAAAAGGTGACCGACCCGGAAAACGGCGAGTCGCACTGGACCGTGAAGATCAAGGGGCTGGCCGAGCGGCTGCCCATCAGCCGCCGCCAGCAGTTCATCGTCAAGTCCTTCAAGTAGCCGTCGCGCGCGCCCTCCCGCGCGGCGGAGCCGGGACGGTCAGCCGCTGTTGCGCAGGCCGGTGGCGATGCCGTTGATGGTCAGGTGGATGGCGCGTTTCACGAGCACATCGTCGTCCCCTGCGCGGTGGCGGTGCAACAAGGCCACCTGCAAGTGATTAAGGGGATCAATGTAGGGAGTACGCGTCGCCAGGCTGCGCGCAAAGCTCGGGTTGTCCTCCAGCAGGGTGGTCGCGCCGGTGATGGCGAACAGGCCGTCGATGGTGCGCTGCCATTCCGCCTCTATCATGCCGAATATGGCTTCGCCGAGCGCCCTGTCTTCCACCAGCTCGGCATAGCGGGACGCAATGCCCAGGTCGCTCTTGGACAGCACCATGTCCATATTGGACAGCAAGGTGCTCAGGAAGGCCCAGTTCTTGTGCATGGTCTGCAACTGGCGCAGACCGGCCTCGCCCTCGCGTTCCAGGAATTGCTGGACGGCGCTGCCGAAGCCATACCACCCGGGCAGCAGGGCGCGGTTCAGGCTCCAGCTGAACACCCAGGGAATCGCGCGCAGATCCTCGATGTTGTCGGATGCCTTGCGCGAGGATGGCCGGCTGCCGATGTTGAGTTCCGCGATCTCGCGAATCGGTGTCGCGGTGAAGAAATATTCGGTAAAGCCGGGCGTTTCATAGACCAGCTTGCGGTAGGCGGCGAACGCGGCGGCGCTCAGTTGCTCCATGATCCGGTGGTGTTCCGGCATGGCGCTGTCCGCGCCGTGGTGATGCAGCAGCGTGGCCTCCATGGTCGCGGCCACCAGCGTCTCCAGGTTGCGGCGGCCGATCTCGGGGTTCGAATATTTGCTGGCGATCACCTCGCCCTGCTCGGTGATGCGGATCTGCCCGTTCACGCTGCCCGGGGGCTGCGCCAGGATGGCTTGATAGCTCGGGCCGCCGCCGCGGCCCACGGTGCCGCCGCGGCCGTGGAACAGGCGCAGCTCGACGCCATGCTTGCCGAATACTTTCACCAACTCGAGTTCGGCCTTGTACAGCTCCCAGTTGGCGGTCAGGTAGCCGCCGTCCTTGTTGCTGTCGGAATAGCCCAGCATCACTTCCTGCGTATCGTCGCGGCTCTTCAGGCCGGCGCGGTACCACGGAAGCGACAGCAGCTCGTCCATGATGACGCCGCAGCCCCGGAGGTCGGCGATGGTTTCGAACAGCGGGATGATGTTGAGGTGCAGCACCGGTTCTGCGCCAGCCTCGACGAGACCGGCCTGCTGCAGCATCAACGCCAGCTCCAGCATGTCGGAAACGCTGTCGGTCTTGGAGATGATATGGTTGGGCAGCGCGGCACGGCCATACTGACGATGAATGTCCGCGGCCGTATGCATGATGCGCAGTTCGCTCTGCACGACAGGGGAAAAACGGCCCAGTTCCTCGTCCATCCGCCGCCCGTTCCGTAGCGCGTCCAGCAGCCAGGCCCGGCGGCCGGCCTCGTCCTGCGCCGCATAGCCCGGCCTGTTCGCGCCATGCGCGAACAGCTCGTCCACCACCTGCTCGTGTATTCCGCTGTGCTGGCGCATGTCCAGAGGCGCCAGGTGGAAGCCGAAGACTTCGGCCGAGCGGCGCAACTCGGCCAGACGGCCGCGGGCGAGGCTGGTCCCCTTGTGCTGATACAGGGACTCGATCAGGATGTCGAGTTCGGCGCAGAACTCCTGCGGGTCGGCGTACGGCCGGGATTCATATTCCTCGGGATAGAGGTGCTCCACCCGCTGACCCAGACGCTTGCCGGTCGCCACCATGCGCGAATGGATCGCGATGAAGGCGCGACGGTAAGGCTCGTCGTCGCGGCTGGCGATTGCATCGGGGGACTGCCCGGCGAAGGCCTCCAGCTCAGGGCTGACTTTGACCAGGCGCGCGGACAGGGAAAGCCGCTCGCCCAGAAGATGCGTTTCCGAGAGGTAATGGTCGATGATCAGCTTCGAGTGACGCTCGGCAGCGTCACGCATGACCTCGTGGGTGACGAAAGGATTGCCGTCGCGGTCGCCGCCGATCCAGCTGCCGACCCGCAGGAACGACGGCACGTGTATGCGTTCACCGAAGCGCTGTTCCAGTTCCTTTTCGAGATCTGCGTAGATCTTGGGTATCTGCTCAAGGAAGGTATAGTGGTAATAGGACAGCCCGTTGTTGATCTCGTCGGGTACGCTCAGCTTGGTAGTGCGCAGCATGCGCGTCTTCCACAGGATGAGCACGAAGCGGCGCAACGCGTCCTCGTTCTCTTCCAGCTCCTGCGGCGTCATGTCGATGCGGTCACGGTCGGCCAGCAGCCGCGACAGGATCAGTTGCGAATCAAGGATACTCTTGCGCTGAACCTCGGTCGGGTGAGCCGTGAGCACCGGCGAAACCAGCGCCCGGCGGAAAAACTCACTGACCGCGGCGGCGTCGAGCGCCTTTGCCTGCACGCGGTCGAGCGCAAGATGCAGGCTGCCGTCCTGCGGCTGCGACTTCGCCTTCAGGTGGGCGCGGCGGCGGCGGTTGTGGTGCAGGTCTTCTGCGATATTCGAGAGCTGCGAGAAATAGCTGAACGCCCGGACCACGGCCAGGGTGTCGCGCGGCGACAGGGCATCCAGCATCTGCTCCAGATCGAGGCGGTCGCGCTCATCCTGCGTCTTGCGGAAACGCACCGCGGCGCGGCGCACGGTCTCGACCAGCTCGAAGGTCTCATCGCCTTCCTGTTCGCGCAGGGTATCGCCGAGGATGCGCCCGAGCAGGCGAATGTCTTCGCGCAGGGGCACGTCCTTGCTGGAAATATCCGCGGGAGCGGCCAATAAATTCATTACGTTCTTTACCATACTCATGGGCGTCAACGCGCACGCACCCCGCGCTATGCTAGAATGCGCCGCTTAAGACTCAGTCAAATACACAGGCAACAACTCAGGAAAAAATCCCATGGGCCAGGCGAACCCGGCGCACAGCGCCCCCGAAAAATTGGTCATCGCGTCGCGCGAGAGCGCGCTAGCGATGTGGCAGGCAGAACATATCCGCGACCGGCTGCGCGCATTATACCCGGAAACGGAAGTCAGTATATTGGGGATGACGACTCAGGGCGACCAGATACTGGACGTAACCCTTTCCAAAATCGGGGGTAAGGGGCTGTTCGTCAAGGAGCTGGAAACCGCGCTGGAAGACGGCCGCGCCGACTTGGCGGTGCATTCCCTCAAGGATGTGCCCATGCAGTTGCCGGCAGGCTTTGTCCTGGCCGCCATCGGGGAGCGGGAAGACCCTCACGATGCCTTCGTCTCCAACAACTTCGAGACGCTGGCCGCGCTGCCCGCCGGCAGCGTGGTGGGCACCTCCAGCCTGCGCCGTGAAAGCCAGTTGAGGGAGCGCTTTCCCCACTTGAAGATAGAGCCGCTGCGCGGCAACGTGCAGACCCGGCTGCGCAAGCTGGATGAGGGCCGGTATGCCGCGATCATCCTGGCTGCGGCCGGGCTCAAGCGCCTGGGCTTGGGCGGGCGCATACGCGGCATCATCTCCAGCGAGGACAGCCTGCCTGCTGTGGGCCAGGGCGCGCTGGGCATAGAATGCCGCGCGGAGCGGGCGGACGTAATTGCCGCCCTGCAGCCGCTGCACCACCCCCAGACCGCCGCCTGCGTGCTGGCGGAGCGGGCGCTCAGCCGCAGGCTCGGGGGCAGTTGCCAGGTGCCCCTGGGCGGTTTCGCGGAGTTCCGCGACGGCAGGCTGCACATGCGGGGCTTCGTGGCCACCCCCGACGGGAGCCGCATGCTGCGCGCTGAGCGGAGCGGCAGCGCGGACCAACCCGAGGCGCTGGGCGATGCCATTGCCGAGGAGCTGCTGGCGCAAGGCGCGGGCGAAATCTTGGCGGCACTGGGCTGAGGCGACGCAAATCGGCCCCGGCAATGAAAGCGCAACTCCAGCCGGCAAGATGCCCGCCCGACTCCTCGCCGGCCTGAGAATTGCGGTAACGCGTCCGCGCGACCAGGCGGGCGCCCTGGCGCAGGCCATCACGGAGGCAGGCGGCCAGCCCATCCTGTTTCCGCTGCTGCAGATCGGCCCGCCCGCGGACGCCCAACCGCTGCGTGACGCGGCCACCCATCTCGACCGGCTGCAGCTACTTGTCTTCATCAGCCCTACTGCCGTGCATCACGGCATGCCCGCGTTGCTCGCGCAAGGCCCCCTCCCCGGCACACTCAAGGTGGCGGCGGTCGGCCAGGGCAGCGCGGCGGCCCTGCGCAAACTGGGGGTGAGCGCGGTGTTAGCGCCCACCGACCAGTTTGACAGTGAGCACCTGCTTGCGCTGACCGAACTGAATGACGTGGCAGGCTGGCGTATCGCGATCTTTCGCGGGGAAAACGGAAGGGAACTGCTGGGCGATACGCTGAAGGCGCGCGGCGCGCAGGTCGAATATATTCCGTGTTACCGGCGGCTAAAGCCCGTAAGGGGCGCAGACCAGCTGCTTGCGGAGCGGCCTGACATGGTCACGGTCACCAGCAGCGAGGCGCTGGGCTATCTGTGGGAGATGGCGGATGAGGCGGCGCGTGCGCATCTGATTACGCTGCCGCTGTTCGCCCCGCACGAAAGGATTGCCGCAGCCGCCCGGACGCTGGGCTGGCACGAAGTCTACGCCACGGCGGGTGGCGATGCCGGCCTGCTGGCGGGCCTCAAGGACTGGGCAACTCGGCGCCGCAGCCAGGCCTGAGCGGCCATCAGGCCGCCGCCGGCGTTCCGTTCTTGGGCGCAAAGGAAAAAGCGTCGGAAAAGAACTCCTCTTGCGGCAAGCCGCGCTGGCTGGTGAAATCGCGGTGCGCCGCCTCCACCACGACCGGCGCGCCACAGGCGTACACCTGGTAGCCCGACAGGTCGGCATAGTCCTCCAGCACGGCCTGATGCACGAATCCGCTACGCCCGGCCCAGGGCTCGTCAGAGACCACGGCGGTGAATTTCACGCCTTTTGCCTGCCATTCCTGCACCTTGTCCAGCATGTAGAAGTCCGATTGCCGACGCACGCCCCAGTAGATGTGCATGGGGCGGGTGACGCCGATCTGCAGCGCGTGCTCGACGATGGCCTTGACCGGCGCGAAGCCGGTGCCGCTGGCCACGAACAGGATGGGCTTGTCCGAGTCCTCGCGCAGGTAAAAGCCGCCCAGCGGCCCCTTGATGCGCAGGATGTCGCGCTCCTTCATTCCGTTGAAGACATGGCGGGTAAAAGCGCCGCCGGGAATGTTGCGGATGTGCAGCTCGAGAAATTCGTCGTCATGCGGCGCATTCGCCAGCGAGAAGCTGCGCGGCTTGTCGTCCTTGAGCTGAATGTCGACATACTGGCCAGCGAGGAATTGCAGGCGTTCATTGGCCGGAAGCTTGAGGTAAAGCACCATCACGTCTTCCGTCAGCCTGACCATTTTCTGCACCCGCGTGGGCAGGGTCTTGACCGGAATTTCCTTGTCGCTGGTGATTTCATGGCCCTCGATGACGAGGTCGGACAGGGGCTTGGCCTTGCAGAACAGGGCGCCGCCCGCCGCCTTTTCCGCCGGCGTCAGCGCGAACGGCTGGTATTCGCCATAATCCACCACGCCTTCCAGGATGTCGCCCTTGCAGGCGCCGCACACGCCGTCGCGGCAGCTATAGGGCATGGTGTAGCCGTGGCGGATGCCTGCCTCGAGTATGGTTTCATCCGGTTCGACGGTGAAGCTGTGATTGCTGGGCTTGATGGTGACGGTAAATGACATGATCTGTGTCTATCCTGCAGGTGACTCAAAACGGGTATTTTACCGCACTATCCGGCCCCGTTACCCGGTCCTCATGCGGGCCGGGTACGCCGTGCACGCTGGGGAGCTTACCCGCCCTTGGCGAGCTTGCTGTGGCGGATGGAGTAGGTGAAGTAGACGATCAAGCCCAAGGTGACCCAGACTGAAAACCATTGCCAGGTGTCCCTGGGCAAAAATGCCATAAGCGCGGCGCATGAGAGCATGCCCAGAATGGGAAACAGCGGATTCAGCGGATTCTTGAACGGCCGGTGCAGGTGCGGCTGGCGGACGCGGAGCACGATGACCCCGAGGCAGACGACAACAAAGGCGGCCAGCGTGCCGATGCTGACCAGGTTGGCGAGCGCCTCCAGGGGCACCATGCCTGCCCCCAGCGCCATGATGATGCCGGTCATCACGATGACGCGTACCGGAGTTTTGCGGCGCGCGTCCACCCTCGACAGGAAGGGTGAGATTAAACCGTCGCGCGCCATCGCCAGAATGATGCGCGTCAGCCCATAGTACAGTACCAGCATCACGGTGGTAAGACCCGCAATGACACCGGTGGAAACCAGCGCCGACGCCCACGTGTATCCCCGCAGAATCAGCGCATAAGCGACCGGCGAGGACACGTCCAGCTGTTTATACGACACGATGCCGGTCAGCAGTCCCGACACCACGATGTAGATGATGGTGCAGAAGACGAGGGAGCCGATGATTCCTATCGGAACATCCCGTTGCGGATTCTTCGCCTCTTCCACGGCGGTGGAGACCGCATCGAAGCCGACGTAGGCAAAGAACACAAACGACGCGCCTGCCAACACGCCGGTGGTCGAGCCGTCCGCGGCCCGGTCGAACCAGCCGAACGGGATGAATGGGTGCCAGTTCTGCGGCTGCACATTGAACAAGGCCACGCCGATGAAGATACAGATGGTGAGCACCTTGATGAACACCATGCCGGTGTTGAGCTGGGCGCTCTGCCGGACGCCAATGATGAGCAGGCCCATGAGCGCCACGATGATGGCCATCGCAGGCACATTTGCGATGCCACCCGTATTGACGACTTCGCCCATGCTGTTGTGCACCAGGTGGGGCGCGTGCGTAATCAGAGCAGGCAAATGCAGGCCCATCGCGCTCACCCAGTCGTTAACATACCCCGACCAGCCGTTGGCGACGGCGGCAACCGAAACGCTGTATTCCAGCAGCAGAATCCAGCCGATGATCCACGCCACCACCTCGCCGAAGGCGACGTAGGCGTATCCGTAGGCGCTGCCGCAGCCGCCCACGGCGGATGCCATTTCTGCGTACGCAAGCGCGGCGAACGCGCATGCGAATCCCGCCACAATAAACGACAGCACCACCGCGGGACCGGCTTTCTCGGCCGCGGCATGCCCCGTCAGCACGAATATGCCCGTGCCGATGATTGCGCCTATGCCCAGCAGGGTGAGGTCGAACGCAGAGAGCACTCTTTTGAGTTCCCCGGTCTCGCCTGTGTCGTCGACGACGGCTTTGGTGCGAAAAATAGACAGTGCCATGGTTCCCCCTGATTGGTTTTACCCAATTATGCCCGATAGGGGGTGATTCGTCTGCCTTGGCGCGCGTCAGCCGTGGATAGCGTGGCGCAGCGCCGCAGTGTAGCGCGCCAGGTCTTCCTCGGTTTTGGTTTCGGTGGCGCAGACCAGCAGCACTTGGCCCAACTCCGGGTAATGCGCGGAGAGGTCATGGCCGCCAAGGATGCCCTGCGCCTGCATCGACGCCAACACCGCGGCCACGTTCTTTTCCAGGTGCAGCACCACTTCGTGGAAATGCGCGCCATGGAAGGCGCACTTCACGCCCGGTATGCCTGCCGCCTGCACGGCCAGGGCGGAGGCGTTGCCATGAGAAGCAGCAGCGACGCGGCGCAGCCCGTCTTCGCCCACCAGCGCCATGTAGATGGTCGCGGCGGTCACCATCAGCCCCTGATTAGAGCAGATGTTGGACGTGGCCTTGGCGCGGCGGATGTGCTGCTCGCGTGCCTGCAGGGTAAGCGTATAGCCAACCTTGCCGTCGAGGTCGACAGTGCGGCCGATGATGCGCCCCGGCATCTGGCGCACCAGCGCCTGCTTGCAGCAGATGAAACCGAAATGTGGCCCGCCGCTGGATAGCGGGGAGCCCAGCGGCTGGCCGTCGCCCACGGCGATGTCGGCGCCCTTGGCGCCCCACTGCCCCGGCGCCTTGAGCAGCGCCAGCGCGGTGGGGTTGACCAGGCCGATGGCCAGCGCGCCCTGTGCGTGCGCCCAGTCGGTGAGCGCGTCCGCGTCCTCGAGCTGGCCGAAAAAGTTGGGCTGGGGGATGACCAACGCGGCGATGTCGCTGCCCGCATGGGCGGCCAGCGCCTGCATGTCCACGGTGCCGGTGGCGCGGTCGAACGGGATCTCCACCAGTTCGTTCCCCTGCAGCCTTACGATGCTCCGGGCGACGCTGCGGTACACCGGCGAGACGGTGGCGGGGACGAGGATCTTGTGCGAGGTCTTGTGGGAGCGGACCGCCATCAGGATGGCCTCGGCCAGTCCCGAGGCGCCGTCGTACAGGCTGGCATTGGAGACATCCATGCCGGTGAGCGAGGCCATCATGGTCTGGTATTCATAGAGCACCTGCAGCGTGCCCTGGCTGGCCTCGGCCTGGTAGGGCGTGTAGGCGGTATAGAACTCGCCGCGGCTGGCAATCTTCCACACGGCTGCGGGGATGTGATGCTCGTAGGCGCCGGCGCCGATGAAATTCAGCAGCGGCGCATCCTGCGCTGCGCGTTCGCTCATCAGCCGTGTGATCTGCATCTCGTTCATGCCCGGCGGCACGGCGCTGAGCTTGCCGCTGCGCAACTCGGCGGGGATCTCCTCGAACAGCGCTTCGAGGTCAGGCGCGCCGATGGCGGCCAGCATCTCGCGAATGTCGGACTCGGTGTGGGGAATGAAAGGCATATGTAAATCCTTTGAGGCGCGGCAAGGGGCGAGGGGGAAAGGTGGCGCGCCGCGCGCGCCCCAGGCTGGCCCTGCTTCCTTCCGCCTGCTCGTTGTTTAGTGCGACTCCGAATCCACGTGCGCCTGATAGGCAGCCGCGTCCATCAGGTTACCAAGGTCGGCAGCGTTGGCGGGCTTCATCCTGAAGATCCACGCGCCATAGGGGTCTTCATTAAGCTTTTGCGGAGCGCCATCGAGTTCGGCGTTGGCGGCAGTCACAGTACCGGCCACGGGGGCATACACGTCGGCTGCGGCCTTCACCGATTCGACCACGGCGCATTCCTCGCCCGCCTTCAGCACGCGGCCGGCCGCCGGGCACTCCACGAACACCATGTCGCCCAGCAGTTCCTGGGCATGGTCGGTTATGCCGACGCTGAGAGTGCCGTCGGGTTCGGCTTTGACCCATTCGTGGGAGGCGGTGTATTTGAGGTCGGTGGGGTTGCTCATTTTCCTGGATTCCTTTGCGATAGGGTTAGATCAGGGCCTTGCCAGCGCGGGCGAAGGGATACTTCACCACCCTGGCATTCAATTGCTTGTCGCGAATCTCCACTTGCACGGTATCGCCGATCTCGACGCCGTTTGGCACGCGCGCGAGCGCAATGGACTTTTCCAGCGTGGGAGCAAAGGTGCCGCTGGTGATCTCCCCCGCGCCGTGCGCGGTGGCCACCTTCTGGTGGCTGCGCAGCACACCACGGTCCAGCAGCAGCAGCCCCACCAGCTTGCGCGCCGGAGGATGGGCCAGCAGGGCTTCCTTGCCGATGAAATCGCGCGGGCTGTTCAGGTCCACGGTCCAGCCCAGGCCGGATTCCAGCGGGCCGACCGTCTCGTCCATGTCCTGGCCGTACAGATTCATGCCCGCCTCCAGGCGCAGGGTGTCGCGCGCGCCCAGGCCGATGGGCCGGACACCGGCCTGGTGCAGCGCTTGCCAGAAGGCTACGGCTTTTTCCCGCGGCAGCATCACCTCGAAGCCGTCTTCTCCGGTATAGCCGGTGCGGGCGACAAAGTATTCTCCGCAATCGGCCGCCTGGAAGACGGCCAGGCCCTCCGTCGCCGCCTTGACCTGGGGCAGCACCTGCCACACCTTGGCGCGCGCATTCGGCCCCTGGACTGCAATCATCGCCAAGTCCTCGCGCGGGCTGATCTCGAGCTGCGGTGCATGCTGCGCCGCCTGCTGCCTCATCCATGCGATGTCCTTCTCCGCCGTGCCCGCGTTGACCACCACGCGGAACCAGGTTTCGCTCATGAAGTAGATGATAAGATCGTCTATCACGCCGCCATCGGGGCGCAACATTGCGGAATACAGGGCTTTGCCCGGCAACGTGAGCTTATCGGCATTGTTAGCGAGCAGGTAGCGCAGGAAGAGACGGACACCCTCCCCCTTGATGTCCACCACCCGCATGTGGGAGACGTCGAACATGCCGCAGTCACGGCGCACTTGGTGATGCTCCTCGATCTGGGAGCCGTAGTTCACGGGCATGTCCCAGCCGCCGAAATCCACCATTTTGGCGCCCATTTCACGGTGCGCGGCGTTCAGCGGGGTCTGTTTCAAGGTCATATCGTTTTTCCGCGTAATAAAAAAGGCGCAGCACCCAGCGGTGCTGCGCCCCATCTGTCCCTTGTACCTGAGAGATTGCGGCGCCAGCCGTGTGCCCCTTCGGTGGTCAAAGGCGCCCATTTCCATGGACGCCGGATTGACGCTCTCCAGATTTGCCAGATTCAACAGTTCGTGGGCCTGAGCGGTTGCGGGTAACTTGCGCCTTCGGCGGTGCGTCTGGTGTCAAACGCACGCTCTCCCGTTGATCTTGTCGGCAGGCGGAACTATACCCGAACTCGGCAGGCGGCGGAAGCGCCTCCGGCTCAATAGGAAAGGAACAAGCGGTAGCCGACGGCATGGAGGCCGGTGGCGTCTATCGCGAGGCGGATGCTGGCGTCGCGGTTGCCGCCGAGGCCGGTCTTGGCATCACCCGGGTTCTTCAGGTATTCATCCGGGCGGAACACGCGGCGGCCCACCGGCATGTCGTTCAAGTCGGTGAGCGTAAGCTCCAGGTAAGGATAGGACTGGGGGTAAGGGGCCAGGTTGTGCAGGGTCACGCTGAGCGTGATGATGCTGGGCTGGGCCGGATCGGTTTCCATGTTGGAGGCATCGATGGCCATCAGGTCGATGTTGCGCGGCAGCGGTATGCTGCAATGCAGCGGACCGCAGGCGGCGACCAGCGCCGGTTTCAGCCCGGGCAAGTGCGCCGCCAGTTCGGTGCGGAACAGATAGGCGAGTTGCGCGAGGGCCAGCACGCCGGCCAGCAGGCCGGCCAGCGCCCAGGGCCACACCCGCGGCTCGCCGGGCGTTTCCTCTGCTGCATCCTCCTCCGCTTTGTCTGCGGCGGCCGGCACCATTTCACTGCGCAGCGGGACGGTGATGTCCATGACTGCTTCCTGCTGGGGGGGAGTCATGTCCTCCAGCACGATGGGCAGGTCGAGCTGGGGGCTGGGCTCCATGCTGGTGCGGTTTTCGATCGCATTGAATGCGGCATGGCAATGTCCGCAACGCACCATGCCCCGGTAGGCCTCGAGCTGGGCCTGGGTGGCCTTGAACCGGGTACCGCACACGGGGCACTGGGTGGTGGTGGTCATCGGATTATCGCTTTACACCGGACAGACAGACCCAGCCATCTTCCACGTTAGGCGGATCGAAGTCAAACCACTCGCCGTAGATCTCGCGGATGTCATCGGCCTGCGCCTCGAGGATGCCGGAGAGCACGATACGGCCGCCGCGGCGCGCGTGCGACGCGAGCAGGGGCGCCAGCAGGCGGAGCGGATTGGTGAGGATGTTGGCGACGACCACGTCCGCCTCGCCGCCGGGCGCATCGTCAGGCAGGAAGAAGTGTGCAACGACATCGTTGGCGGCGGCGTTGTCCCGGCTGGCCTGCACCGCCTGCGGATCGAGGTCTACGCCGGTGGCGGAACCGGCGCCCAGTTTCATGGCGGCGATGGCGAGGATGCCGGAGCCGCAGCCGTAGTCCAGGATGCTTTCGCCGCCCGTGATGTTTGCGTCCAGCCAGCGCAGGCAAAGCTGCGTGGTCGGGTGGCTGCCGGTGCCGAAGGCCAGGCCCGGATCGAGCACGATATTGACCGCAGTAGGATCGGACGGCGTGTGCCAGGTGGGAACGATCCATAGCCGGTCGGAAATGCGGATGGGCTCGAACTGCGACTGGGTGCGGCGCACCCAGTCGTCGTCAGCCAGGGACTCGATGCGGTGCGGGGGCGTCCGCTCCAGGCCGACGGCCTGCACGGCCTGGCCGAGAGCCGTCTCGGGATCGGCATCGCCGGGGAACAGCGCCGTGACAATGTTGCGGGCCCACAGTTCGGGCGGCGGCAGGCCGCTTTCCTGCGCGCCGCCCCCGGGGATGGGCTCGCCGAATACGGGCCGTTCGTCGGCGGTGCCGGCTTGGGCGTCCTGCACGTCCACCGACAGCGCGCCCCGTTCCAGCAGAGCATCGCTCAGGGTTTCGGCATAGACCGCATCGGCCTCGACGATCAGCGTCAGCCAGTTTACGTTCGGCATGGCGGCGCCCCTAGGGTGCGGCGCAGGCGCGGCATGGCGCCGCCGCGGGTCTGCCTGAATCCGTTTGCGCCACCATGCCGCTGCGTTTACTTGGCAAGGGTGCGCTCGGCCAGTTTCTGCTCCAGATAATGGATGCTGGTGCCGCCACGCTTGAATGCCGCATCCAGCATCAGTTCCTGGTGCAGCGGGATGTTGGTTTCGATGCCCTCCACCGCCATTTCAGACAGCGCGATGCGCATGCGCGCCATCGCCTGTTCGCGGGTGTCGCCGTAGGCGATGACCTTGCCTATCATGGAGTCGTAGTTGGGCGGCACGAAGTAGTTGGCGTAGACGTGCGAATCGACGCGGATGCCGGGCCCGCCGGGGGGGTGCCAGGCGGTAATGCGGCCGGGAGAGGGCACGAACTTGTACGGGTGCTCGGCATTGATCCGGCACTCGATGGCATGGCCGCGGAAATGCACGTCCTTCTGCTTGACCGCCATCTTTTCGCCGGCCGCGATGTGGATTTGCTGCTGCACGATGTCGATGCCGGTGATCATTTCGGTCACCGGGTGCTCGACCTGAACGCGGGTGTTCATCTCGATGAAGTAGAACTCATCGTTCTCGTACAGGAATTCGAAGGTGCCCGCGCCGCGGTAGCCTATCTTGCGGCAGGCTTCGGCGCAGCGCTCGCCTATCTTGTTGCGCAGGCGCGGGTTGAGCAGGGGTGCGGGCGCTTCCTCGATGACCTTCTGGTGGCGGCGCTGCATCGAACAATCGCGTTCACCCAGATAGACGGCGTTGCCATGCTGATCAGCGAGCACCTGGATCTCGATGTGGCGCGGGTTCTCCAGGAATTTCTCCATGTACACCATCGGGTTGTTGAAGGCCGCCTGCGCTTCGGTGCGGGTCATGGTCACGGCGTTGAGCAGCGCCGCCTCGGTGTGCACCACGCGCATACCGCGTCCGCCGCCGCCGCCGGCCGCCTTGATGATGACCGGGTAGCCAATGCTGCGCGCAATCTTGACGATCTCGGCCGGATCGT
>DATFUZ010000066.1:0-35772 GCA_035260545.1 Gallionellaceae bacterium | reverse complement strand
TACTGCGTGCCGGAGTGGTTGCCCCAGACCACCATCTTCTTTACGTCGCGCACCGGCTGAAACAGCCTGGCCGCCACCTGCGCGATGGCGCGGTTGTGGTCCAGGCGCATCATCGCGCTGAAATTCTTGGGATCGAGATCGGGCGCATTCTTCATCGCGATCAGGGCGTTGGTGTTCGCAGGATTGCCCACCACCAGCACCTTCACGTGCCGTGCCGCGAATTCATTGAGCATCTGCCCCTGCTCGGAAAAGATCGCACCGTTGGCTTCCAGCAGGTCCTTGCGTTCCATCCCCTTGCTGCGCGGGCGCGCGCCGACCAGCAGCGCGACTTCCGCGTCGCGGAAGGCGACTCTGGGGTCGTCCGTCGTAATGACCTGCTGCAGCAAGGGAAACGCGCAGTCCTCCAGCTCCATGGCCACGCCGCGCAGCACCTGCTGCGCCTGCGCCACATCGAGCAACTGCAGGATGATGGGCTGTTCGCGGCCCAGCATGTCGCCGTTGGCGATGCGGAACACCAGGCTGTAGCCGATCTGGCCCGCGGCTCCGGTAACGGCAACGCGGATGGGGGATTTCATCTTCATTCTCCCGCAAGTTCTCGAAGATACATTCTGCCAGTGTTCAGCGTCCGTCGCAAAGGGTGCGGTCCGGATCCCGGCGTCCTTGCCAGGCCAGTCGCCGGCAAAACCGCCTTTGACCGGGAGGCGGGTGATGATGGTAATATGCGCGTGTCGCGTTCTGAGATCAGGGCAGGACCCTCGCATGCACAACAGCCGCCCGAAATTCCTGGATTTGCTCCTGATTCAGCTGCCCTTGCCGGGCGTGATCTCCATTCTGCACCGTATTAGCGGCGCCGTGTTGTTCCTGGCGCTGCCTTTCGCGCTGTGGATGCTGCAATACAGCCTGCGCTCCATCGAAACCTATACCGCGCTCGTGCGCCTGCTCGGACACCCGCTCAGCAAGGCCGTCCTGCTCGTCGTGCTGTGGGCGCTGGCGCACCACTTTTGCGCCGGACTGCGCTTTCTGGCAATCGACCTGGGCGCGGGGGTGAAGCTCAGGCGGGCGCGCACCTCCGCCAAGTGGGTGCTCGTCGTCAGCTTCGTGCTGACCGCCGCCGCGGGAGCCATGCTATGGTGAACCGCATTGTAACCGGCGCCCACTACGGCCTGCGCGACTGGATCGTCCAGCGCGTCAGCGCGGCGGTGATGGCTGCATATGCGCTGTTCATTGCCGGATGGGTGCTGATCCATGCTCCGGTGCGGTATGACGCGTGGACCGGCCTGTTTGCAGGCGACGTCATGCGTTCGTTCACCCTGCTGACGCTGCTGGCGATGTTCTATCACGCCTGGGTCGGCGTGCGCGACATCGTGATGGACTACGTCAAGCCGGCGCTCATCAGGCTGGCGATCTACGCCGTGGTGATCATGGCGCTGATCCTGTACATTGTCTGGTCGGTGCAGATCCTGTGGGCGTTCTGACGGAAGGCGGCCACCATGACATGGGACGGAGATAAATGAAGATCGCGAAGCGCACATTTGACGTGGTGGTGGTCGGCGCCGGCGGCGCGGGCATGCGCGCGGCGCTGGCGCTGTCCGAGGCCGGACTGAAAGTTGCCGTGCTGTCCAAGGTGTTTCCCACCCGCTCGCATACCGTCGCGGCGCAGGGCGGCATTGCCGCCGCGCTGGGCAATGTGCACGAGGACAATTGGCACTGGCATATGTATGACACGGTCAAGGGATCGGATTATCTTGGCGACCAGGATGCGATCGAGTTCATGTGCCGCGCAGCGCCCGAGGTGGTGTACGAACTGGAACATTACGGCATGCCGTTTGACCGGCTGGACAGCGGCAAGATCTACCAGCGGCCGTTCGGCGGCCACATGCAGGACTACGGCAAGGCGCCGGTGCAGCGCGCCTGCGCCGCCGCGGACCGCACCGGCCATGCCCTGCTGCATACGCTGTACCAGCAGAACCTGCGCATCAACACCCACTTTTTCGTCGAATGGATGGCGCTGGACCTGATCCGGGACGCGGACGGCGACGTGGTCGGAGTGACCGCCATGGAGATCGAGACCGGCGACGTGATGATCTTCCAGGCGCGAGCCACGCTGTTTGCCACCGGCGGCGCCGGGCGCATCTTCGCCTCCAGCACCAACGCCTACATCAACACCGGCGACGGTCTCGGCATGGCCGCCCGCGCCGGCATCCCGCTGCAAGACATGGAATTTTTCCAGTTTCATCCCACCGGGGTATATGGAGCAGGCGTGCTGATCTCGGAAGGCGTGCGCGGCGAGGGCGGTTACCTCATCAACAAGGACGGGGAGCGCTTCATGCTCAGGTATGCCCCCACCGCGAAGGATCTCGCCAGCCGAGATGTGGTATCGCGCGCCATCGCCACCGAAATCAAGGAAGGGCGCGGCTGCGGGCCGCATGGCGACCACGTGCTGCTCAAGGTCGATCACATCGGTGAAGAAGTCATTCGCCACCGCCTGCCCGGCATACGCGACATCGCGATGAAGTTCGCGCACGTTGACCCGGCGCAGGCGCCCATTCCCGTGGTGCCCACCGCGCACTACATGATGGGCGGCATTCCGGCCAATTACCATGGCCAGGTCGTCGCACCCTATCACACCGGACCGGAGGAGATCGTGCAGGGCTTTTACGCGGTCGGCGAGTGCGCCTGCGTGTCGGTGCACGGGGCGAACCGGCTGGGCTGCAACTCCCTGCTCGACCTCATCGTGTTCGGCCGGGAGGCGGCGCGGCAGATCGCCGAGGACTTGCAGCGCAACCCGCACCCCAAGCCCCTGCCCGCCGACGCCGGGGAGTTTTCGCTGGCGCGCCTGGCGCGGCTGGATGGGCAGCAGGGCGGCGAGCGCGTGCCGGACGTCGCCGCGGAAATGCGCCGCGTGATGCAGACGCATTGCGGCGTGTTCCGCTTTCCCGACTTGCTGGCGGAGGGCGTCGCGAAGATTCGCGAGGTCGCGGAACGCGCACGGCGGACAGCGATCGGCGACAAGAGCCGGGTGTTCAATACGGCGCGCGTCGAAGCGCTGGAGCTGGACAACCTGATCGAAGTGGCGCAGGCCACCATGCACGCCGCCGCCGTCCGCCAGGAGAGCCGCGGCGCGCACGCACGCAACGATTTTCCGGAACGGGACGATGGCAACTGGCTCAGGCATTCGCTGTATTTCAGCGAGGGCTGGCAGCTTGACTACAAACCGGTGCGGCTAAAACCGCTGACCGTGGAATCGTTCCCGCCCAAGCCCCGCGTCTATTGATTGGCGCACTGGTGATGGGCGCGCTTGCCTCGGCGCCGCCACGCGCTACGAGGGTCGCCCGGCCAGATATGCAAAACGCATAACGCCATGATATGGCTGGGGAAAGCCATACCGTTCAAGTCTTGTTGGTGCTACATTAGAGGCGCACCCAGCCTGAGGGAGACGTAATGCATTGCATCCGTCAGCACCCGACTCATAGCGCCATCGTCTGGCCTGCCGCCAGCGGGTGGCGCACTGCTTCCGCCGAGTGAAATCATGGCCGACCGGGATGACTCGATAGGCGAGCGTACGGCGCTGATGTTCATGATGCCGGCCGACGAGATCAGCCAGCGCATCAAGAAGGCGCATCACGAATGGCTTGCCGCCCTGGATACCATCCAGGATCCCATCTTCCTGCATGACGCGGAATGCAAGGTGACGCGATCCAATCGCGCCTACGCCGACCTGGCCGGCCTGTCGGTGAAGGAGGTGGTGGGCAAACCCTATTACGAGATGTTTCCCAAACGCAGCGGTCCGCTGCCGTTGTGTGCCGCCCTGATCGAACAGGGCGGAACGGGGGAAGAGGAAATCAGGCTGGACAACGGCCAGATCTACCTTTCGCGCGCCGCCGCGGTGACCGACGGCGACGGGCGCTACCTGTATTCGCTGCACATCATGTACGACATCACCGAGCGCAAGCTGATGGAGCAGGCGGTGCGCGACGGCGAGGAAAGGCTCAGGCTGGCCTTCAGCGCGGCGCACCAGGCGTGGTTCGACCTGAATGTCCGCACGGGCAAGGCCGCGGTGAGTCCGGAATATGCCGCGATGATAGGTTACGACCCGGCAGCCTTTGAGCCGACGCTGGCACAGTGGATGGACAGCCTCCACCCCGAAGACAAGGAAGCGGTGGTGCGCGCTTTCGGGCGGTGCCTGGCGAACGGCGGGCCGGTCTCGATGGAATTCCGGCGCAGCTCGCAGCAGGGCGCGTGGATCTGGCTGAGCGGGATCGCCAAGGTGGTGCGATGGGACAAGCAGGGCAAGCCTCTGCGCATGCTGGGCGTCATGACCGACATCACCGAACGCAAGCGGGCGGAACTGGCGCTCAGCAACAGTGAGGCGAGATTCCGCTCCATGTTCGAGTCGCTGGCGGAGGGGGTGTTGTTGTACAGCAAGAGCGGCGTGATCCAGCTCTGCAATCCTGCCGCCGAACGCATGCTCGGCATGAGCCGCGAGCGGATCGTGGGCGCCACGCGCGCCGTTGCCGGCAGGGCGGTGCGGCGCGAGGACGGGACGCCGTTTGCGCAGGATGACTTGCCTGCGTTCCGTACCCTGCGGGCCGGCACAGCCGTGACCAATGTCGTGGTCGGTCTTGAATTGCCCGGGGGCGAAACGCAGTGGTTAAACGTGAATGCCGAGCCCCTGTTTATCGAAGACATGCGAGAGGTCGCGGCGGCCATCGTTTCCTTCGAGGACATCACCGAGCGCAAGCGCAGCGAAGAGCGGCTGGTCAAGCTCAACCAGGCCCTGAAGACCATAGGCGACTGTAACCGGACCCTGGTTTTCGCCGAGGACGAACAGCAGTTGCTGCGGGACATGTGCGCGGTGATCGTGGAGAGCGGCGGCTACCGCGCGGCGTGGGTCGGCTATGCCGAGCAGGATGCGGGCAAGACTCTGCAGTTGCGTGCGCAACATGGCCTGGACGAGGCGGCCCTGCAGGGAGTCAGATTGACCTGGGCGGATGACGAGCACGGAAAATGGCCGGCGGGGCGCGCCATACGCAGCGGGCAGGCGGAGATGTCCGCGGACGTTGCTGCGGAACCGGTCTTCAGCGGGCAATGGCCGGCGCATGCCGGTGCCGCGTCCTGCATCGCCTTGCCGCTCAGGGAAAAAACCTCGACGATAGGCAGCCTGAACATCTATGCCCACGAGGTCGGCGGATTCGGCGAGGAAGAGGTCGCAATGCTGAAGGAACTGGCGGACGACCTGGGCTTCGGCATCGGCACCATGCGCTTGCGGCAGGGCCAGGAGCGCATGCTGAAGCAGCTGCGTGCCGAACTCGAGGGCACGGTACAGGCGGTTTCCTCCATGGTCGAGATGCGTGATCCCTATACTGCCGGGCACGAACGGCGCGTTGCCGGACTCGCCGAGGCCATCGCCCGGGAGATGGGGTTGCCCGAGGATCAGGTGCGCGGCATTCATCTTGCAGCTACCATCCACGACCTCGGCAAGATCCGGGTGCCCGCCGAAATCCTCAGCAAGCCGGGCAAGCTGAGCGAGGTCGAGTACCGGTTGATCCGGCAGCATCCCGAGACCGGGTACGAAATCCTCAAGAATATCGAATTTCCCTGGCCCATCGCGCAGACAATATTGCAGCATCACGAGCGCGTGGACGGGTCGGGCTACCCGCTCGGCCTGAAGGGCGAGGAAATTCTGCTGGAGGCGCGCATTCTGGCGGTGTCCGATGTGGTCGAGGCCATGGCCTCGCACCGGCCCTACCGTCCGGCACTGGGGTTGCCGGCGGCGATGCAGGAAATCCGTGAGCACCGGGGAACCCATTACGATCCTGACGTGGTGGATGCCTGCGTCACGGTGTTCGAGAAAAAAAAATATGCCCTGCCCGAATTCTGGTCACCGCAGAAATCCGCCTGAGGCCCGCCGCACAAAGTGCGTGCCGGAGGCGGGCGAATCAACTAAACTCTCCACCATGGGCAATTCCGCCGGGACATGGGCATGAAATTCAGGATCTACCGATACAACCCCGAAACTGATGCGCGGCCTGTCATGCGGGACTACGATCTCGATATGGGGGCACGCGGGGGCATGCTGCTCGATGCCCTGCTGCTGCTCAAGGAGCAGGACGACAGCATCGCATTCCGCCGCTCCTGCCGCGAGGGAGTGTGCGGGTCGGACGCCATGAATATCAATGGCCGCAACGGGCTGGCCTGCATTACCCCGCTGTCCGGCCTGAAGCAGCCGGTCGAGCTGCGGCCGCTGCCCGGCCTGCCGGTTGTCCGCGATCTGATAGTGGACATGACGCAGTTCTTCCGTCAGTATGAATCGATCAAGCCCTACCTCGTGAACAATGACCCGCCGCCCGAAACGGAGCGCCTGCAGTCCCCCGAAGACCGCAGCGAACTGGACGGGCTGTACGAATGCATCCTGTGCGGATGCTGTTCGACGGCCTGCCCCTCGTTCTGGTGGAATCCGGACAAGTTCGTCGGGCCGGCCGGCCTGCTTCAGGCCTATCGCTTCCTTGCGGATACGCGCGACCAGGCCACGGCCGAGCGGCTGGACAATCTGGAAGATCCCTATCGCCTGTTTCGCTGCCATACCATCATGAGTTGCGCCGAGGTATGCCCGAAGGAGTTGAATCCCACCGAGGCCATCGGCAAGATCAAGTGCATGATGGCGAAGCGGGCCGTATAGCGGCCCTGTTATTCCGATGAAGGAACTGGAGCGCGTACGCTGGCGTTGCCGCCGCGGCATGCTGGAGCTGGACATCGTCCTGGGCCGGTTTGTGGAGCGGCACTATGAAGAACTGGATAAAGCCGGCCGCGAAGCATTTGACGCCCTGCTGGATATGCCGGATGCGGAACTCTGGGATATCATTACGTCCGAGGAGATTGCGCCGCCAGCCGCCAGCCAGGCTGCGGTGCTGAAGTTGATCCGGGCAGCCTGAGCAGCGGCTGGCCCGAACGGGAGTTGGAGAGAGTATGACAAAAAATCGCGTCGCAACATTGACACTGGACGACGGCCGTAGCGTGGAACTGCCCATTCTGTCCGGCACACTGGGGCCGGATGTCGTGGACATCCGCGGCATCAACCAGCTTGGCCTGTTCAGCTACGACCCCGCATTCATGGCAACCGCGAGCTGCAGTTCGGCCATCACCTATATCGACGGCGATGCCGGACTGCTGTATTACCGGGGCTATCCCATCGAGCAACTGGCGGCGCAGTCCGACTTCATCGAGGTTTGCTACCTGCTGCTGAACGGCGAGTTGCCCAGCGTCGCGGAGAAGGCTGCTTTCGCCCGGACCATCACCTACCACACCATGCTGCACGACCAGCTCGCGCGATTTTTCAGCGGCTTCCGGCGCGATGCGCATCCCATGGCCGTGATGGTGGGCGTGGTGGGCGCATTGTCGGCGTTTTATCACGATTCCCTGGACATCAGCGACCCCGAGCACCGCAGGGTGTCCGCGCACCGCCTGCTGGCCAAGGTGCCCACGATCGCCGCCATGACGTACAAGTACAGTATCGGCGAGCCGTTCATGTTTCCCCAGAACCGTTACAACTACGTCGAGAACTTCATGTACATGATGTTCGGCACCCCGGCCGAGGAGTACGTGCCCAATCCCGTGCTGGTGCGCGCGCTGGAGCGCATCTTCATCCTGCACGCGGACCACGAGCAGAATGCCTCCACGTCGACGGTGCGCCTGGCCGGCTCCAGCGGCGCGAATCCCTTCGCCTGCATCGCCTCCGGCATCGCGGCCCTGTGGGGCCCGGCGCATGGCGGGGCGAACGAGGCCGCGCTCAAGATGCTGGAGGAGATCGGCGACGTGTCGCGCGTCCCGGAATACGTGCAGGGCGTCAAGGACAAGAAGTACCGGCTGATGGGTTTCGGCCACCGCGTATACAAGAACATGGATCCGCGCGCGAGCGTCATGCGCGAGACCTGCTACGAGGTGCTCCACGAACTGGGCCTGGGTAACAGCAAGCTGTTCGAACTGGCCATGGCGCTGGAGAAGGCCGCGCTTTCCGATCCCTATTTCATCGAGCGCAAGCTTTATCCCAACGTCGACTTCTACTCCGGCATCGTGCTCAAGGCGCTGGGGGTGCCGACCAACATGTTCACGGTGTTCTTTGCGGTGGCGCGCAGCATAGGCTGGATTTCGCAATGGAACGAGATGATGGCCGACAACGAGCGCAAGATCGGCCGTCCGCGCCAGCTCTACCTGGGCGCGCAAAAGCGCGACTATGTTCCCATAGAGGGACGCTGAAACAGGGACCGGCGCGGGCGCGGGGCGCCGCCCGCGCCCGAAAACGATGCGGGGCGCCATCGCAACGCGTACATAAAGAAGACAGGCTATGGCCGGACAGGAAAAAAACGATATACAAGCGATGGTGTCGTCGTCCGCCCTGTTCGGCATGAACGATCTGTTCGTCGAGGGCCTGTACGAGGATTACCTGGCCGACCCGGCCTCGGTGCCGGACGGCTGGCGCGCCTTTTTCGACCGCATCCGCTCCGGGCCGGACGCCGCGCGCGAGGTGCCGCATAGCCCGATCGTGAGGGCATTTGCAGCCCTGCCCCGCCAGGCGATGACGCCGGCCGCCGAGGCCGCGCCCGACCGCAGGCAGGTTGCGGTCCTGCAACTCATCAACGCCTACCGCTTCCTCGGCGTGCGCAACGCCGACCTCGATCCGCTGGCCCGGCACGTCAAGCCGGACGTGCCTGAACTCGATCCCGAGTTTTACGGTTTCACCGAGGCGGACATGGATACGACGTTCGAGACCGGCTCGCTGGTGGCCGCGCAGCGCATGACCTTGCGCGAGATCCTGCAGCTGTTGCGCCAGACCTATTGCGGCTCGATCGGTGCGGAGTACATGTACATCGGAGACTACGCCCAGAAGCGCTGGATTCAGCAGCGCCTCGAGGGCGTGCGCGGCGCCGCCCACTATGAGCCCGCCATGCGCCGCCGCATTCTCGAGCGGCTTACCGCCGCGGAAGGGCTGGAGCGCTACCTGCATACCAAGTACGTCGGGCAGAAGCGCTTCTCGCTGGAAGGCGGGGAAACCCTCATTCCGCTGCTCGATCATCTGCTGCAGCGTGCGGCAAGCGCCGGCGTGAAGGAGACGGTGATCGGCATGGCCCACCGCGGGCGGCTCAACGTGCTGGTCAATATCCTGGGCAAGCTGCCTTCCATGCTGTTCGCCGAATTCGAGGGGCATCACGCCGGGAACCTGAGCTCCGGCGACGTGAAATACCACAACGGTTTTTCTTCGAATATCGTTACACAGGGCGGGCAGATGCACGTCGCACTCGCCTTCAATCCCTCGCACCTCGAGATCGTCAATCCGGTGGTGGAAGGGTCGGTGCGCGCGCGTCAGCACGCGCGCGGCGATCACGAAGGAGACGCGGTCATCCCGGTCCTGATCCATGGCGACGCGGCCTTTGCCGGGCAGGGCGTGGTGATGGAGACCCTCAACCTGTCGCAGACGCGCGGGTTCCGCACCGGCGGCACGGTGCATGTCATCATCAACAACCAGATCGGCTTCACTACGTCGGATGCGCGCGATGCACGTTCCTCGCTGTATTGCAGCGATGTCGCGAAAATGATCGAGGCGCCGATCATCCACGTCAATGCCGACGATCCGGAGGCGGTGGTGCTGGTGACCGAGATCGCTTTCGATTACCGCATGCAGTTCCACAGCGATGTGGTGATCGACCTGGTCTGTTTCCGCAAGCTGGGGCACAACGAACAGGATGAGCCGCTGGTGACCCAGCCCTTCATGTACCGCTACATCAACAAGCACCCCGGCACCCGGGCGCTTTACGCCCAGCGCCTGCAGCAGGAGGGGGTGATCAAGCCGGAAGAGCCCGACGAAATGGTGGCGGCCTACCGCAAGATGATGGACGAGGGCATCAGCCCGGTGCACACGGTGCCGCGTGACGGCGGCTCGGTCGATACCGCGCGCTGGCAGAAATACAATCCGGGCGATCCGTGGAATGCCGCAGTCGAAACCGCGGTGCCGCTGGAGCGGCTGCAACTCCTGGCGGAACGGCTCACCGATGTGCCCGGAAACATCACGCTGCATTCGCGCGTGGAGAAGGTCATCGCGGACCGGCGCGCGATGGGGCGCGGCGAACTCGCGCTGGACTGGGGCATGGCGGAAAACCTGGCCTACGCCACGCTGCTCACCGAGGGCTATCCGGTTCGCCTGTCGGGCCAGGATGTCGGCCGCGGCACCTTCTTCCACCGCCACGCCGAACTGCACAACCAGGGGCGGACGAACTGGCGCGAGCCGCCCTACGTGCCGCTCTCCAACCTGGCGCCGGACCAGGCCAATTTTGTGGTGATCAATTCCATCCTGTCGGAAGAGGCCGTGCTTGCCTACGAGTATGGCTACGCCACGGCCGACCCGGAGACGCTCACCATCTGGGAGGCGCAGTTCGGCGACTTCGCCAACGGCGCCCAGGTCGTGATAGACCAGTTCATCGCCTCCGGCGAGGTGAAGTGGGGGCGCCTGTGCGGGCTGGTCATGCTGCTGCCGCATGGCTACGAGGGGCAGGGCGCGGAGCATTCCTCGGGGCGCATCGAGCGCTACCTGCAACTGTGCGCGGATTACAACCTCCAGGTGTGCATCCCGTCCACCCCCGCGCAGATGTTCCACCTGTTGCGGCGCCAGATGCGCCGCAACATGCGCCGCCCGCTCATCGTATTCACGCCGAAAAGCCTGCTGCGCAGCAAAGCGGCGGCCTCGCCCATGCAGCACCTCGCGGAAGGCGGCTTTCAGCCGGTGATCGCCGAAGCCGAAGCGCTGGAGGCAAGCAAGGTGAAGCGCATCATCGCCTGCAGCGGCAAGATCTATTACGAACTGATTGCGGCGCGGCAGGAGCGCAAGATCACCGACATGGCGGTCATCCGCCTGGAACAGCTCTATCCCTTCCCGCATGACGCCTTTGCCGCCCAGATCGCGGCCTACCCGAATGCCACCGAGGTGCTGTGGTGCCAGGAAGAGCCGGGCAACCAGGGCGCCTGGCACCGCATCCAGCATTACCTGCTGCGCCACATGCGCCGCGAGATGAAACTGGGCTACGCCTTGCGCGCCTCCGCCGCCGCGCCGGCCGCGGGCTACCTTGCGGTGCATAACGAACAGCAGAATGCGGTGATAGCGGCTGCTTTCCGGCCGGACATCAGCCAGACCAACAATCCCGCGGCGCGGCGCCATGCTCCCCATTGAGCGTCGCTGTCGCCGCACTGGCAGGCGTAGATCGCGTAACTGAATATACCAAGGTGCAAACATGAAAATCGACATCAAGGTTCCGCAGCTCTCGGAGTCCGTCACCGAAGCCACCCTGCTTACCTGGAACAAGCAGGTCGGCCAGGCCGTGGAGGAGGGTGAAAACCTCATCGACATCGAAACCGACAAGGTTGTGCTCGAACTGCCGGCGCCCAAGAGCGGCGTGCTGGTGAGCATCAGCAAGCAGAACGGGGCGAAGGTCGGGAGCAACGAGGTAATCGCGGCGCTGGATACCGAGGCCGTGGCCGAGGCCGCAGCGGCGCCCGCGGTCGAAGCGGCCGCGCCCCCGCCCGGCGCGACCACGCCCTCGGCGCGCCGCGCGGCGCACGCGGCGGAGATAGACACCAGCGAGATCCAGGGCACCGGCCGTCATGGCGTGGTGACCCGGGGGGACGTGCTGGCCGCCGTATCGCGCCCCGCCGCCGTATCCCGCCCCGCCGTGGTCCAGCCCACCGCAGTCCTGCCTGGCGGCAACCGTCCCGAGCAGCGCGTGCCGATGACGCGCATACGCCAGCGCATTGCCGAACGCCTGCTGCAATCGCAACAAAACGCCGCCATCCTCACCACCTTCAATGAAGTGAACATGCAGCCGGTGATGGACCTGCGTGCGCGCTACAAGGATGCCTTCGAGAAAAAGCACGGCGTGAAGCTGGGTTTCTCCTCGTTCTTCGTCAAGGCGGCGGTATCCGCGTTGCAGCAGTTTCCCGTCGTGAACGCCTCCATCGACGGAACCGACATCATCTATCACGGCTATTACGATGTAGGCGTAGCCATCGGCAGCGAGCGCGGCCTGGTGGTGCCCATCATCCGCGATGCCGACAAGCTGTCGATGGCCGACATCGAACGGCAGATCACCGACTTTGCCGCGCGCGCCAAAACCGGCAAGCTGACCATGGAGGAACTCACGGGCGGGACATTCTCCATCACCAACGGCGGCGTGTTCGGGTCCATGCTGTCCACGCCCATCCTCAATCCGCCGCAGAGCGCCATCCTCGGCATCCACGCGACCAAGGACAGGCCCGTGGCCGAAAACGGCCAGGTGGTCATCCGTCCCATGAATTATCTTGCGCTTTCCTACGACCACCGCATTGTCGACGGGCGCGATGCCGTGCTGTTCCTGGTGGCGCTGAAGGAGGCGCTGGAGTACCCCGGGCGCGTCCTGCTGGACCTGTGAGGATGCCCATGAGCTTCCGGGCGTACAGAATCTTCGAGGAGAACGGCAAATCGGCCGGGCGTCTGGTAAATCTCGAACTGGCCGATCTCGATCCGGGCGAGGTGGTGATACGCACGCGCTATTCCAGCGTGAACTACAAGGATGCGCTGGCCGCGACCGGGGCGGGCAAGATCATCCGGCGTATTCCCTGCGTGGGCGGCGTGGACGCCGCAGGGGTGGTCGAAACTTCGTCCGATGACCGCTTCAAGGCGGGCGATGAAGTGGTGGTCACCGGCTATGGCATGGGCGTGTCGCACGACGGCGGATTCGCCGAGTATGTGCGCGTGCCTGCCGACTGGGCGGTGCCGCTGCCGGATGGGTTGACCCTGCTCGATGCGATGGCGCTGGGCACGGCGGGGTTCACCGCCGCGCTGGCCATCCATCGCCTGGAGCAGAACGAGCTTGCGCCGGAGCGTGGCAAAGTCGTGGTCACCGGTGCGACCGGCGGCGTGGGCAGCCTGGCTGTGCAGATGCTGGCGCAGCTCGGCTACCATGTGGTGGCTGTGACCGGAAAGGACAGCGAACACGCCTACCTCAGGGAACTGGGGGCGGCGGAGATCCTGCCGCGTGCCGCCATAGACCTGGAGAGCAAGCGCCCTCTCGAATCCGCACAATGGGCGGGTGCGCTGGATGCCGTGGGCGGCCCCATGCTGGCCTGGCTGCTCCGCACCATGGCGCAGGACGGGGCGATCGCCAGTTTCGGCAATGCCGGCGGAGTGGAGCTGCACACCAGCGTCTTTCCTTTCATCCTGCGCGGCGTCAAGCTGCTGGGAGTGGATTCGGCCGCGACGGACATGCCGTTGCGCAGGAAAATCTGGCGCCGCCTGGCGACGGACCTGCGTCCGGCGCAACTGACTGCGGTGACCCGCGTGCTGACCCTGGGCCAGCTGCCCGAGACATGCCAGGATCTGATTCAGGGCCGCGCCCACGGGCGCAACGTCATCGATTTTCTAGTTCACTGAATATATTCAATAAAGCCATCCGGACCGGTGCTGGCCGCGTGCCGGTTCAACGGTCGCCGGGGCGCCGTCTCGTCCAACCGGATTGTTTTCCCATGACTTGATTTGGGTTAGTATCAGTTACTGCACGGATGCCGGTGCAGCGCAGGATATATATTATAAGAGCGGCATGTTCCGGGGCCTCGCGATGTTGCCAGGCGCCGGTTCACTGGGAGGAAGTAATGGTTGCTGCAATATCACTTTGGGTGCGCGCCAGCCCGCGCTGCGTCCCGTGCGCGCGCGCGCACCGGGTTGTCGACGCGCGGCCCGGTCATGGCGGCATTTTCCGGCATTGCACGCTACGCGGGGCGGACCGCAAATGACGCCACACGGCGGCAAGCCTGCGCGCATTCCTTCGCCGTTGCGGCTGCTGCTGGCGGTGCTGGTCACCGTATTCTCCATCGAGATACTGGTCATGGCCGCGCTCCCCCTGGTGCCGCAAATGCCGCCCTGGGGGGAGGATGTCCTCGATGCGTCGGCACTTGCGATCATCCTGTTTCCGGTCGTCTACTTTCTGGTGTATCGCCCCCTGGTCGAGACCATCCGGAGTCTTGAACGCGCGAACGAGAGCCGCCGCGAGCACGAGGCCAGATTGCATGCGATGCTGGACAATCTGCCCTCCATGGCGTGGCTCAAGAACGTGGAAGGGCGGTATCTTGCGGTAAACCAGAAGTTCGTCGCCGCTTGCGGCAAGACTGACGCTTCCGAGGTGATAGGCAAGACCAGCGCCGAAGTCTGCCCGCAGTGGATGATGGAAGGCTTCCGCGACGACGACCAGGCCATCATGGCGTCCGGCCGGCAGACGCTCACCGAGCTGCATACGCCGGGCGGGGGTGAGCATCAGTGGCTCGAAGTCTATCGCAATCCGATTACGGATGCGCAAGGCAAACTGCTGGGCATCGCCGGCTACGTGCTCGATATTACCGCGCGCCGGAAATCGGAAGAGCAGATGCGGCTCACCGCCAAGATCTTCGAGAAGAGCCACGACTCCATCATCATCACCGAAACGGACGGAACGATCATCTCCGTCAACCCGGCCTTCACGCGGATTACCGGCTACACGCCCGAGGAAGTCATCGGCAAGAACCCGCGGATTCTGAATTCGGGCAAGCAGCGCACGGAATTATACACGGACATGTGGGCCAGTCTGCTGCGGGACGGCTACTGGGAGGGAGAGGTGTGGAACCGGCGCAAGAACGGGGCGCATTATGCCGGCCGCCTGGCCATCAGCGCGCTGCGCGACGAAAGCGGCCGCGTGACTCACTACGTCGGCGTCACCAGCGACATTACCGAATTCAAGCTGGCGCAGGACCGGGTGCGGCACCTCGCCTATTACGACCAATTGACCGGGCTGCCCAACGGCGGTCTCATGCGTGACCGCGTAAACCAGTTGATTGCCTCGTCTCAGCGCGACCGGCGCGAGTTCGCCCTGCTGATCATCGACATCGACAACTTCAAGAACATCAACGATTCGCTGGGCCACCATGTCGGTGACCTGATTCTGCAAACCTTGGCCAGCAGGCTCAAAGGGGTGGTGCGCGAAATGGACATGGTCGCGCGCATGGGCGGGGATGAATTCGTGCTGGTCGTTCCGGAAGTGGGGGCCGAGGGCGCCAAGCAGGTCGCGCGCAAGGTGATCGGCCACGTGACCAATACCATAGGCATCGGCCTGCACAAGATTTCGATGACGGCGAGCGTCGGCATTGGCGTGTTCCCCAAGGATGGCAGTGACGTAGAATCCATCATCAAGAATGCCGAACTGGCGCTGTACCAGGCCAAGGGCAAGGGCAAGAACGATTTCGCCTTCTTCACCGAAAAACTCAACGTGCTCGCGCTCGAGCGGCTGCGGCTGGAAAACGACCTGCGCAACGCGCTGCTGAACGAGGAACTGGTGCTCTATTACCAGCCGCAGATCTCGATGAAGACCCGCCGGGTGGTCGGCCTGGAAGCGCTGGTGCGCTGGCCGCACGCGAGCCTCAACATGATCCCCCCCGACCAGTTCATCCCCATCGCAGAGGACAGCGACCTCATCATTCAGCTCGGCGAATGGTCCATACACGAAGCATGCCGCCAGATGCGGCAATGGCAGCGTGCCGGCCTGATGGCATTGCCGGTAGCGGTGAATGTGTCGGCCCGGCAAATGCGCCATGAAAGCTTCTTCGATTCCGTGGAGTCCGCATTGCGCAAGACCGGACTGGATGCCCGCTACCTCGAACTCGAACTGACGGAGCGCGCGGTGATGACGGACGTCGACAACGCCGTGGAGGTCATGAACAGGGTGGGCGGCATGGGCGTCAGCTTTTCGGTGGACGATTTCGGCACCGGCCATTCCAGCCTGGCCTACCTGAAGCACCTGCCCATCAAGAAGCTCAAGATCGACAAGACATTCGTGCAGGACATCGCCGCCGAGGAAAACGACCGGGAAATTTCGAACACCATCATCCAGCTTGCGCACGGCCTGCACCTCACCGTCGTGGCCGAGGGCGTGGAAACCCAGCAGCAAATGAGCATCCTGATGGGGCAGGGCTGCGACATTGCCCAGGGCTATCTATTCAGCCGGCCGCTGCCCACCCTGGAGATCGCGGCCTATCTGCGCGCGGCGCAGGCCGCCTGATGCCGGCACGGGGCCTGTGATACAATCCCGGCCCATCCGGGCGGATGGGCACGGGCGAAAGTGGCGGAATTGGTAGACGCACTGGATTTAGGTTCCAGCGCCGCAAGGCGTGAGAGTTCGAGTCTCTCCTTTCGCACCACCGGCTTCCGCGCCAGCTCCTCCTTACTGCAGCAGCGGCACCGCGCCGCGTACGCTGTTGATGAACCAGATACGGCGTGCGTGCGCCAGATCTTCCTGCCGCAAGATTTCCTCCGCTATCCGCCCGCGGGCGAGCAGCGCGGCGCGCAAGACGCCGGGCAGCAGCCCGCACTCCGCATGCGGGGTAAGCAGCCGGCCGTCTTTTTCCACCACCAGATTGCCGCGCGTGAATTCGGTCAGCTCTCCGCGTTCGTTGTGCAGCAGCGTGTCAAAGATTCCCGCCTCCCGGCTGGAGAGTTGCGCATAGCGTTCGCGCCGCGTGGTCTTGTGGCGCAGCCAGGGATCGCCGCTGGTGACCGGCGCCGTAGCCAGGGCAAAGCGCGGCGCGGCCGGCAGCGCATCCAGCGGCAGAACGTCGATGGCCGCCGCGCCGTTTGCGGACACGCGCAGCCTTGCGCGCCAGTGCCCGGACGGGTATTGCCGCGCCACGGCGCGCAAGCGTTCGCCGAGCCCTTCCGCGTTGAAGTCAAAATCCAGCGCGCGGGCGCTGCGCGCCAGCCGCGCGAGGTGGCCGCGCAGCAGCCAATAGCGTCCCTGGTGCAGGCGCAGGGTCTCCAGCAATTCATACTCCGGGGAGGCCTGCCGCAGGAACGCCTGCTTGGCGAGCCACTCCGCGTATTCCGGATCGGGCGCGGAATCAAACGTAATGCCGCTGCCGATCCCGCATTCCGCGGCATGTGCGGCGGCATTGACGACGGCGGTGCGGATGCCTACGCTGAACACGGCATCGCCGCCGGGCATGAGCGCGCCGGTGGCCCCGCAGTACAGCCCGCGCGCTGCGGGCTCCAGTGTGCGGATGGCGGACATGGCGGCCGCCTTGGGCGCGCCGGTGACCGAGCCGCAGGGGAATAGCGCATGAAACACGTCGCGCAGGCGCGCGCCGGGGGCGGTCTCGCAGCGGACGGTAGAGGTCATCTGCCATACCGTGGGCCATGCCTCGATGGAAAAGAGTTCGTCGGCCTTGACCGTGCCGCGGTTCGCGATGCGCGACAGATCGTTGCGCATCAAGTCCACTATCATCAGGTTTTCCGCGCGCTCCTTGGGCGACTGGCGCAGCGCCGCGGCCGCCGCCTGGTCCCGCCCGGGATCGCTGTGCCGTGCCGCCGTGCCCTTCATCGGGCGGCAGACCAGGGGGCGCAGGCCCGCCGCGTCCTGCCCGCCGCTCCAGTCGAAAAACAGCTCTGGCGACACCGAGCAGACGGCCCACTTTCCGATATTCAGATAGGTGCAATACGCCTCCGCCTGGCTGGCGCGCAGCCCGTCGAAGAACGCCAGGCTGTCGCCGAAGAACGGCGCACGCAGCCGCGTGGTGTAATTCACCTGGTAGAAATCGCCTGCGGCGATGCCGTCCCGGATGTGCTGCACGCTGGCGTCAAAGTCCGCGCGCGGGGTGGCATCGCGCCACGCGCCACAGAGATATTCCTGCCGCCCGCGCGGCATGGCGGCGGGCGCGCCGAATACGGCGAACAGGGCATAAGGCATGCCGTCGGGCGGCGCCGCATGGGTGTGCAGTGCATGGTCGAAGGCCGGTGCCGCCTCGTAGGCGACGAAGCCCAGCACCCAGTGGCCGGCCCGCGCCCAGTATTCCGCTTCGTCCAGCACGCCGGGCACGGCGGCCGCGCTTGCGGCGGTGAGCAAGCGCTGCGCGCCCGCAAAGACGGCGGTCAGCCTTTCGGATGATGACGCTGTGCCGGGAAAATCGATCTCGGCATAGGCGGCATCAGGGGATGTCTGCATAGGGCATGTTGTCCAGGATGATCGCCGTCTTGCGCATCAGCCCGGGCGCGTCGCGATGCGTGTCGTAGTACCGTGGATTGGGCACCATGGCCGCCAGCTTGGCCGCCTGTTCGGGCGAGAGCGCCGCGGCGCTGACGCCGAAATAGTGGCGTGCCGCGGCTTCCGCGCCGAAGATGCCGTTGCCCCATTCGATCACGTTGAGGTAGATCTCGAAGATCCGCCGCTTGTCCATGATGTGTTCCAGCATCACCGTGATCAGCACCTCTTCCCCCTTGCGCCACGGTGTGCGCCGGGTGGACAGGAAGAGGTTCTTCGCCAGTTGCTGGCTGATGGTCGAGCCGCCGGCGACGATGCGGCCCTTCTTGCGGTCCTTCTCGTAGGCGAGGGCGATGCCTTCCCAGTCGAAACCGTCGTGGTCGACGAACTTCGCATCCTCCGCCGTGATTAGCGCGCGCTTCAAGTTATCGGAAATGGCGCGGTAGGGCACCCACTTGTGGTGGAGCTTTGCATGCGGATTGTTTTCCTGCAGCGTTTCCAGGCGGGTGTCCATGAAGGCGCTGGAAGCCGGGTTGTGATCCACCCACCACCAGATGTGCGCGGCGATCCAGCCCTGGTAGGCCAGCACAGCCAGCACCAGCAAGCCCAGAATGCGCCTGGTCCAGCGCCAGCGTGTCTTCTTCCTGGCCATCCCGCAAGCGTCCGTCTAGCCGCCCCGGCGCAGGCGGGCGAGCACGGGGGCGGTGTCGGGCCGCACCTCGCGCCACTTGAAGAACGCCTCCGCGGCCTGCTCCACCAGCATGCCGAGTCCGTCGGATACGATGGCCGCACCCTGTGCCCGCGCGAACTTCATGAACGGCGTTTCGCGGCCGTACATCATGTCATAGGCCAGCGCGCCCGGCTTGAACAGGCCGTCGGGCAGCGGCGGCAGCTCGCCGGACAAGCTGCTCGACGTGGCATTGATCACCAGGTCGAAGCGGCGGCCCGCCAGCTCGTCATAACGCTTTGCAAACACGGTGCCCGCGCCCTCGAACGGCTGCGCGAGAATTTGCGCCCGCTCCAGCGTGCGGTTGGCGATGACCACCCCCAGCCCGGCGTTGAACAGCGGCCAGATCACGCCCGCCGCAGCGCCGCCCGCGCCCATCAGCAGCGCGTCCTTGAACATCAGCTTGAAGCCGATGTTGTTCTGGATGTCGTTGATCAACCCCGCGCCATCGGTGTTGTCGCCCCAGATCTCATCGCTCTGGAACAGCAGCGTATTGGCCGATTTCGCTTCCCGCGCGCGGCCCGTCTGCATCGCGCACATGGCAAATGCCTCGAACTTGAACGGCACCGTCACGTTGCAGCCCCGGTAACCCTCGGCGCGCAGCCGCGCGACCGTGGCGGCAAAGCCATCCAGCGGCGCTTCGATGGCCTCGTAGCTGATGTCCTGCCCGGTCTGCTCGGCGAACAGGCGGTGGATCAGCGGCGATTTGCTGTGGGCAACGGGATTGCCGATCACGGCATACTTGTCGGTCATGGTTGGGGGCGCTGCGCTTCAGGAGATACAGAGGGTGAAATTATACCGTGGGCCGCATGCCGTCGCGAGCCGCCTGCCCGGGAGATTCCACCCGCTGCGCAAGGGCGCTGCGGTGCCGGCACAGGCCTTATTCGCTCTCCAGCTTGTCGTTTTCGGTGAAGGTCCAGGTGCGGGTGATGCTGAGTATGTCGGTGTCGCGGCGGATGTTCGGCGGCAGCGGGGAGAACGGCGCGGCCAGCCTGACGATGCGGATGGCGGCGGCATCGAGCAGGCTCTTGCCGGAAGAGCGGTTGATTTCGACGTTTTCGAGGCTGCCGTCGGCGCGGATGGACACGGTCAGCAGCAGGTTGCCGACCAGATGCTGCTGGCGCGCGGCCGCCGGATAGTTGAGGTTGCCGATGCGCTCCACCTTGATGCGCCAGTCCTCCACGTATTGCGCGAAGCGGTATTCCTGGGTGCGCGCCCCGATGAAGCGGCGGCGCGGCAGCTTCTGGTAGGCGTCGTATTGCTTATTGATCTGCGCTTCCAGGCGGGCAATCTCCAGGCTGCGCTGCACCAGGTCGTTGTCCTGCTGCCCTGCCGCCTGATTGCGGATGTTCTTGTCCATGGCCACGGTATGCGTGCTGCGCATCCGCGTGATCATGCGTTTCACCTCCTGTTCCAGCATGCGCACGCGCATGGCCGATTGCTCGGGCGTGAACTGCTTGCCGTCTTCCAGCGTCGGCATCGGGCTCTTGGCCACGCGATCGTCACTGGTGTTGCCGCCGCCGTTCAGGTTGTACTGCGCCAGCGCGTCGGCGTGTTCGGGGCGGGACTCGGTGCGGCTGTTCACCAGCGCAACCTGAAGCGGCTTCAGTGCCTGGGTGAACTTGATCGGGTCAGGCGGCGCCAAGGCAATGCCATACAGGGCGAACGCGTGCACGCCGAGCGAAATCGCCAAGGCCAGCGCCAGGTGATGTTTGGGCAGGAACGACTTGGGCCAAACCAACTTCAAGCAGTTGCCTCCACGGTATTGATGTATCGCGCCTTGAATTCCATGTCCAGCAGGTCGATGTCGCCGATCTCCAGCATGACGCGGGTATTGGGCGGCGATTCCGGCAGGGACGGAATGCGTGCGTAAAACGGAATGCGCGCCAGCTTCACCAGGTTTTCGCGCTGCACCACGGCCTCGGCCTCCTTCACGTTCTCCTGCAGCAGCCAGCGCAGGCACCAGTAGCGCTCCATGCCGCGCTGGAACTCGTTGTAGACCGCATAAGCGGCGTCGAAATCGCGCATCGCGGCGAAGATCGCCGGATCATTCGGCGCATAGGGCGGCGTTTCCCCGCGCAGCACGGCCGCGATCTGGCGCTGGTTGATGAGATCCACGTAGCGCCGCAGCGGCGAACTCGACCACAGATATTGCGCCACGCCCAGCCCCTGATGCGGTCCGGGCACCGTGCTCATCTTGACCTTGCCGCCGTTCTGGGTGCGGTAAATCCCGGCTGCATTGTGCTCGGCCAGCAGCTTGCCCCACGCGCTGTTGACGAAGATCATCAGCTCGCTCACCACCTTGTCTATCGGCGAGCCGCGCCTGCGTTCGCTGATGGCGATGCGGTCGTCTTCAACATGGAAATTATAATCCATTTGCTGCGCGTTGCTATCGGCGGATTTCCCGCGCAACGCTTCCAGCTTGCCGGCGAGATTCCACAGCAGCGCGAGTTCGGCGGCGTAGGGATAGTCACGTTTGCCCGCAGCGAGTGTCGCCTCGTTGAACAGCGGCTCCAGCGTGTCGTGGCGCAGATTGTTCGCGATGTGGATGCGCTCGATGCGGCTTTCTGTGCCCCTGATCTCCAGCGTGTCCGCATCCACTTCCAGGTACATGGACACGGCCGGGCAGGTCGTATCCTCGTTCAGGGTGAAGGCCTGCACCACGTTGTCCGGCAGCATCGTGATCTTGCTGCCCGGCATATAGACGGTGGACAGCCGTTGCCCCGCGATCTCGTCCACGGGCGAGCCGGGCGCGATGGTCAAGGCGGGCGCCGCAATGTGCACGCCCACGCGCCAGTTGCCGCCGGGAAGCGGCACCACCGAGAAGGCATCGTCGATTTCCGTCGTTGCCGCGTCGTCTATGCTGAAGGCGCGCGCCTCGGCCAGCGGCAGCTCCGGGTGCATGTCCACGCTCACCTGCGGAAAACCCGTGCCCCGCGGGAAATGCTCGAACAGGAAGCGCTGCAAATGATAGTCGTGGCTGGACGGGATCGCCCCGCAGCGCTCCAGCAGGTGCGCCGCCGAAAGATGGGTCGCGGCGCACGCCGCCTCAAGCGCCTTCACTTCAATCGTATTGCGGTCGGGCTTGTACAGCAGCTCCGGTATCTTGCCCTCGAATTCCGCGGGCAGGGTGAAGTCCGACAGTTGCGCCGTGAATTGCGCCTGCTGCTCCGCGAGCAAGCGCTTCCTCTCCGCACCGGCCAGGGCTGCCTTGAGCGCATCCGGCGGCGCCGCCTTGTAATGGCCCTTGCCCTTCTTGTAGAAGTACATCGGGGCCGAATGCAGTCGGATCAGCGCGCCCGCGGCCTCCGCCGGGCTGGGGGGGTGGCCGAAATACTCCGCCGCCAGCGTTTCGAAGGCGAATTCCTCCGGCGGGCTGCACTCCCAGAGAAACTCCACATCCATCCCGCCGGCAACGTCCTCCGCCTGAGCCAGGAACTCGCTCAGGCCGGGCTGGGTAAATCGCAACAGCACATTGGCTGCCTTGATCTTGCTGCGCTTGCCGTGCAGGCTTTCCACGTGCATCGAGGTCGTGTTGTCCGTCAAGACGGTGCCGACCTTGAAGCCCCCGTCCTCTTCATAAAATACATTCATTTACCAAACTGCGCCGAAATCCATACGGAATTATACCCCGGCTTGGGCGCCCGCAGGCAGCACGAGTTCCGCCCCGCGGAAGGGGGCAGATAGCCCGGAGATGGGGGCGAAACAGTGGGTTTGCAATGCGATCGCGGCGGAATGCCCGACGTTCGCCATCGCACCATTTGCGCGCCGGCGCCCGGGCGACAGGCGGCGCCACCGGAGGATAATGCAGGCCTGCCCGGCCGGATCAAAACAAGGCCGGCTCGCGCCCAGCCCCTCTCAAATCGTGTTGTGAAGGGGCAAGCTACCGAAAGTGCCTTGCCGGTCGGGAAAGCGCACATCCACATCGCGAAAGCGATTTCGCCGGCAGCACCCGGCAAGCCGCCTGGCATTCCATACCCCGCAACGGTCTTCAATAAAACGCTGCCTGATCCCCAATGCTCCACGATTGCAGCCGATTGCCCCCTCAAGTAGACTGCTCGCAAGCGGACGATCCAGAAGGACGGAGTTGTCCCATAAACCGACGTCCGCCGTGCTGTTTCTTTTATAAGGGCGCCGGACTTTGAATCGCCCTTGAAGACCGATTTCAATCGATAGGAACAGACGTGGGCTACGATTTTCATATAACTCGACGCGACCACTGGATTGACGAAGGTAATGAGATCACCGCCGCCGAATGGCTGGCCTACGTCGAACGCGATTCAGAACTACAGTTGTTGCCGGACCAAGGACCATATTTCACGATGTGGCACGGCAAGTGCGAATATGCGGAGCCATGGTTCGACTGGAAAAACGGGCAAATTTATACCAAGAACCCGGACAAGGCGATCGTCGACAAGATGGTGGTCATGGCGCGCGAATTCGCAGCAAAGGTGCAGGGAGACGACGGCGAGACGTGCGAGAGCGGCGAGCAGATAGACCAGCCGCGGCCTGCGTCCCGGCTACCGGCGCAGGTACGCCAGTGGCCATCCGCGCTGCGCGTGGCGGCCGGCGCGCTCGGTGTGGTATTGGCTATTGCCGGCATATACCTTCGCTATTTTGGGAGCGTAGCTTGGGGGCAATCCGCCGCCCTCATGGCCTTGCTGGCGGCCGTGCTTATTTTCTGGCTTACCGACCCGGAACGGGGAAAACGCAAAACCCTCCTTTGAGCAAGCGTAGCCCGGATGCAATGCAATTGAATCCGGGATGGGTTAACCTGCGGACTCAACCCGGATTCCGCTCCGCTGCATCCGGGCTACGCACGCTTATTGCGCCCCGCGAGCTCTGTTAAGCCTCAGTAGTTTCGAGGAACAGGATTGAAATCCGTCTGATCGGCGTTATCAGGATAGCCAAAGCGTACAGTGAATAGGACAATGCAAACGATGACCGAACCGACCATGCCCGATGGAGTGCCTCTTGTAATGGCCGTAAGTGGACCACTAAAGCTCATTGCGAAAGACGGGCGCGACAGTTGGAAGCCTTCGTTGCAGGACATCAATCGGTCGACCTACGACTACTTGAAACTCAATCGTGCAAGTGGGTTTATCGATGGCAACGTGGCGCCGTACATGATGCTGGTCGGCTTCGATGGAAGCTTGGCTATGCCTGCGCTGCCGGAGTTCTCAAAGCCGGATGCCGCCCTAAAACTTTTCAATCGCGTATTTCTCGAGATGCTTCTTGGCGGGGTATACACAGAGGGGGCGGCACCCTCTGATATTTGTAGGGGATGGCTCTTTAATACCGGCTACATACGAATGTTTGGTGGCACGAGCCGAAAAACAGCGCTGCATTTTTCCCTCCGAGATCGCAGCGCCAGCATCAGCGACAACATCGTACTGCTCGATAATACGCCAATCACCCTTGCGGCCCTAAAAAAGGCCATCGCTCGCGGACGCGCGATACTGGATAAGTGCGAACCCTTTAGTCCTGAAATAGCGTTGGCTGGCACAACGCACTATGTCGCTGGCGCACTGGCTGAAGCGTTAACTTGTCTTTGGACCTCAATAGAACAGGTAATTAGTCGAATGTGGAGCGTCGAAGTCGAGTCGAAGGTGTCGGTCGATGCTATCCCCAATCGAAGCGCATTTCTCAAGGACTATCGGGTCTGGACCACCTCGGCCCGTATCGAAATGATGTTTCAGAAAGGGTTCATCGAGGCGGAAACGTATCGATGGCTTAACATTGCTCGTAAAGCCCGCAATGAGTTTATACACCGCGGGTCTCAACCAGACTTGCCTGCTGCAACAGCCGCGCTCACTGCGCTGCTCCAACTGCTCTCTGCGTGTGCGAGCGGCTACAAGAACATGTTGCTGCTCGACGACACGTGTCGTCAAGTCGTTGCTAGATGCATTAGGAGATCTCGCACGGAAAGTGAGGCGAGGGCGGAGCCGACCTACTGGAGGGACATCGCTCGCCTGCCGGGAGAGCCTCAGTTCAAGGGCAAGTACGAGCCATTCGACTTAAAGCTGAAGCCAATATCATCGTTCGATCCGGCTTATGCGGCAAAGGCCAAAAAGGCTGAGCCTAGCTCAAACTGAAGCGCAGATGAGCGAGCGTGGGATGGGTGGAGCGCAGCGATACCCATCAAGTTCGGGGATAAGCTGTTGGGTATCGCTACGCTCCACCCATTAATCTACAAAAGGTCCGCTTATCTGCAAACATCATGTCCGTTCCGGGCACGCTGCCGGCCTGATACTCAGCGAATGGAACATCGCAAAGCGGCCATGCACCAGAAAAAAGCCCCGCCATTTCTGGCAGGGCATATGGGCTGGCTGGCTCCCCCGGAAATCAGCCCGATTTGAGAGGGGCTTGGGCTTGGGCTCGCGCCGGCCTTGCCGTTTGAACGGCATGCCGCCGGAAGCACAGGGCGCTATTGCCGCAGCGCGCCGAACACCTTGGATATGAGCTTGCTGGCCTGGCCCACGGGGTCGCGGCGGATTGCTTTTTCCTCGTCGGCCATCATCAGGAACAGGCCGTCCAGCGCCTTCTGCGTGACGTATTGCTCCAGGTTGGCCTGGCTCTTGTCCAGCAGCCCGAAGCGCGCGGCCTTGCCCGCGAATTCGTCATACTTTTGCGCGAGCTGCACCTTGGCGGTGGCGCGCTGCACGATGGGCAGGAATTTCGCGGCCAGCGGCTGGGACGTGGTGCGGCGGAAATAGTCGGTGGCGGCGGTGTTGCCGCCGGTCAGGATGGCCTTCGCATCCTTGAAGCTCATCTGCTTGATGGCCTGCAGCAGCAGCGACTTGGCCTCGGGCACCGCAAGTTCCGCCGCGCGATTCATGCGCACTTCCAGATCCTGCGTATAGTTGCCCATGCCGAAACGGCTGAGCACGTGGTCTGCGCGCTGCAGCGACTGCGGCAGCGGGATGCGCACGCGCGGGTTGCCCAGGAAGCCGTCCACCTTGCCCAGTTTTCCGACCGCGGCCACCGTGCCCTTGTCCAGGGCGGCTTTCAGGCCGTCAACGGCGTCCTTGTTGGACAACTGCGACAGGCTGAGGGCGCCAGCGGGGGCGCTGCACACAACGCACAGCAAGATCAGAAAAATTTTGCGCATTACGGACTCCACAATGACAGGGTGCGCAAAATTATACCCTGTGTCGTCCGTCGCACCCGCATACCGTGGCTTGCCCGCTACACAATCGAACAAACGTCGCGGCTGTCGCCTCGCGGCTTAGAAGCTGAACAGCGCCCCGATGGACAATACGTTGGACGACACGCCGGTGTCCATGTATTGCGCGCGCAGGGCGAATCCCGGCGAGACATTGAACAGGCCGCCGATCGCCATTGCCACATCGGTCGAGGACATCGAATACTGGAAGCCGTTGAACGGATTGGTCAGCGACTGGTCGTTTATCGCCAGACCGGCCTTGGCGTAGGCGGTGAACTGGTCATTGAACGTGTAATGGCCGACGGCCATCACTTGCAGCGCCGACAGCTTGTAGGACCCGACGTTGATCGGACCGTAGCTGGCGGATCCGCCCATGAGATAATCCACCTCGACCGCCACGGCGGGGTGCACCTGCACGCCGCCGCCTATGCTCAGCGCGGTGGCGCTGCCCTCGTTGTAGCTGATGGAGCCGAGATCGACCACGGCATACTTGCTGCCCACCACACCGTCGGCAAAACCGGTGGCAAAGGCTGACGGCATGAAGGCGGCGGACAACAACAATGTAGCAAGAAGTTTGTTCATATGACACCTCTGCTATGATGGGATAAGCGGCGTGAGTGCCGTGCAGGGGATGATACTCCCCCCTGCACGTGCGCGGCCACTATTCCCGGGTAAGGCTTACCCGGTGGATGCCGTCTTCCTGCGCGACATCGAACTCCAATGGCAGAAACTTCTCGATCACGCCGATGTTGGTCCGCGTGTGCGAGGACAGCAGCGCGGTCGTAAAAGCGCCCCCCTTTGCCAGCGCCATCGGCAGCAGCAGCTGGTCCGCCAGATGCTCGCCCACCGCTGCGCCGCTGGCCAGCCAGCTCGCGGCCGCGTGTGCGGTCCGTGCGGCCACGGTTTTGGCAGGCAGCCCCTTTTCGCCGAAACCGGTGAAGACCTCGGTGTGGCTGGCGTGGCTGATTTCGACCATCACCACGTTGCCCGGGCCTTCGCGCGAACTCAGCACCCGTGTTTCGCATTCCGCCTCGCTGAATGTCGCCGCGAGATGATCCAGTTCGCGGCCCGCAATCTCGGCCGGCAGACCTGCGACGACCGCGACGGCGCGGGTGGCGATATGCTCTCCACGCGCCTCGAGATGCAGGGGCAGCAAGCTCCCGCAAGGCGTGACCGATGCGCGCACCCGCCCGCCGCCCGCCGGGTAGAACCCGTGGCGCTCCAGTTCGATGTCCATCTCCACCCCCATGCGCCGCATCAGCGGCAGCCAGGAGCGGATCAGGAAATCCGCGGGCGGCGCGGCGCCGTTGTGTGTGCCGCCGCTGACAGTGATCGTGCTCGGGCCGTCGGCGAACCACAGCGCGGGCAGCACCGTCTGCAGCACCAGCGTGCAGCTCCCCGCCGTGCCGATGTCGAAACGGTAGTCGCCGCCGCGGATGGCGCCGGGAACGAATTCCAGGGTCTGCGACCCCGGCGCGTTCCCGGACACCTGCGCGCCGCTGACTGCCGCGGCGGCCGTGACCGCCGTCAGGTGCTGGCGCAGCAAGCCAGGCTTGGCGCGTCCCCCACGAATGCGCTCGATGCGGAACGGCGTGCCGGTGATCGTGGAAAGCGTCAGCGCGCTGCGCAGGATTTGCCCGCCGCCTTCGCCTTGCGATCCGTCCAGATTCAGCATGTTCATGTCATCCATCCAGTTCCTGTGTTAATCCTCAGGCGCGCGAAAACGCGCGCACCGTTTCAGCGAGGAAGCGGTCCAGCACCGCCGTGCTCCCGGCCGGCCTCGCGTGCTCCGGGCTGCGCTCCACCCGCGCCAGCTCGGCCGCGATGAAGTCGTGGATGGCCGGCCAGCGTGCGCTGTACTCCGCCTCGCCCGCGCGCATCTTGATTTCCAGCAGGCGGTTGATTTCATGCGCCAGCGCGGCGTCGTCCACCGTCGCCTGCGCCAGGTCGGCAAAGCGCATCGGAGGCATGCCGCGCCCGCCGTCTATCCAGCGCACCGCCAGCAGCGGGCGCAGCACGTAGAGGTACTTCTTCAGCCGCACGCTCTCGCCCTGCAGATAGCCGCGAAAGTTCTTCTTCGCCATCGACAGATAGTGGTGGCGCACCCCCTGTCCGGAGAAGAATTCCGGCACGAAGCGGCGCATGCGCTCGGCGAAAGCCGCGTCCTCGCGATACACCACGGGCGAATCCAGCCATTCCAGCAGCGTGGGGTTGGATTTGCGCAGCAGTTGCAGCGCCTTGCGCAGTTCCCAGCCGCTCACGTCCAGCTCGTCGCTGATCGGCAATTCGATCACATCGCGCGGCGCGTGCACCGTCAGGTACCACGGCAGCTTGTGCACATAGACGAAGCGCACGTCGTAGTCGCTGTCCGGCGAGGCGAAGCCCCAGCCGCGGCTGCCCGACTCGCAGGCGAACAGCACCTTTACCTGGTGTTCCGCCTCGATCTGCTCCAGCGCCTCGACGATGCGCGCGCGCACCTCCGGCTGTATCGGGTGTGCACTGAGTATGGTTGGTTTGATGCTGTCCATCATGCTCTCCAGAATTAAACTGACACACTTTTGTGTCTCAAGAAAAAGGAAGGTCAATCTCCGGACCTTCCGGTTGGTAAAAAGACGTGGCGAGAAGGCCGGATGCAAGGCGCACGGCGCGCAGGCACCGCAGTGTACGTTTAAGTACATGAGGATGCCGAGCACCGAACAACGCCGCAGGCGGTTTCCGCAGTAGTTTTTCAGCCCTTCACGCAGACCACCTGGCGCAGCGTATGCACCACTTCGACCAGCGCGCGCTGCGCCTGCATCACCGCATCGATGTCCTTGTAGGCCATCGGGATCTCGTCGATCACCGCGGCATCCTTGCGGCATTCCACATGCGCCGTGGCGCTGATCTGGTCGTCCACCGTATAGCGGCGCTTGGCCTCGTTCCGGCTCATGGTGCGTCCCGCGCCGTGGCTGCACGAGCAGAACGACTCCTCGTTGCCCAGGCCGCGCACGATGTAGCTCTTCGCGCCCATCGAGCCGGGGATGATGCCCAGTTGCCCCTTCCGCGCCGACACCGCGCCCTTGCGGGTCACCAGCACCTCCGCGCCGAAGTGGGTTTCCTTCTGCACGTAGTTGTGGTGGCAGTTCACCGCCGCCACATCCGTCTCGAAGGGCTTGGCGATCACGCTGCGCGCGGCCGCCACAACATTGGCCATCATCACCTCGCGGTTACGCCGGGCGAAATCTTGCGCCCAGCCCACCGCCTCGATATAGTCATCGAAGTGCTGCGTGCCTTCCTTCAGGTAGGCCAGGTCGCGGTCCGGCAGGTTGGCCAGGTGCTCTCGCATATCCTGCTGCGCCAGCTCGATGAAGCGGGAGCCGATTGCATTCCCCACCCCGCGCGAACCGGAGTGCAGCATGAACCATACCGCGTCCGCCTGGTCCAGGCACACCTCGATGAAGTGGTTGCCAGTTCCCAGCGTCCCCAGATGCTTATGGTTGTTGGTGTTCTTGAGCTTGGGGTGCTTCTCCGTGATGCGCTCGAAACCCGGCAGCAACTGCGCCCAATGCGCATCTACGCTTTGCGGCGGCGTTTCCCACGCACCCTTGTCGCGTCCGCCGCGGGAGTTGCTGCGCCCGTGCGGCACCGCGCGCTCAATGGCGGAGCGCAGGCCCAGCAGGTTATCCGGCAGGTCCGTGGCTTGAAGGGTCGTGCGCACGGCCATCATCCCGCAGCCGATGTCCACGCCCACGGCCGCGGGAATCACCGCGCCCTGGGTGGGAATCACGCTGCCGATGGTCGAGCCCTTACCCAGGTGCACGTCCGGCATCACCGCCAGATGCTTGTAGATGAAGGGCATCTGCGCCGTGTTCATCAGCTGCTTCTGCGCCTCGCCTTCCACCGGCACGCCTTCGGTCCACATCTTGATCGGCTTGCCGTTTGCGACTTCCAGCAGTTGGTAATCCATGATTGCTTCCTCTTTGTTTCATTATGGGCCATGCCGCCGCCTTCCGGCAGCGGCATGGTATTACGCGCCCTTGATCTGCACCAGGCCATTCAGCACCTGGTCCAGACCGCCGAACACGCTGATGCGGTCGATACGCTCGGCCACACGTTCCAGCGTCTCCAGCTCCTTCAGGCGCAGGGCGACGGGGTTTTCCTCCATCACCTTCGCCGTGTTCAGCAGCGAGCGGGTGGCGGCGGTTTCCTCGCGGCGGCGGATCACGTTGGCTTGCGCCGCCTTCTCCGCCTCCACCACCTGGGCCAGGATGGTCTTCATCTCGCCCGGCAGCACGATGTCCTTCACGCCGACACCGCCTACCTCCAGCCCGAAGCCGGCCAGCTTCTGCGCGACGTGGGCGCCCACCACCTCGTCGATGACCTGCTTGTTTTCCAGCAGCTCGTCCAGAGTGCGCGTGCCCACTGCCTCACGCAAGCCGAACTGCAGCTCGCGGTACAGATGCTCGGCCGGACGCGCCAGCTTCTCGTGCGCCAGCAGCACATCGGTGTAGCGCCAGGTCGCCGCCAGGTTCAGGCGCAGCCCCACCTTGTCATGGGTGAGGATCTCCTGCCCGCTCACCTCCATGGCTTGCAGGCGGGTATCCACCAGCACCACGTCGATGTTGCGGTTGAAGCGCCAGAACGCTTCCACGCCGGGCTGCAGCAGGCGTTCGATCTTGCCGTCCACCTTCAGCATGCCCACATGGTAGGGCGGCACCTGCGCCACCAGCACGCCGTTCAGCCCGTTCACCAGGCGGCCGCGCGGGGCGGTCTGCGCCAGGTGGCGCACCAGCGCGGGCTTCACCGTGTAGTCCTGCGTCAGGTCTACCACCTCCAGGCGGTGCTTCATGAAACCCTTCCACAGCACCAGGCGCGACGCGGGAGGCAGCACCTCCACCAGCACATCGTTCTCGTAGCGCAAGCCGGCCTGGTCCTCGTTCAACGTCATGCAAACAAAGTGCTCATCCAACTCCTCCGGATCATGCTCCGCCAGGTAGTCCACCGTCGCCAGGTCGTGCATGGGGGTGTCGATCTTCCACACCTGCACCGAAAGCTGGCCCAGCGGGTCGAAGAAGTAATGGCGGCCCGCGCTCAGGATGCGCTCAAAGTCGCCGTTGCGCAGCAACGCGCCCTTTTCATTCTTCTTGATCACAAAACGCTTCAGCATAGCCATGTTCCATTCTCCTTATGTAAATGTGCCGGTCTGGCGCCGGCCCGGCGGGCAACCCGTTCGGCGATTGCGGGGAGGCTTCCGCGAGCCCTCGGCGGCTCTGCTTGCCCACGTGCCGAAGCATGAGGGCTTACATCGCTGCCGCGGGCCGGCATGGCCTTGCCGCAATCGCGGTCCGGGCGCCGGGCCGGGCCGGCGGTGGATGCTTGCGCATGCCACAACCGGCGGGTACTGCGTTTTTAAAAGCTGCCTGTTCAAGACAGTTTTTGGAGCGGGATTCGAACCCGCGACTAATCGATTAACAGTCGATTGCTCTACCGAACTGAGCTATCCAGTGGCAGGCAACTCGTGAGGATGAGTACTCACTGAAATTGCCCTCTAGCCAGTGATCACTTTCCTGCGGGGCGGCATACACCGCAACGACAGAACCGAATCCGGCTGCAGCGCACCGGCGGGGCTTAGAACCCCTTTCCCGTGGGCCTTGCGTCAGGTCGGCGACCGCATACCTATTTGCGAAAAGCGTGCCAGCGCGCCGGTCAGGGCCGAAAAAAGTTAATAGTGTTTTGAAATAACGGGGGAAATGTATTATTGCAGGCGCTGGGCTGTCGTGGGAGAATGCGAAAACTATATAAATAAAGATATAACATTATCTCATTAGATAGTCATGAAAAAGACGGTGGTGATCGGTTTCCTCGGCACGCAGCTCGACTACGCCGGCAAGGGTATGGCGCGCTGGGATAAGTGGCGGCCCACGGTGGGCCTGTGCCAGCAGGAAGACCTCGTGGTGGACCGGCTGGAACTGCTGCATGATGCGCGCAGCCGCGGCCTCGCCGAGCGCGTCACGCGCGACATCGCCAGCGTCTCGCCGGAGACCGAGGTGCGCCGGGTCGAGACGGAAATCCGCGACCCGTGGGATTTCGAGGAGGTCTACACCACCCTGCTCGATCTGTGCCGGTCTTATCCCTTCGACACCGAGCATGAGGATTACCTCATCCACATCACCACCGGCACCCACGTCGCGCAGATCTGCTGGTTCCTCCTGGCAGAGGCGCGCTATGCGCCCGCGCGCCTGGTGCAGACCTCGCCCGCGCGCGGCCGGGAAGAGGGCATGGCGGGCCACTATCGCATCATCGACCTCGACCTCTCGCGCTACAACCAGATCGCCCAGCGCTTCGCGCGCGAGCACGACGACACCATCAGCTTCCTCAAGTCCGGCATCGCCACGCGCAATGCCAGCTTCAACCGCACCATCGAAAAGATCGAACAGGTCGCGGTGAAATCGCGCGCGCCCATGCTGCTCATCGGCCCCACGGGCGCGGGCAAATCCTTCCTCGCGCGCCGCGTGTACGAGCTCAAGCGCCAGCGCCAGCGCCTGGCGGGCCGTTTCATCGAGGTCAACTGCGCCACCCTGCGCGGCGACTCTGCCATGTCCACCCTGTTCGGCCACGTAAAGGGCGCCTTCACCGGCGCGCAGACCGAGCGCCCCGGCCTGCTGCGCTCAGCCCACGCCGGCCTGCTGTTCCTGGACGAGATCGGCGAACTGGGGCTGGATGAACAAGCCATGCTGCTAAAAGCCATCGAGGAAAAGCGCTTCTTCCCCTTCGGGGCAGACCGCGAGGTGGAAAGCGACTTCCAGCTCATCGCCGGCACCCACCGCAATTTGCAGCAATGGGTGGCCGAGGGACGCTTCCGCGAAGATCTCTATGCGCGCATCAACATGTGGACCTTCGACCTCGTCGGCCTCGCCCAGCGCACCGAGGACATCGAGCCCAACCTCGATTTCGAGCTCGAGCGCTACGCGCGCGAAAACGGCCAGCAGGTCAGGTTCAATGTGGAAGCCAAGCGGCGCTATCTCGATTTCGCCCTCTCGCCCGAGGCACGCTGGCCCGGCAACTTCCGCGAACTCACCGCCTCCGTCACCCGCATGGCCACCCTGGCCGAAGCGGGCAGGGTGACGGAACAAGGCGTGGCGGACGAAATCGCCCGCCTGCGCGCCGCATGGCGCGGGCTGGAAAAGCCGGATAACGTGAGTGTGGTTCTGGGCGAGGCCGCCGACGCGCTGGACCTCTTCGACCGCTGCCAGCTCAACACCGTGATTGAAATCTGCCGCGAATCGGCCAGCTTGTCAGAGGCGGGGCGCAAGCTCTTCGCCGTCTCGCGCCAGGAAAAGAAACAGCCCAACGACGCCGACCGCCTGCGCAAATACCTGGCGCGCTTCGGGCTGGAGTTCGATGCGGTTGCGCGTCGAGGCGGGTAGGCGGATAGAACCCGGACCGTGTCGATTTGTGCGGCGCATTCTGGTCATTCGCTGCGAACCGCACGACGCCACCTTTTGGCCGTCAGGTGTTGTTAATTCATTAGGTGGAACATTTTTCTTGTATTCGGCCTATTGACAACGACCTAAGTTTAAACTTAGACTAAGTTTGAGCTTATGCTTAAACATACTTAAGGGCTTAGTAATGACGCCATCTGAGATTGCCGTATTAAGGAAATCGCTTGGTTTGACCCAAGCTGATTTCGCACAGCTATTTGATGCTCACGTTATGACGATCAGTAAATGGGAGCGTGGGGTGGCGGTGCCGTCTGCTTACCAGGTTTCACTGATGGAACATTTCAAGCAGAAAGCTGAACAGCAAGCAGAGCAGGCAAAAACCGAAGTTAAAAACCTCCTGATAGGTGCTGGCGTAATAGCCGCACTTGTCTGGCTCCTCTCGAATAGGTGATCTTATGAGTCTCTACAGTTGGCTTACTTTTCCGCAATCTTCCGCCATTTCACTCATCGTGCGACCAAAGCTATCGGGACCTGGCGAGCATTGGGGCGTGCATCTTCTCGACGGAACCGTTGCCCATAGTACCAGTGACAAGGGGCCACACTATGTGACGTATGAACAGTTTACCGCAGGGAAACCGGTCAAGAAAGTTCGCGAGGTGCCGATGTCTGAGCACGATGCGACCTTGCGACGGATCGAGCAGGAAGTATCCGGCCGTACGGGTTACCACTTGCTGGACAACAACTGTGAGACCTTTGCCAATCGGGTCACCGGCGGCGCCTCTGAGAGCTCGCAAACAAGGGAGTGGACCGGATTTCTCGCGGTTCTAGGCATTCTCGCTCTGATAGCCTCCGCCAGCTAAATTAACAAATTAAAGGTGCTAGGCTCGACTTGCAGTTCTGCTCTCGAGAGAAAATGCGAGCTTGGCCGCTACAATGATAATGTACAAGCCCCCACATATGCTGATTAAAATTGAAACCCTGGGCTAGTCGAGCGTCGAGAGCTTCGCGCAATACTGTCATTTCCGCTTGTCTTGCGCCGCTAAAGAAATGAGCTTGCTGTTGTACGCCTTGCTAAATAACTCATAATCGCTTGTGCCTGTTATTAAGCCGCTGGCGAGCCTTGTCCCCAATGATCTAGCGCCACTATGCGAGTGATGCCTATCGCTTTCTGCCGCTACCTCTCCTAAGATGCGAATAGACTGCCAAAGTTTCTCGTCATCCATATGGTGGCCATGGATGTCCTCGATAAGATCCGTATACACGCTCCACAGTCGATGTGCAGCCTCCGCCGTGACTGGGTGCTCGATAAAGGTTGCCTGCCCAATTAAAAGCGCTACCATGCGATCAATCGGCGCTGGAGCTTGTTTATGCAGCTTAGCTTTGCTGAGCCAGAAACCTGCCAGGGCCGCGACGCTCTTTATTGAATTGTTCTTGTCGTCGGCGAGTTTCCTGAGAATCAACCCCGCGTGGCCTTGCAGATCGCCAAATGGCTTTTCAATATTCCAGATTGCGCTGAAAAGTGCATTGCAGTGCTCGTCAGCAGACAATACATTGATCCCTTCTTTGATGCTTTTTGCTCCGCCTAACGCGTCCGGTAATATCGCGAGTTGATAGCGTAGTGTGATCGACAGCCCGACGCGCCACGAGCAGAGCGTTGCTATCTTCATTGCGACGTCCCTTGCAGAGAATTCGCCTGTGTCGTCTAGCGCGCAGAGCAAGTCCAGAGTACAAATTCCCGGCTGTTGCGAATAGATTCTAAATAGCACGTCATCAGAGTAAACCAGGTACCTCCCGCTCTTCGCTATTTCGATGAGTTCTAACGAGTCCCATTGGTCACTAACGAAGCGGTCGTTCGATGGCTGCGAAGCCTCGGGCTGTTCAATTTGCGAAAAATGCTCCTTTAGTGCTACTTGAATAGCGGCAATCTTATTCCGATACAGGGTCCCCGATAAGGGCGTCAGCAGCCGCTGCAATTCTGTCATTGTAGCCTTGCCAACTGCAATCTTCGGAAATAGCCCAAATAGTGGACGAAACAAATCAAGATCGGAAATCACCATCAACGACAGTAAATCTAGCAGCGGAACACGGCACCGCATAGCGGGGAGATCCGTCGGCTTCCAGTCGTTTGTTGCCATCGTCAAATGCAGATGGCGCGCACCCCACGATGAAACCTTCGAGATTTCCCATAACATTGGCAAATCGGATATGCCGTCGAGAACATTGCGAGGGCGCCAAGCATATGGGAGTGGCGCGACTCCGTGGCTAAGCTCTCTTTGGAGTTTCTCTCGGTTCTTTCGCTGTTGTTCGTTACTTCCGATAACTTGTTCCAGTATCTGAATAAGTTCCGCGCCGGATGCATCGCTTGGAATTGAAACGTGTTTCAGGATC
>DATFUZ010000065.1:0-59213 GCA_035260545.1 Gallionellaceae bacterium | reverse complement strand
CCAGCAGATGCAGGCCGTGATCGATGCGATCAACGAGATGGCGTCCGTGGCCGGCCAGGACGACTGGGACTGGGCGCCGCCTGCTCCCAACGAAGCGCTCATCGCGAAGGTCCGGGAAATAGCAGAAAAGGATCTGCAGGCTGCGTACGCGGTGCGCGAAAAGCAGGCGCGCACGGCCGAAGTGGATGCGATCCGTGCCCGCGTGCTGGATGCGCTGCTGGCCGAAGACGAATCCCTGCAGAAGAACTACCTGAACGAACTGTTCAGTTCGCTGGAGGCGCAAATCGTGCGCGGCAAGATTCTGAACCGCGAACCGCGTATCGATGGCCGCGACACGCGTACGGTGCGCCCGATCACCATTCGTACCGGCGTGCTGCCGCGTACCCACGGCTCGGTGCTGTTCACCCGCGGTGAAACCCAGGCGCTGGTCGTGGCGACCCTGGGTACCGCACGCGACGCTCAGATCGTGGATGCCCTGCAGGGTGAATACCATGACCGCTTCATGCTGCACTACAACTTCCCCCCGTATTCCACCGGCGAGACCGGCCGCGTGGGCTCGCCCAAGCGCCGCGAGATCGGCCATGGCCGGCTGGCCAAGCGTGCGCTGGTGGCCGCACTTCCTTCCGAGGAGGAGTTCGGCTATTCCATCCGCGTGGTTTCGGAAATCACCGAATCCAACGGTTCCAGCTCCATGGCTTCGGTCTGCGGCGGCTGCCTGTCGCTGATGGATGCCGGAGTGCCCGTCAAGACTCACATTGCCGGCGTCGCCATGGGACTGATCAAGGAAGGCAATCGTTTCGCCGTGCTGACCGACATCCTGGGTGATGAAGATCACCTGGGCGACATGGACTTCAAGGTGGCCGGTTCCGACAGCGGCATCACCGCCTTGCAGATGGACATCAAGATCAACGGCATCACCAAGGAGATCATGCAAGCCGCCCTGGAGCAGGCCAAGGAAGGCCGCATGCACATTCTGGGCATCATGAAGGAAGCGATGCCCATGGTGCGGCCCGATGTCTCCATGCATGCGCCGCGCATGATCAAGCTGAAGATCAATCCGGACAAGATCCGCGACGTGATCGGCAAGGGCGGCGCGGTGATCCGTGCGATCACCGAGGAGACCGGCACCACGATCGACATCGACGATGACGGCAATGTCACCATCGCCAGCGTCAGCGGCGAAGGCGGCGTGGCCGCCAAGAAACGCATCGAGGACATCGTGGCCGAGGTTGAAGTCGGCAAGATCTACGAGGGCCCGGTAGTCAAGCTGCTGGATTTCGGCGCCATCGTCAACATCCTGCCGGGTAAGGACGGCTTGCTGCACATCTCCCAGATCTCGAACGAACGCATCAATACCGTGGCCGAGCATCTGAAGGAAGGTCAGATCGTGCGCGTGAAAGTGCTGGAAGCCGACGAAAAAGGGCGCATGCGTCTGAGCATGAAGGCCATTGCGGCAGAAGAGGCAGTGCCCCCGGCAACTGCCGAGTAAGAGCCTGCGCGTCGTCCACGAAAAAGCCCCGCCAAGCGGGGCTTTTTTGTTTGCAGATACCGGCGCCGCCACCTTGCCCGGCGCGACGGCGAATCCGGGAAGGGTTGGGGAATGGCGATCTGCCTGGGGGCGATCCGGCGCCAGGCTTACATGCGCATTGCGCTCGTGAGCCTGACCGGAGGGTAAACGCAAACGCTATTTCGCGATCTGCTTTTGGTTCCGACATCACATGCGCATCGCGCATATGAGTCTGCACTGAAAGAGACCGCGAAACCTTATTTCGCGATCTGCTTTTCCCGGATTTCGTCGAGGGTCTTGCAGTCGATGCAGAGGGTGGCGGTGGGGCGGGCTTCGAGGCGGGAAAGGCCGATTTCCACGCCGCATTTTTCGCAATAGCCGTAATCGCCGGCATCTATCTTGGCCAGCATCTCGTCGATCTTCTTGATCATCTTGCGTTCGCGGTCGCGGTTGCGCAGTTCCAGGCTCATGTCGGACTCCTGGCTGGCACGGTCGTTGGGATCGGCAAACACAGTCGCCTCATCCTGCATGGTATGCACGGTACGGTCAATATCAGCACCGAGTTCGGCCTTGATCCCGTTCAGAATGGCGCGAAAGTGGTCCAACTGGGCCGGGCTCATGTATTCCTCACCCTTCTTCATCTTGTAAGGGGTTATTTCCTTGCTGGCTTGTACAGGCATTACCAAAATCTCCAGTTTTTTCGGGAAGCTCGGATTAGCAAGCGCGTTTTAATACCAGAATTCACCGCCGGTTGCAACTGAAATCAAAGCAGCACTGACCGTACTATACCGCACTGGCAGATCGATGGGGGATTGATTTATTTCAATTTTTCAGGCCTGTCTGGTGCACCAGGGTGGTCGCAATTTCCTCTACCGACATGAGCGTTACGTCCAGAAACGGGATGGCGAACTGGTGCATCATGCTCTCCGCTTGCATTACTTCCCTGCGGCAATTTTCCAGGGAGGCGTAGCGGCTGTTTGGCGAGCGTTCAGACCGGATGTCGCGCAGCCGTTCGGGGGCGATGGTCAGGCCGAACAGCCGCTTGCGCAAGGGAAGGAGGGCGGGCGGCAGTCTCCCCGCATTGAAATCCTCTTCCACGAGGGGATAGTTGGCGGCATAGATGCCGAATTGCATGGCCAGGTACAGCGAGGTCGGCGTCTTGCCGCAGCGCGACACCCCTACCAGAACGATCTCTGCTCGTTCAAGGTTGCGGGTGATGCCGCCGTCATCGTGATCCAGGCTGAAATTCACCGCGTCCATGCGCGAGTTGTAGCTCGCCCCCGCGCTGTGGGAGCGTCCGACCGCATGCGAGGACTGGATCCCCAGCTCGTTTTCGAGCGGAGTGATGAACATTTCGAACAGGTCCAGCATCAGGGCGTCCGCCTGGCTGATGATGTTGCGCAGCGCGGGCGACGTCAGCGTGCTGAACACCAGCGGGCGCAGGCCGCCGGTGCGTGCTGCGTCGTTGATCTGCTCCACCGCATCGCGCGCCTTTCCGGGCGTGTCGATATACCGCAGCGTAATCCTCTGTAATTCAATGCCTTCAAACTGGGAAAGCAAGCTACGCCCGAGCACTTCGGCAGTAAGGCCGGTGCGGTCGGATATGAAAAACGCGCTGCGCCCCTGATTATCCATCATTACGCATTTCGATTTGCCTGCATTTGTCCTATCATGTCGCTCTGGTCCGGAAAGATACAAATTCTATGGAGGCCGCAATGAGTGAACAGTATATCGCGCGATTCGAAACCCTGCGTATGACAGATGTACCCCGGGTAGGCGGCAAGAATGCTTCGCTCGGCGAAATGATCAGCCAGTTGGCGCCACTGGGGGTGCGGGTGCCGGGCGGCTTCGCCACCACGGCAGATGCGTACCGCGATTTCCTTGCACAAAATGACCTGGGCTCGCGCATCTACCGACTGCTGGATAAACTCGATGTGGCACAAGTGACCGCGCTGGCGGAAGCCGGCGCCCGGATACGCCAGTGGATCATGGAGACGCCCCTGCCGCCGGCGCTGGAACAGCAGATCCGCGAGGGCTATCAGGCCATGGTCGCGGACGCCGGCAGTGAAATTGCCGTTGCGGTGCGGTCCTCCGCCACCGCAGAGGACTTGCCTGACGCCTCGTTTGCGGGCCAGCAGGAAACCTACCTCAATATTTCCGGCGCCGACAACGTGCTCGCCGCGGTGCGCGAGGTCTTCGCTTCCCTTTTCAACGACCGCGCGATCGCCTACCGCGTGCATCAGGGCTTTGCCCATCAGGACGTGGCGCTTTCGGCCGGGGTGCAGCGCATGGTGCGCAGCGACATCGGCGCGTCCGGCGTGATCTTCACGCTGGACACCGAATCCGGTTTCGACCAGGTGGTGTTTGTGACGGCGTCCTACGGCTTGGGTGAAACCGTAGTGCAGGGCGCAGTGAATCCGGACGAATTCTATGTGTACAAGCCCGCCATCAAGCAGGGCAAGTCCGCCATCATCACCCGCAATCTGGGCGCCAAGGCGATCAAGATGATCTACGGTGACACTGCCGCCGCAGGGCGTTCGGTGCGTACGCTGGACACCACCCGCGAGGAGCGCAACAGGTTTTCGATCACCGATGCGGAGGCCGAAGAACTTGGACGCTATGCCATGGCCATCGAGGGGCACTATGGCCGACCCATGGACATCGAATGGGGCAAGGACGGCGGGGACGGCAAGCTGTACATCCTGCAGGCGCGTCCCGAGACGGTGCAGGCGCGGCGCAACCTGGACATGCTGCGCCGCTATCAGCTCAAGCAACACTCGGAGGTGTTGATAACCGGCCGCGCCATCGGACAGAAGATCGGGGCGGGGCGAGTCTGCCTGGTTCCGGACGCCAGCCAGATGTCGCTGGTGCAGGAAGGCGACGTGCTCGTCACCGACATGACCGATCCGGACTGGGAGCCGGTGATGAAGCGGGCCTCCGCCATTGTCACCAACCGCGGCGGGCGCACCTGCCATGCCGCAATCGTGGCGCGCGAACTGGGAATTCCGGCCGTGGTGGGCTGCGGCACGGCGACTGAAACCCTGGTCCATGGCGATGAGGTTACAGTGTCCTGCGCCGAGGGCGATGTCGGTAACATCTACAAGGGCCGGCTGGAAATGGAGGTGATCGACCTCCAGCTCGACAAGATGCCGACGCCGCCGGTGAAAATCTCGCTCAACGTGGCCAATCCCGAACTCGCCTTTTCGTTCAGCCGCCTGCCGAATTTCGGCGTCGGCCTGGCGCGCCTGGAATTCATCATCGCGCGCATGATAGGCCTGCACCCGCAGGCCGCGCTGGATTATCCCAACGTGCCCGACGACGTGAAGAAGCAACTCGAAGAAAAGTGCGCCGGCTACGCGTCGCCCGTGGAATTCTATGTGGCGAAAATGGCGGAAGGCATCGCCACCCTCGGTGCAGCGTTTGCGCCCAAACCGGTGATCCTGCGCTTTTCCGATTTCAAGTCGAATGAATATTCCAGCCTGATCGGCGGCAGGCAATATGAGCCGACGGAGGAGAATCCAATGATCGGTTTCCGTGGCGCCTCGCGCTATGCCTCCGAGGCCTTCCGCAACAGCTTTGCGCTGGAATGCCGCGCCATGCGCCGCGTGCGCGACGAGATGGGGCTGACCAATGTCGAGGCGATGATCCCGTTCGTCCGTACGCCGGAAGAGGCGCGGGGGGTGCTGGACGAGATGGGAAAGAATGGCCTGAAGCGGGGGGTGAATGGCTTGCGCGTCATCATGATGTGCGAAATACCCTCCAATCCGCTGATGGCCGAGCAATTTCTCGAAATGTTCGACGGATTTTCGATCGGCTCCAATGACCTGACCCAGCTCACGCTCGGCATAGACCGTGATTCGGGCATCGTCGCGGGCGCTTTTGACGAGCGCAATCCCGCTGTGCTCGCACTGATCTCGATGGCGATCAAGGCCTGCCGTAAACTGGACAAATACATAGGCATCTGCGGCCAGGGCCCTTCCGATCATCCCGATTTTGCGCAGTGGCTGATGGAGCAGAAGATCGAGGCCATCTCGCTCAATCCGGATACTGTGGTGCAGACCTGGCTATACCTGACCGAACAGGCCAAAGCGAAATAGTCAGCGGCCCGGCAGGCGTCAGCGCCGCGATGATTTCGATTCGTTGAGCTGGTACCGTTGCGTGGGGGAAACCCCGGCGGGGCAGGGAAAATTAGTTCACACGGCCGAACGCCAGTGTGATTTAATTAGCTAAAACGACGGGGTTCGTCGCCCCCGCGCGGGTCCGATGCGGGCCCCACGCCTGACGCCATATATTCAGAGAGGAATTCGAGGAGCTTAGCCTATGAGTACTATCATTCCGGATGTCGCACTGATAGACAACAGCGACGAACGCGCGCCGCTGGTGCTGGTGCTGGACTGTTCCGGCAGTATGCAGGACGATGACAAGATCGGCCTGCTGAACGACGGCCTGAAGACTCTTGCAACGGAACTCAAGAACGACCCGATCGCCGCGCGCTGCGGCCGGGTGCTGGTGATTTCCTTCGGCGGCGATAACGATGTCGAGCTGATGGGAGACTGGACTGACGCAATGGACTTCGAGCCTCCCGAGTTGAGGGCGGGCGGACTGACGCCCATGGGCGCGGCGATGCGCTGCGCGCTGGACGAGATCGAGTCGCAGAAGAGCCAGATGCGCAGTGCCGGCGTATCCTACAAACGCCCCATTGTCATGCTGCTGTCCGACGGTGAGCCGACCGATGAATGGCAGCAGGTTGCCGCGGACTGCAAGGCGGCCGAGTCCGCGCACAAGGTCAACATCATGGCCATCGGCATCGGCAACGAGGCGAATCGCTCGATTCTGGGCGCCTTCAGCAATAAGGGCGCCCTCAATCTCCAGGGGCTGAAATTCAAGGAGCTGTTCATCTGGCTGAGCCGCAGCATCCAGGCCGTGTCACGGGCCGCCAATGGCGGCACCGTGCAGTTGAATCCCGTGGATAGCTGGGCGCAGATCAACACCTGAGGCCGTGCGCAATTCATACTCCAGAATCCGCGTCTGATTTCCCGCAATGAAGTGGAAAGTTTTTTTTGCCTCGGCGACAGGCAAGTATCACCTTGACGGCAATGCGCCCTGCCAGGACTTCGGCCATTACGTAGTGGCCGACGATGTGCTGATTGGCGTGGTGTGCGACGGCGCGGGGTCCGCCCGGGAAGGACAGGCGGGCGCCGAATTTTTCGCGCGCAGGGTGATCGAGCTGCTGACCGATGCGGTCAAATCCGGAAAATTCGCGGACCTCTCCGAGGCGGACTACAGCGCATTTATTGCCGAGGTTGTCGGCGCGGCGCGTTCCGAGCTGGAGGAGACTGCGCTTGCACGCGAGCTGACGCCCAGGGACTTTGCCTGTACCCTCGTAGGCTGCATTGCCTCGCGCCACGGTGGCTGCTTTTTCCATATAGGGGACGGTTTCGCCATCTACATGAAGGACGACGGAGACTCCGTGCTGTCGCGGCCGGAAAACGGCGAGCACGCGGATGAGACCTATTTCGCGACCGACCCTGCATGGCGCGAACACCTGCGGGTGACGGCCATTGCCGAGATCAGGCAGGGCGGGCTGATCGGCCTGATGACGGATGGGACCTCTCCGTTTGCCGTGAACCGCCCCAAGACCGGCTTTTACCGGCCGTTCATCGATCCGGTTGTGAACTTCCTCAGGAACGCGACCGAGGAGCATGGCAGCGAGGCACTGAAGAACGTGCTCGCTGATGAAAAGACCTATCAAATTACGCCGGACGACAAGACGCTCCTGCTTGCGCTGGCGAATTGAACGGTGGCGCCAGGCCTCCCGGAAAATTTTGCCGTGACTTCGACCAATTACAAGCCAAGCAACATTGTCCGCCTCGTCTGGCCGGGCGGGCGCGCTGAAGAGGCGGAGTTGATTTCCATCGGTAAGGCAGGCGGCGCCGGCGAGGTTTTCAACATTGCCGGCAAACCCCACCACGTGGCCAAGCTCTATCACGCCACCACCAGGGACGAGCAGCTCAGGCAGTATGAGCGCAAGATCCGCTGGATGATGGGCAACAAGCCGGACTTGCCCGAGATCCCTGCCAGTCAGCACGATATTGTCCAGCTTGCCTGGCCGGTTGCCATGGTGCGGCGCGGCTCCAAGTTCGCCGGCTTCGTCATGGAAAAGATCGACTTCGACCGGACCATGGAGCTGGACTACCTGCTCACCCGCAGGCAGGCTGCCGAGGAAGGATTCGAGGTCGATTTCGGCAAACTGGTGACGGTGTGCTGCAACTTGGCTTCCCTGCTCAACTGCCTGCACGCCAAGAAGATCGCTGTGGTGGACCTGAAGCCGATCAACCTCAAGGTGTACAAGTCCGAGCTGTACGTTTCCATCATGGACTGCGACGGCTTCCACATCTACGCGGACGGTTTCGAATCGGAGGCGCCGCAGATCACGCCTGAGTATCTCGCGCCCGAATTCCAGGACCGCGCGGTGACGCTTCCGGAGGCGCAGGACAGATTTGCGCTGGCAACCATCATCTTCCGGCTGCTCAACTACGGTATCCACCCCTACACCGGCATTGCGGCCAACCATTATCCCTACCCGCCGGAACTGGCCGGCCGCATCAAGCATGGTCTCTATGCCTATGGTAAATCGCGCCACGAGCACGTGCGCGCGGCGCCCGCCAGCGTGCACGAATGCTTCCCGGAGGAATTGCGCAACATGTTCGACCGGGCCTTCACCCACGCTGCGGGCGGGCGCGCGAGCGCCTACGAGTGGGCAGTGTTGCTCAGCGCTTTCGCCAACAGGAGCGCGGGGCGGATGGCGACCTGCGAGAAGGGGCATCTGCAGTTCCTGGGAAAATCCTGCCCCACCTGTCTGCGCGAAGCCATCCTGACCGGGCATGTCGCGCGCCAGCAGCGGTTCATCACCCAGATTCAGGCGTCTCCCGCCCGGGCAATCCGCTACGTGCAGAAGACGATACGGGGCACCCATACCTCGCCCTTCCAGGCGGCGCTGGCGCAGCAGCAAATTGCCATGCCGCAGCTGGCGCCAACCCAGGGGACCATTCGCAACTCAATTGCCGTGGAAATTCTGTGGATTGCCGGCCTGCTCATTAGCTATTGGTGGTTGAAATGATCGCCCACTGGCATGTCACCCTGCTGGTCGCGGTTCTGCTGTTTCTCGCCTGGCTGTGGCGACCGCAGGGCCGTGTTTCGCCGGGCATCTGGCTGCTGCTGGCGGGCTATGCGGTGCTGGGCGCCTGGGCGCTGTGGTATGGCGTTTATCACCCGGAGGCCAAGGAGCCCGCGCGTTTGGCTTTCATCAAACCCACGGTGGCGTTCTGGCTGCCGGCGATTGTCCTGTTCATATCGCCGCCGTTAGGCTGGGGCTATCCGATCAAGGCGATATTCGGTACTTACTTTTCCCTTTCCAACAAGGCTTGGCGTGTGATGAACTTGTCCTTCGCCTCGGTCTACGCGCTGCAAGGGGGCATCAACCTGCTGGTGGTGTCCGAGGCCAGCGAAGGAAACTGGGACGGGTTCAAGTACAGCATGATGATGAATCTCATCATCCTCACCCTGTTGCGCCTGAATTTCGTATGGCTGGATATCGTCAGCCGGGTGGGCATCTACTTCTACAAGCGCATCAAGACAATGTTGTCGTAAGGTCGATGCGTCGCATGACTGCGGCTGTCCGCGCCTCATGTCGCCCACGCCCCCCGCGTTTTCCGCGCCCAGGCGTTCCGCCCGAATGTCTCCGCGCGCCTCCGGCGCACCTCACACCTATTCACCTGGCCGGCGGCAACGCCCTCTCCATACCGCCGGGAAGTGCCCTTGATGTCCCTCTGTTTGCGCATAATACATTGGTTGTAAAGATATTTATCGTCTTTCGCGCATCCCTGGATGCGTCGCCAATGGGGGGTATTACGACGTGAATTTGTATCTACGCTTGTTGCTGACCTGGCTCGCGGCACGGCTCAAGCCGCGCATCGTTGCGGGGGACGAAATCCGGATGACGCTGCGCGTCTGGCCGCACGATCTGGACCTGAACGGCCATATGAACAGCGGGCGCTATCTGAACATTACCGACCTCGCCGTGATTGAGTACCTGACCCGCTGCGGCTTCCTGCGGATTGCGGTGCGCAACCGCTGGCGCCTGATTCGTACAGGCACCCTGATTTCCTTCAAGCGCGAACTCAAGCCGTTCCGCATGTACACGCTGCGTTTTTCCATGACCTGCTGGGACCGGAACTGGATCTACATGCACTTTGCCTTCGAGCACCGCGGCAAGCTGATGGCGGCGGGCTATGTCAAAGGAAGCACCTTGGGGCCCGCCGGGATAAACTCGCGCGACACCTTTGGCGTGATGGGACTGGCTCCCGAGTCGCCGCCGTTTCCGCCATCGTTGCAGGCCTGGATAGACGCAGACCGCAAAATCGTGCGGGGGGCTTAAGGCCGCGGGGCGTAGATCGACGACGGGCGGATTGCGCTGGGGCCAGGCACGGGTATGGCTTGTCGCTGCATTGCAGGCTGGCCCACGTGTTGCGGGTGGTCCACCATGGCCATGGTCTGCACATACTGATTTATCATGCCCCTCCCCTGTGTTTGCGGGGCGGCGCCGGCATCGCCGCGGGAAAAGGCTGTCAACCCCGCGTTTCGCCACGATTTCCCGGTTGTCTCATCGCGGCGTATTTTGTATAAAGCCTGTTACATTGCGGACATGCAAAGGCGGGGGAGGCGGCGTACAGTATCGCTTCGGTGACCTTGATTCGTGCAAGCGGGCCATCCTGCGCCCCTCACCGCGGCGCAGTGCCCGCATGTCCGAAGATCGCTAGACGGAATATGAATGATGCCGGCAATCCTGCTTGTAGATGACGATGCGCAGATCCGTGATCTGCTGGTTGAATACCTTTCGGGGTTTGGCATGGCTGTCACGGCGGTCGCCGATGGGCCGGGTATGGACGATGCGCTCGCGCGCGATGCCTTCGATCTGATCATCCTCGATCTGATGCTGCCGGGAGAGGATGGATTGTCCCTGTGCCGCAGACTGCGGGCAAATTCCAATATCCCGATTCTCATGTTGACGGCGCGCGGCGAAACAATGGATCGAATCGTAGGGCTGGAAGTGGGCGCCGACGATTATATTGCCAAGCCGTTCGAGCCGCGGGAACTCGTGGCGCGCATCCAGTCCATACTGCGGCGGACGCAGGGCCGCGTAGACCAGCCTCGCGGCAATGCCGGCGACAGCGTGACCTTCGCCGGCTGGACTCTGCAAACGGCCATGCGTCAACTGGTGTCGGAGAACGGCACCGTGATTCCATTGTCGAATGCGGAGTTCCGCCTGCTCAGCGTGTTCGTGGAACATCCAAACCGCGTTCTGTCGCGGGACTTTCTGCTGGAGGAGGCGCGCGGGCGCAATATGGATCTGTTTGATCGCAGCATAGACATTCTGGTTTCACGCCTGCGGCAGAAGCTGAACGGTGGCGCGGCCGGCGAAGACGGAGCGGGCGCGCTGATCAAGACAGTACGTGGCGAAGGCTATATGTTCGATGCAATGGTGAAGCGATGAAATTTCCGGTGCGCGATACGATCTTTGTCCGCCTGTTCCTGCTGATGTTTATCACGCTGACGCTGAGCTTCCTGGTTGGCCGGGAAGTCATCACCGGGTTCGGCTTCCAGCCGTCCCTGCCGCCGCCGCATGGATTTCCTCACCCGTTCAGGTTCAGCAACCTCCTGTTCCGGCTAACCGGCATAGGGCTGGCGGCCTGGGTCGCGGCGCGCTGGCTGGCAAAGCCGATACAGCGGATGGCGCAGGCCGCCTTCCGATTGGGTGAGAACCTGGATCATCCGGCGCTGGACGAGCATGTGGGGCCGGCGGAGGTCAGGCAGGCGGCTGCGGTGTTCAACCAGATGCAGGTGCGCCTCAAGGTGCAGATGGCGGAGCGCAGCCGGTTTCTGGCGGCGATATCGCACGACTTGCGCACGCCGCTGACGCGCCTGAAATTGCGCGCGGAGAAGATCCAGGATCCGCGGCTGCAAACCAGCGTTCAAGACGACCTGGACGAAATGGCGGCGCTGATCGATGCGGCACTCGACTATCTGCGGGGAACCGGCCAGCCCGAGCCTTCCCAGCAACTGGACATCGCGGCTCTTGTATACTCGCTTGCCGAGGACGCGCAATACCGTGGAGAGGCGGTGTCCGTCTCGGGCAAGGCCGCGCCGGTGATGGCGCAACCCATGGCGATGCGCCGCTGCCTGAACAACCTGATCGAGAACGCCATCCGCTATGGCGACCGCGCCGGCATCAGCATTACGGAGACCCCCGCATCGGTCGTGGTCTCGATCGCTGACGCAGGTCCGGGAATTCCCGAGGACAAGATGGAGTCCGTATTTTCGCCATTTTTCCGGCTTGAGGAGTCGCGGAACCGGAACACCGGCGGCATAGGTCTGGGACTTTCGATTGCGCGCGGCATCGCGCAGCAGCAGGGCGGGAGTCTTACCCTGAAAAACGGAGTGGACAAGGGACTGATTGCCACACTGACGCTGAAAAAGTGAAAAATGAACTCAGGCGGCAGGATATTATCTTAACTGGCGTATTTCATGTTTGCGGACCTGCGTTATTTGATGACTGACAAGAACTGGCAGCTACATGCCGCATAACCGTATCGTCTATTCCATGGTGCTGTTGCTGGCAGGCTGGCTGGCCGGCGTGCCGCATTCTGCGCTGGCACTGGATCCCTGGGGCACCGAACAGGAGACCCTGACCGGGCCGTTTCAGTGGACCCAGGACGCGACGGCCTGTGACCTTGAGCGGATCAGGAAGCCGCTGGTGCTGGCGGACGTCGTTGACCTTGCGCTGTGCAACAATCCCCAGACGCGCCAGCTCTGGGCCAGCGCCCGTGCGCAGGCGGCGGCGATAGGCGTGAACATGGCCGCCTACCTGCCCACGCTTTCCGCGCAAGGTACGCTTTCCGAGAGCCGGAACAGGTTCAGCAACCAGTATGCCACCACCCGCAGCACCGCGAATGCCAAGAGCGGCAGCCTGACCGCCAGTTACCTGCTGTATGACTTCGGTGCGCGTGCGGCGAACGTCGAGTCCGCCCAACAGCTCCTGTTTGCGGCCAACGCCACGCGCGACGCGACCCTGCAGACCAATTTCCTGGTTGCGGTGCAGGACTACTACGCGCTGCTGTCCGCGCGCTCCAGCGTAGCGGCAGCGCAGGTGGCGGAAGATGCAGCACGCGAGGCGCTTTCCGCCGCGCAGGCGCGCTATGAGGCGGGCATCGCTACGCCGGCGGACAAGCTGCAGGCGCAGACATCGCTGGCGCAGGCCACACTTAACCTGATCACTGCAAGGGGCAATGAGCGCAATGCCGAGGGCTCGCTGGCCAACATCATGGGATTTGACGCCAATCAGCCTTTCACGCTGGCGCCGTTTCCCGAGACGACGCCGGACCCGGCGGTGGAGCGGGACATCGGCAAGCTGATCGCGCAAGCGCGGCACAACCGGCCCGACCTCGCGGCGGCGGATGCGCAAATCAGGGCCGCCCAGGCTCAGCTCGACGCCAGCCATGACGCGAACTGGCCCACCGTCTCGCTGAATGCCTCAAGCGGCTATCAGGGGATTACCGGCACCCAGAATGTGCCTGGCACCACTATCATCAACCCCGGCACGCAGAGCTGGACGAACAGCGTGGGGGTCACGGTCAGCTTTCCGCTATTCACCGGGTTCCAGAATAATTACAGGATCCGCGAGGCCGAACAGCAGCTTGCGGGCAAGGAGGCGTCTCGCGACCTTCTGGCCAACCAGGTTGCGCTGGACGTGTGGAAGGCATACCAGACGCTGCTGACGAACAGCCAGGCCTTGCGCACGGCCGACGCCCTGGTCGCCTCCGCGACCGCATCGGAGCAGATGACGATGGGGCGGTACAAAGCCGGCGTGACCGGGCTTTCCATCGTGGACGTGCTCAATGCCCAGAGCGCGCTCGCCAGTGCCCGCCAGCAGCGGGTGGCTGCCCTGTATAATTTCCTGGCGAGCCGCATGGCCCTGGTGCAAGCCATAGGCGTGCTCGACCTGACCCAGCTCGACCAGACTGCGGCGCAGCCCGCCGTGGAATCCGCAGTGCAGCCGGCGGAGCAGCCCGGTGTGCGGCCGGCCATTCAACCTGCTGCTCAATCCGCCACTCAACCGGACAGGGGAATACAAGGTACGCCATGATTCAGAAGATACTCCATAGCAAGAAACTGCTGTTCGGTCTGGTTGCTGCCGGACTCGTCGTTGCCGGGATCTTCTGGTGGGCGATGCCCAGGAAGATCTCCGCAGCGGACCGCTATGTCACGGCGAGCGTCGAGCGCGGGGCGATTGCGCAGACTGTTTCCGCGAACGGCACGCTCAATCCCGTGGTGCTGGTCAGCGTCGGCAGCCAGGTCTCCGGCATCGTCAAGGCGCTGCACGCGGACTTCAACAACCACGTGAAGAAGGGACAGGTGCTGCTCGAGCTCGACCCCACGCTGCTTCGCGCACAGCTCACGCAAAGCGAAGCTACTCTCGCGAGTGCGCGGGCCTCATATCTCCTGGCGCGGGAAAACGAAAAGCGCAGCCGCGACCTGTATGCGAAGCAATTCGTCACCCGTCAGGATCTGGATACCGCGGTGCAGGCGCTTGACGCGGCCAAGGCGCAGGTCGAACTGGCGACTGCGCAGGTGAAGCATGACCGTACCAACCTGGACTATACCGTGATTCGATCGCCGGTTTCCGGGGTGGTCGTTTCGCGCGTGGTCGACGTGGGGCAAACCGTGGCGGCCTCCTTCCAGACGCCCACGCTGTTCACCATCGCCAAGGATCTGTCGCAAATGCAGATCGATTCCAGCTATGCCGAAGCCGATGTGGGCAGTATCAGGGAGGGTCAGGAAGCCAACTTCACGGTGGACGCCTTCCCCAACCGAAGTTTTCGTGGTGTGGTGCGGCAGGTGCGGCTTAATCCGACGACCGTCCAGAACGTGGTGACCTACGACGTGGTGGTCGGCGTCAATAATGCGGACCAAGTGCTCATGCCGGGAATGACTGCGTATGTGAACATTACCGTAGCCCGGCGCAATGACGCCCTGCTGGTGCCCAATGCTGCGTTGCGTTTTCACCCCACGGCGGCCGAACTGGGCAAACGGTCGGCGGCTGCGGCGCCTCACCCGAAGCAAGAGAGCGAGGGTGGGGGGCCGACGAGCACCGTATACGTCATCGACAATAATCAGCTGAAGGCGGTGCGCATCAAGACCGGCATTACCGATAACCGCATGATTGAGGTGCTGGGCGGAGACCTCAAGGCGGGGGAGAAGGTCGTTGTAATGGACCGCCAGTCGTCCGGCACCGGCGGCGAGAATGGCCACCGGCCGCGGTTCTTCTGATGAGCCGGAGAGATTCGTAATGGAACAGGCCGCCGCCCCGAGCTCCGATGTCATCCGCATCGAACGGCTCCACAAGGAGTACGAGACCGCTGCGGGGCCTGTGCCCGTGCTGCACGGCCTGGACGTGCGTGTCATGCCGGGCGAGTTTGTCGCTATCATGGGGCCGTCCGGCTCCGGCAAATCCACCTTAATGAACATCCTCGGATGTCTGGATGTGGCGACCAGCGGAACCTATTGGCTCAACGGGCGCGACGTGAATGCGCAAAGCCGGGACGAACTGGCGCACCTGCGCAACGAGGTGATCGGCTTCGTATTTCAGGGATTCAACCTGCTGCCGCGCGCCAACCTGGAGGACAATGTCGGGCTTCCGCTTATCTACAGCGGCACTGGCCGCGCCGCGCGTACCGCACGCGCCAAGGACATGCTGGCCAAGGTCGGGCTGGGCCAGTATGGGCGTTCGCTGCCCAACCAGATATCCGGCGGTCAGCAGCAGCGCGTGGCCATTGCCCGCGCGCTGATCAATCACCCCAAGCTCATCCTCGCCGACGAGCCCACCGGCAACCTCGATACCCATACCAGCCGGGAGATCATGGCCTTGTTCAGCGAACTCAACCAGCGCGACGGGATCACCATCGTCCTGGTCACTCACGAGCCGGATATAGCCGCTTACGCCCAGCGGCTGGTCCGGCTTTCCGACGGGCTCATCATCTATGACGGTCCCGTGGATCACGCGGCGCCCCAGCATCTCGAGGCCACATCGTGAGCGCGGGGGACGGGCGGATGACTTTTGCCGGCGGCATGGTGTTCGCCATGCTCAGCGAGGCCTGGCAGGCAATGAACGCGAACCGCATGCGCACCTTCCTCACCATGCTCGGCATGATCATAGGCGTAGGAGCGGTCATCCTCATGCTGGCCATAGGACAGGGGGTGCGGCAGAAGGTGGAGTCTACCATCGCGTCCATGGGCAGCAACCTGTTCATTGTCCTGTCGGGATCCACGACGTCCGGCGGCGCGCGCATGGGCTTCGGCGCCGCACCGACCCTGACCCTGGCCGACGCACAGGCCATTGAGGAGCTGCCCGGCGTGGGTGCCGTCGCCCCGGCCGCACCGGGGACGGCGCAACTGGTATATGGCGCCAATAACTGGAGTACTTCGGTATATGGCACAACGCCGAGCTATCTGGTTGTGCGCAACTGGACCCTGGCGGAAGGAGCACCATTCACCGAGTCAGATGTGCGCTCGGCGACACGTGTGGCATTGCTGGGCCAGACCGTGGTACAGAATCTCTTCGGGAACGAAGACCCGGTCGGAAGGACCATACGCATCAAGGACAGCCCTTACCTCGTCCTCGGTGTGCTGGCCGCCAAGGGCCAGAGCCTGGACGGCCGCGACCAGGATGACACCGTGCTGATTCCGGTCACCACTGCGCAGCGCAAGCTGTTCGGTTCGCAGTTCCAGGGCTCGGTGCGCTTTATGATGGTGCAGGCGACTTCCGCCGGGGTGATGCCGGCGGTTCAGAAGGAAATGACAGACCTGCTGCGCCAGCGCCATCGCATCCGGCAAGGGGAGGACGATGATTTCTCCATTCGCAATCTGACCGCACTCATGAACACGGCGGCCACGACTGCCCAGGTGTTCTCCCTCATGCTGGGCGCAATAGCGTCCATCTCGCTGGTGGTGGGCGGGATAGGCATCATGAACATCATGCTGGTGTCGGTCACTGAGCGCACCCGGGAAATCGGCATACGCATGGCCATCGGTGCGCGCGCCGCCGACGTTTTGTTGCAGTTCTTGCTGGAGGCCATCATGATCTCCCTCATCGGCTGCGTGATCGGGGTTGTTCTGGGGGTGGGCGGCGCATTCTTGATCTATGCGGTGAGCGGGTTCAACGTGGTCGTCACCCCGGTGTCCATCGTCATGTCCTTCGGCGTGGCGGCTGCGATCGGCATCTTCTTCGGCTGGTATCCGGCGCGCAAGGCGTCGCGGCTCAAGCCGATAGACGCGTTGCGCTACCAATAATCCGCTTCAGCAGGGCGTGAGCGAGGGCGCGTCGCATAATCGAGACGCACTGTGATGCTGCGAAGCCGCAAAAAAGGCCTTGCGGCGAAGCCGGCCGGCGTGCCGGACACGCAAGAGCCCGCCGGGCGGCGGGTCCGAACCGATTACTTCCAGCGGTCGCCGACGCTGAGGCGCACGTCGGTCAGCCTGGTGTCGGTGTAACCGTAGTTGAGTTTCGCCGAGTCGAGCTGCCCCATCATATATATGCCGCCATTCGGATTTTCCCAGCCTGCCACCAGGCCGCCGCCGGGGCCAGAGGCGTTGGTGGAGAGGTTGTAGTTGTTGTTGGTCACCGTCTCGGAATAGCCGCCGATGTGGCCGCCGATGAAGACATCGCCTATCCAGTAGCGCAATTGCAGGCCGAGGATACTGTGGTTGCCGGTGATGTTGTTGCCCAGGCCGGAGATGTTCTCGCCCGAGAGCATCACGAAGGGGTTGAGCGTAAGGTTGTCATTGAGGGCGAACTGGTAGTCGAAGCCTACGCTCAGGCCGGAGCCGTTATAGGAATAGGAGACGCCGTCCAGCGCAGTGCCGGTGCCGACGATGGTGGTGGTGACACTGCTGCTTATCAGGCCGCCGTTCACGGAAAAGCCGTTTTTCGGCGCCGCGTCCGCGGCTCCCGCACACAGGGCCAGTGTCAGCACGGCGCCCAGAAGTTGTAACTTGCGCTTCATCAAATATCCTCCCTTTTTACTATGGAACTCGCCCCGGCGTGCTTCAACCCGCGGGGCGTTCGGGGTCATTTGACCGGAGGGGCCCGGGCATGCGAAGCGAATATCCATGGCCCTTGAATTCCGCCGGGCTGCCCCCATCTTTGCGCTCCGGGCATTGAACAAGCAATGGAGAGACGTATGACAGCCAATACCGCCAACCGCGAAACGATGGGCTTCCAGACGGAAGTGAAGCAGCTTCTGCAACTGATGATCCACTCGCTTTACTCCAATCGCGAGATTTTCCTGCGGGAGCTGGTTTCCAACGCCTCGGACGCCTGCGACAAGCTGCGCTTCGAGGCGCTGCACAACGACAGCCTGTTCGAGGACGATTCCGACCTGAAGATCCGCATCGCCTACGACAAGACGGCGCGCACCCTCACCATCGCCGACAATGGCATCGGGATGAACCGGGACGAGGTGATCGCCAATCTCGGCACTATCGCCAAATCCGGCACGCGCGAATTTTTCAGCAAGCTTTCCGGAGACCAGCAGAAGGATGCCAACCTCATCGGCCAGTTCGGCGTGGGCTTCTATTCCGCCTTCATCGTGGCCGACAAGGTGAGCGTGATTACCCGCCGTGCCGGTGAGAAGGCCGACCAGGGCGTACGCTGGGAATCGGAAGGCGCCGGCGAATTCACCATCGAGATGACGGACAAGCCAGCGCGTGGCACCGAGATTACCCTGCACCTGCGCGAAGGCCAGGACGACCTCCTGGATGGTTACAAGCTGCGCGACATCATCCGCAAGTATTCCAACCACATTGTGCAGCCCATCCTGATGAAGAAGGAAGAGTGGAAGGAGGGCAAGAACGAGATCACCGACGAGGATGAGACCGTCAATCAGGCCTCTGCCCTGTGGGCGCGCCCCAAGAGCGAGATCAGCGAGGAGCAGTACCGGGAATTCTATAAGCACGTCGGCCACGACTTTCAGGATCCGCTGGCGTGGACGCATGCGCGAGTGGAAGGCAGGCAGGAATACACCCAGTTGCTGTATATCCCCAGCCGGGCGCCGTTCGACTTGTGGGACCGCAACGCGCGCCACGGCATCAAGCTCTACGTGCGGCGCGTGTTCATCATGGACGACGCCGAGCAACTGATGCCGCTGTACCTGCGCTTCGTGCGCGGGGTAGTGGATTCGGCCGACCTGCCGCTCAACGTCTCGCGCGAGATTTTGCAGGAATCCAAGGACATTGAGGCCATCCGCAAGGGCTGTGCCTCCAAGGTGCTGGGGCTGCTGGACGACATGGCGAAGAACGATGCGGAAAAATACGCGACGTTCTGGGCCGAATTCGGCCAGGTGCTGAAGGAGGGTGTGGGCGAGGATTTCGCGAATAAGGACAAAATTGCCGGCCTGCTGCGCTTCGCCAGCACCCAGGCTGACACGGCGGAGCAGACCGTGTCCCTTGCGGATTACATCGGCCGCATGAAGGAAGGCCAGGAAAAAATCTACTATGTGACCGCCGATACCTTCAATGCTGCGAGGAACAGTCCGCACTTGGAGGTGTTCCGCAAGAAGGGCATCGAGGTCATGCTGCTCTCAGACCGCGTGGACGAGTGGGTGGTCGGCTACCTGACGGAATTCGAGGGCAAGGAACTGGTCTCCGTGGCCAAGGGCGGCCTGGACCTGGGCAAGCTCGAGGATGAGGCCGAAAAGCAGGAACAGGAAAAAGAGGCCGACGAGTTCAAGGACCTCACCGGGAAGATCAAGGACAGCCTGGGCGAGCGCGTGAAGGAGGTGCGCGTCACCCATCGCCTGACCGACAGCCCGGCCTGCCTGGTGGCGGACGAAAATGATCTGAGCGCCAACCTTGCCCGCATGCTCAAGGCCGCCGGGCAAACGGCGCCGAACAGCATGCCCATCCTGGAGATCAACCCCAAGCATCCGGTGGTGCTGCGGCTGAAATACGAAGTGGCGCGCTTCGACGACTGGGCGGCCGTGCTTTTCGACCAGGCGCTGCTTGCCGAAGGCGGGCAGCTGGACGATCCGGCCTCATTCGTCAAGCGGATGAACCAGCTCATGCTGGAAATGGGCGGGAAGTAAGCAGGAAAACGGGGCCGCAAGGCCCCGTTCTCTTTCTTGCGCGCCGGATGAATGGCTGCGCGTGGAAATCAGGATTGTCTGGAGAAGATGCGCCCCAGGTGCAGCACCGGAATGGCGTCCCCCTGATGGCCGAAACAGGAAATTGCGAATTTCGGCCATGCATCGGACTGTTCGGGCAAGGCGCAGGCCTGGTCGTTTCCCGCGATGAGCGGCATGGGTGCTACGGAAAGCAGCAGGCCGCCCAGTCTGGGCGCCTCGCCCGGGGCCTCCTGGTAGCCGGCAATGGCAAGCAGGCGCGGCGTTTGCGGCTCGTGTCCCAGTAGCGCCGCCATATCCACCACCGGCATGAGGCGGCCCTGCCAGGAATAGACACTGCGGCAATAGGCAGGCGTACACGGAACGGGATGCAGCCGTGGCTGGTCGATGATCTGGAGCAGCACGCGCATGCCGACCGCGGCGCGCAGCATCTGTCCGAAGTCCAGCAGCCAGGCGTTAGGGCGTTCTTTGGTGTTCTTGGGTGCGGCCATTACAGATTCACCTGCCGGGTCAGATAGTTTACGAGGCGTTCCGCGTTTGTCGCACACGCCACCTCGTCCTGGCTCAGCGCGACCAGGCCGGTGATGGGGCTGCCGGGCATCTGCATGGCGGGGGGCAGCGGCTGCTGCTGCTCCAGCGTCAACTGGATGCCGAATTCGGTGTTGTCGCAAAGGATCCCGAGAAAGCCTGCGCCGGTATTCAGCACCACGCAGGAACGGCGTGCCTTGGGCACGATCACGAGCGGCGTGAGTTCGGGAGAAAGGCAATACACCGGCCAGCGTTCGTGGCGGAAGTGCACCCAGCCGATGCTAAGGGGTTTGGTTTCGTCGGCGTCAATGTCGCCGGCGGACTCCAGCGCGCAGATTTCGGCTTGCGGGAGGGTAAGACGCAATTCCGCAATTTCCAGCAGCGCGGTGGCGCCGTCGACGCCGTCCTGGGTGATCAGTATGGAGTTCATTGCGCTTTCTCTGTCAGTCTCGAGACCTGGGTAACGAGTTCATCGTCGCTGAACGGCTTGATCATATGCAGGCTCACGCCCGCCGCGGCGCTCATCTGGCGATGCTTGGCGGTGGAGCGCGAGGTGATCATGATGACGGGCACGTCCCTGGTCTGTTCGGCGTGGCGCACGTTGGAGGTCAATTCCAGGCCGTTCATGCGCGGCATTTCCATGTCCGAGATGATGATGTCCGGAATCCACCTTTCCAGGACGCTCACCGCCTCCAGGCCGTCGTTCGCGGTGCGGATCTCGTAGCCCTCGTCTTTCAGCAATTGCACGACTGCGCGCCGCGCGGAAAGCGAGTCGTCCACGACCAGGGCGCGCCTGGGTTTCTCTTCCGGCGCTGCAACTGCTGCGCTTGCGCCCTGCGCACGCTGCGCGCTCGCGAGCTTCCTCACCGGAGCCTGGAACAGGTCAAACAGGTCGATCACCGGGGCGACCTCACCATTTCCGAGAATGGCCGCGCCGATGACGCCGCTCACTTGCGGCACAAAGCGGTTGAATTTCTTCATCACGATTTCGCGGCTTTCCAGCACCTCCTGCACCAGCACGGCCCTTTCCGAGCCGTCCTCCATGCGGAGCAGGAGCACGGGATGGCCGGCCCTGTCCTTTGCGCGACGGTCAGGGGGCATGGCCAGCGCCTGTTCCAGGCGGAGCAGGGCATATATCTTTTCGCCATCGCGAACGAACTGGCGCGCGCCGATTTCAACCACATTCTCGCGGGACACGTAGCGGATGTCCTCGACGCCGCGAGTGGAAACTGCGAAACGCCGTTCGCGCTGCCGAATGATCAAGGCGTGCATGGAGAGCAGGGTGGCCGGCAGGCGCAATTCGATGACAAGGCCCCGGCCTTTCTGTGAGTCCAGGGAAAGCATGCCTTTCATCTGCTGCACGCGGCTGTATACCACGTCCATGCCTACGCCCCGTCCGGAAACCTGGGAGGCTTCGTCGCGCGTGGAAAATCCTGGCATGAGGATCAGGCGCGCGAGTTCTTCGTTGGTGTGGATGTGCCCCAGCACGATCATGCCCTTGCTTTCCGCGATGCGCCGGATGGCCGCGTGATCCAGGCCGGCTCCGTCGTCGCGGCAACGGACCACGATGGTGTCGCCTTCGCGCGCAAATGCCAGCTCGATATGGCCTTCGGGGGATTTCCCCTCCGCGAGGCGCACCTCCGGCTTTTCAATGCCATGGTCCACGGCGTTACGCAGCATGTGCATCAACGGGTCCATGAGATCGTTGAGCACGTTGGTGTCCATGCGGGTGCCTTCGCCCGTGACCGTGAATTCCACCTGCTTGTCGAGGAGGCGCCCGGTCTGCCGCACGCTGCGCTGCAGGCGGGGAATGATGTTGCTGACCGGCATCATCCGCGTGCGCAGCAGCGCATGCTGGTTGGCCATCTGCAGGCGCTGCTGGTCGCCCAGCGCTTCTTCCAGCGCGTCCAGCTCCTGCTCCGCCATGTGCGACATTTCCCGGGCGTCGGTGGTGGCCTCCATCAACTGCCGGCTGATGGTCTGCAATTCGTTGTAGTGCTCGAATTCCAGGGAATCGAATCCGTCGCCTTGCTCTGCGCCCTGTTGCTGCGAGGTAATGCCCCGGATATCCACCAGCGTCTCAAGTTCGCCAACCAGCTTGAGGATAAGCTGATGCTGCCGGTGAACTGCCTGGTTCTGGATAATGGTCGACTTCAGGTGGTCCTGCAGTTGCGAATTAGAAATCAGTGTCTCGCCAGCAAGGCTTAGCAGTTCGTCCACCAGCGGCGCCGGAACGCGCAGGGACTGTTCTGTCGCTGCCTGCGGTTGCTGCTTCTGGTCCACTGCTGCGGCTTCCGTCGATTCATGCTTTGAGGCCGCAGCGGTTTGAGATGGAGCGGCTTGCGGTGTCGCCTCGGCGGCGGGCAGTGCGGCGGCGTCGCCGAGCAATTCGGCGATGCCTTCTCTGTCGATGCGATTGGCGAGGTCCAGCACCTGCTGCAATATGGCCTGGGCGTTGTCCGGCGCAGCGCCCAGGCCGAGCAGGAACTCACTCATCGCCTCCAGGCAGTCCCCGGCATCGGTCAGCACATCGGCGAGTTTGCCCTGCGGTAATCTCCCGGCTTCCCCCAGCGCGACCAGAATATCCTCGAGTTGGTGGGTCAGATTGGCAATACCCGGTATGCCAACGGTGTTGGCTGCGCCTTTCAGCGTATGCGCCGCGCGCATGGCCTGCTCGGCATCCTTGAGGGTGCCGCGAGGTCCCGTGATGCTGGCGACGGCCGAAGTGAAGGCGGACACCTGAACCGGGAGTTCCTGCAGCAAGCCATCCAGCAGTTCGGAATTCACTTCCGCCGGCAGTTCCAGCGAAACGTCTTCCGGTGCGGCTGCGGTGGCCCGCGCGGGCGTCAGGTGGGCTGAGGTTTCCGACACCTCCATGTCCGACAGTGCGGCGCGCCACGCGGCGCGGGTCTCTTCGGTTGCCGCGACCGGCCAGCGGCTGTCTGCGAGCAGTGCGACAAGGCCGGCGCATGCGGCCGCATCGTCCGGCGCGCGCAGGTAGGCGGTCAAGGCGTCTGGCAGTCCGTGGAGCAAGTCGCGGTGCTCATCGGTGAGCCCATCGGGGAGCGACACTATCGCCAGGCCGATTTGGGCAAGCAGGGCGGCGAGCGCCGTCAGGCCGATGCCTTCAACCGTGATCTTCACGCGCTCTAGCAGATCCAGCAGGTCGCCCAGCGCGGCCAGCCTGTCATCGGCGACACCCCGGGTGGCGGCAGAAACGAGCGCCGTGAACTCGTCGTTCAGCGGCTGCAGTTCGTCCAGCAGAATCTGGACCATGGGACGTTCGACAGATTGTCCACCGGCGCCGGGCGGGGACAGTGGGGGAACTTCGGCAGCGCTTTCCGCATGGGCAGCGAGGTCGGGCCCTGCGGACATCGCAGTGTCCTGCCATGTGGATGGTTCAGGCGTGGCGTCCTGCGCCGCAGCCGTTTCCGGCGCCACGTTTTCGAGCGCCACGTCCGCGGACAGCAGCCCCGCGGCGGGCGCTTTCGCGTGCACCGGCTCCGCCAGCACCAGCGGAGCGGCCCCCGCAAGCGACGTCTCGCCGGCTGCCACCGATGGAACAGCTTCGAGTTCAGCTGTGCCGGGAGCGGAGACGTCGGCTTCGGGCTCTGCCGGTGGCGTCTCATCCCGGGTGAGCTCGGGCGCCGCGGCCAATTCTGCCCCCGCCGATGCGTCCAGGCCGAACGCGGTGGCCGGCATATCGCGAGACGCGGTTTCGCCGGGCAAGGCATCGCCGGTCAGCGCTTCCACGGCATGGACTTCCTCAGGGGCAACCGGGGCGGGCGCTGGCGCGCTCGTGGATTCGGAGAGTGCGATGTCGGCCAGCGCGGCCCGCCATGCCGCCAGTGTATATCCGGCAAGGGGATTGGACCAGCGCGTGTCGGCGAGCAGGACCACCAGGCCCGCCGCTGCGGCGGGTGCATCCGGTGCCTGAAGGTAGGCCACCATGGCGCGTGGCAGGCGGCGCAGTAACTCGCGGTGGTCTTCGGAAAGTCCGCCCGGCAGCAGCACGAGTTCGACCTTGATGCGGGTGAGCAGCGCAGCCAGCACGGTCAGGCCAATAGTTTCCACGGCCAGCTTGAGGCGCTCCATAAAGTCCAGCAACTCCCCCAGCGCCGCCAGACGATCGTCGTCGCTACCCTGGGTTGCCTCGGCGATCACCGATTCAAAGGCCTCGTTCAGGGGCTTCAGCTCATCCAGCAGAATATCGAGCATGGGCCGCGTAACATGCTGTGTGCCGGTGGCGGGCGGGAGCAATGCGGCGGCGAAACTGGCGCCGCCGTCGTTATGCTCGACACTCTCGGGCAGGAATTCCGCAGGAACTGCTGGTTGCGACGTTGACGCTTCGGGAACGGAATCCGCCGCGGCTGCTTCGGCGCCGGGCGTTTGCGCCGGCTCCGCCGGCGCAAACGCATTCAGGTAAACGGGGACCGTCGAGGTGATCCCGGCTTCGGGCTGCTCGAGGACGGCATTTGCGAACGGCGGGAGCTCCAAATCTGCATTGTCCGGGGCTACCGGCTCCTCCGCCGCCAGCCCGGCGCAGCCAGCCGACACGATTGGCGCATCTTCGGCCGCGACGTTCGCCGGCGCGGCTTCCCGCGTTGCGTATGCCTCGCGGGTAACGGGAAGAAGCGCAGTCTCTCCGGCGTCATCCATGGCAGGGCCAAGGATTGCGGACGCCGGTTCCTCTGCGGCAGGCGCGGATGACGCAGGCTCGGCTTGTCCCATCAGGAGCCGCAGTTCTTCCGCGGCCGACTCCAGCGGCAGCGAAATGGGCCAGTGGCCGGCCAGGCTTTGCAGCAGGGCAGTGCTGGCATCGCGGTCGGCGTGATTCGCGATGTAGCCCAGCAGCAGCATGGGCCACGCTTCGAGGGTCGCCGTTTCGCCGGGCGTCAGCGCACGCTTGTCGTCCTGCAGCAGGAGGAGGTTGGTTTCAACCAGGGCACATACGGCGTGCGCGCCGGACAGCTGATGCTGCGCGGCGATTTCGCCTAATTGCGCCACCAGCCTGCCGTAGCGTGCGAGCACAGCCTGCGCCGCTACAGCGCTCTCCGCCACGGGGGCGGATTGCGTCAGGACGATCAGTTCGTCGATTGACGCTTCGGTTTTTCGGCCGAATTGCTCCAGCCTTTCCTCAAATGGAAGCATTCGTTCTCAGGATCGGGCGCAGATGGGCCGCCTCAGGCGGGCAGCTTAAACACGCGCACCGAAGCAAGAAGCTGTTTGGCGTATTCCACCAGGCTGTTGGTGTTGCTGGACTGTGCCATCAGCTGTGCACTGGTCTTTTCGCTGTTGTCCCTGATTATGGACGCCAGTTCGACCAGGTCCTGACTGACCTGGATCTGTTCACTGGACGTTGCCGCGATCTGTCGGACGGACGACACCAGCTCGGACGTCGTTTGCTGCGTCATCTGCATTTGTTCACCCGCCTGTTCAGCGAGGCGGCTGCCCTCAACGATCTGAGTAATCACGGCGTTCATGGTGTTCACGGTGTCGGACGTCTCGACCTGAATGTTGTTCACCAGGGCGGAAATTTGCTGCGTTGCCTGGCGGGCGTTTTCAGCCAGGCGCTGCACTTCGTCCGCAACCACCGCAAAGCCGCGGCCCGCCTCACCGGCGGAAGCGGCGTGCATACTGGCGTTCAGCGCCAGGATGTGAGTACGTTCCGCAATGGTGTTGATCAGGTTCACCACGCCGGAAATCTCCTGGGAGCGTTCGCCGAGGCGCTTGATCCGCTTTTCGGTTTCGCGAATCACATCGCGGGTGCTGTTAATACCAGTCACGGTATTGGTCACGGATGCCAGCGCAGTCTGGGTGGAGCGGATCGCATTGTCCGCGGCCTCGTTGGTGCGCAGCGCAAGTTCGGCAATGCCGCGCATCGCCTGAGCAGCGTCGGAAAGCGCGCGGGCGGTGTTGTCCACTTCATCGCGTTCCTTTGAGGCATTCAGCAGCATGCTGTCGGACTGCTTCTGCACCTCGAGCGAGGCCGCCGTTACGTCGGCCGAAATGTTGGATACGTCCTGCAGCACCTTGGCCGTTTCGCCAGCGAGCATGTTCAGCGCGTCGGACACGGCGCCGGTCACGTCTTCCGACACCGGGATGCGCACGGTGAGATCCTTGCGGGCAAGCTGCGCCACTGCGCGCAGCAGGTCCAGCACCGATTCGTTGAGCTTTTCGTTTTCGCGCTGGATATTGGCGAGCGTTTCCACGCGGCCGTCGAGCAGGTCGTTAAATGCGGACGCGAGCTGGCCCAGCTCATCCCTGGTCTTGATGTTGGCGCGTGCCGAATAGTCACCGCCGTGTATCTGGTCGATCGTGCCCTGGAACGAGGCCAGGTTGCGCAGGATGCCGCGGGCGATAAAGAAGCCCAGCGCGGCGAGCAACGGCGCCGACAGTATCAGAACTGCAATGGTTAGCCAGTACGTCACGTTGATGGTGTCGGCAATATGCGCCTGTGATGCTTCACCTTCCAGTTTGCCGTACGCCGCAACCGCGTCACCGATCTTGTTCAGCTTGGTGGTGAAGGAACGGTCCACACCACGGATCGTCCGGTCCACTTCCTGGCCGGCGGCCGGGTGGGACGGTTCGTAGTTGGCGATCGCAGCCATATAGTGGTCGTGCAGTTCATCGTGCAGTTTCACCAGTTCATCCACGTCGGCGACGGTGAGGATGGTGGCCAGGTTGGGCAGGTTGGCGTTCACAACCAACTCGCGTGTTTCCTTCAGTTCGCTGTCTACCGCAGCATGGTCCTTCTGGAAGGCGCTGAAGTGGTGCTGGTACAGCGCGGGGTCGTTGCCGCGCAGCAGCGTGTCTTTCCATTCCTGCACCTGGCTCTGGAAGTAGTGGCGCGCCTCCGCGACCGACTTGAGCAGCCGGATTGTCCTATAGTCGCGTTCCGTGCTGTGGGTCGCCTCGCGTGACAGGGTGTGCAACTGGAACATGGCGAAGGCACCTACGGCGATCAGCATCACAACGGCGCCGGCCGCCAGCAGGGTGATTCTGCCCCGAATGGTGGAAAGGTTAAAGTCTTTTAGGTTTATCATCTTCTAGCTTCCTGATTCAGGTTCGTTGCCAAGTTCAAGCACAGGGTCCGGTTGTTCATGCGGCGCGCTGAAGCGTCATATCGAAAAAAGCGTTGTGGTCAAATTCGAGCCAGATTACGTCGTCCTGAACCCAGCCTGCTGGCGCGAGTCCTTCAAGGGCGGCAGGGATGACGGGGATATCGGCGCGGGACAGGGGGTGCAAACGCGCTAGCGCGACGGGGTGGCCTTCCACGAGCACGCCGACTGCGTTATCGCTTTCACCAAAGACCAGCGCAAGGGGTTCGACGCCCGCAGGGCGCGGCCCAAGCTCCATAAGTGTGCGCAGTTCATATAGCGGCACCAGATTGCCGCGCACGTTCGCGAGGCCGAGGAGTCCCGCAGGCGCCCCGGGCAGCGGGGCGATACGTGGCATGGGCATGACCTCGCTGCCCGTTGCGGGATCGATCAGCAGGCCTATCGTGTCGATTCTAAATCCGTAGCGTGCCCGCTGCTCCTTTTGTTCGAACTGGCGAGGGACGGCGAGGTATGCGCCGGGCGGCGGCTCGAAATGAGCCAGCCCGGCGACCGGCGGCAGCCAGTCCGCCTCAATGCGCAAACGTCCCCCTTGTTCCATCAAGCGCAGCCGATCAGGTCAGGCTCTTGAGCTGATCGATGATCTGGTCGGCGCTGTAGGGCTTGCCCACGTGTCCTTTTGCACCCTGCAATTCGCCCCAGACTTTGTCCGCCTTCTGGTCCTTGCTGGTGACGAAGACTACGGGGATGGACTTGGTGTCGCCGTCCGCAGCGAGCTGACGGCATGCTTCGTAGCCGTCCATGTCGGGCATTACCACATCCAGAAAGATGATCTGCGGCTTGTCCGATTTGGCCTTGGTGACGGCCTCGGCGCCGCCGGTCGCGGTGATGACCGAGCATCCCGCGTCGCCCAGGATAGTCTTGAGGTTCGCCAGGTCAGCGGCGGAATCATCAACGATCAAAGCTTTCTTTGCCATTTTCTAATCTCCAACTTGCTATTTATGTGGTACGAAATTTACATATCCCGAGCGGGTCGTACTTTCCCGCGGGGCTCAGGTTTGCTGCAGCACCCCAAGGTATTTCCCGACCGTTTCGCGGAACGCGGTGTAGTCCACGGGTTTGGTCAGGTAGGCGCTGCATCCGACCAGCGAGCCGCGCACTTTGTCGAAGGGCGAGGACTTGCTCGTCAGCATGATCACGGGCGTTTGCCGGGTCCGCGGCGACTTGCGTATTTCCCGGCACACCTGGTAGCCGTCGGCTCCGGGGAGGATCACGTCCAGGAACACCATGTCGTAGCGGTTCTGGGCCAGCAGTTCCAGCGCGCGCTCGCCGGTCTCGGCGATGTCCGAAAGGATGCCGGAATTACGCAACTCCAGTTCGATCTGTTTGGTCACAGTGGGGCTGTCATCCACGACCAGCGCGCGCAGGGCGGTTTCGTGCGGGGCAGGCGCCGCCTGCTGCAGCACGGGTTTGCCCCACAATTGGGTGGACTCCCCCAGTTTCTTCGCAATCTTGTCCAGCAGCGCCAGCAATTTTGCCGGGCCGAACGGGCGCGACAGAAAATAATTGTTGGGATCGGCGGGCTGCGCTGCGGCATACAGCACGGGAGCGGGCGGATGTGCAGTGGCGGCAAGCGTTTGCCACGTGGAGACGGAAGCTTCATCATCCATGTTGACAATGACGATGTTCCAATCCTGGACATTTTCCGGCGTGCCGATGAGATAGCTGCCCTCCGGGCGGGCGCGCGTCAGCGACGCGATGCCCGCGAGCAGTTTGGATTCTCCATCGGAAAGTCCCAAGGCTCCTACCAGCCATGATTTTTGTCCGTTAGCCATAATTCATTACCTGTTTGTATCGCCAGCAAGACTGTTGTATCGCCCCGGGAGCTTCATACCGCTGTGCAACGCCATCACAGCGAAAGTCTGTGATGTGATGTGATCCGTCCGCTATGATGTGGCTCGTCCGGTGAGATGCGCGTCTTTTTCGGGAAGCGGGGTAAGGTACCGCATTCCCACATTCAAAGAACAGACATAGCCGACAGGCGGCGCCGATTCCTGGATAAGCGGTAACATCGTCCAGTGGACTGCCCGGTGAGAGAGTCGGGATTATTCCTCAGGCATATTTCGGGGGTGCGACGCCGCTTGGCGCAAAGGGCGACGACGGTCCGGAATGGCGATCGGGTGGCGCGCGAGCGTTGAGGCTCCGCGCCGAAGGGCGAAGTACGCCGCAGCCAGGCCTGCCGGAATGCCAGTGCAACCATGGAGGAAGGATGCCGGGCGGCGCAGAACGGCCCGCGGCGGCTACTTGTTGTCTTCGTCCACTGCGGCCTTCAGCATTTCGAAAATGCCGGGGATCGCGGATGTGACGCGGTTCCAGTTCGGAATGAGGGGGGTGCCCATGGGATTTTCAGAATATGCCTGTGCAGCGATGCCAATTGCATGGGTGAAGGTCTCCACCGCCTTGGCTTCTTCGTGGCGGTCGAAGTCCAGTCCGTTGATGGTTGCGTCGGCCTCATATTTCATGATGGTGTCCTCCGCTTCCCGCAGGTAGGCGACCAGCAGCGATTTGAAAAAGCCGTCAGAGAAGATCACGCCTTCCGAGGCCAGCGTGCGGAAGATGGACTTGCAGATGTCCACGGCCATTTTCATCAGGCCCTGGCGCGCGTCGTTTGGCGAGAGCTGCTGGTGTTTGTGTTCATAGGTGGCGGCAATGTCCACCTGGCACACGCGGCGCGGCGAGTAGTTGCGGTAGACCTCGGCCAGGGAGCCTACTTCCAGTCCCCAGTCCCAGGGAATGCGGTTGACCCGCGCCAGGTCGGTGGTCATGCTGAATTCGCCCGACAGCGGGTAGCGAAAACTGTCGAGGAACATGAGGAAATCGTGGGCGCCGATGAGTTGCTGGATGGAGCGCACGAGCGGTGTCATCAGCAGCCGCGTCACCCGTCCGTTCATCTTGTGTGTCACGCGGCTGTAAAAGCCCTTGCAGAAGACGTAGTCCAGGTTGGGGTTGGCAACGGGATAACACAGTCGGGCGAGCAGTTCACGGTTGTAGGTGACGATGTCGCAGTCGTGCAGCGCGATCATGTCCGAACGCCCGCATGCCAGCACATATCCGTAGGACATCCACGCCGAGCGGCCCTTGCCGCGCTGCCCCACGTCCAGTCCGTTGCGGTGCAGCGTTTCGTAGACCTCAGTCACGCGCTTGCCGTCATTGTGGATGATCTTCACTTCCGTGGGGATGGGCTTCATCCATTCGCGCACCTTCTGGAATTCGGCCTCGGATGCCTTGTCGAGCACCAGCACGATCTGGTTGAGGTATCTGACCTTGGACAGCTCCTGGATAATGCCGGGCATGGCTGGCCCCTCGAATTCGGAATACAGCGAGGGCAGCACCAGGGCAATCGGCCGGCTGCGGGAGTAGCTATACAACTCGGACTCGAGGCGCTCGAGCGACGATTTTCCGAGTTGGTGCAGGGTGGTGATGATGCCGGTCTGATAGAAATCGCTCATGGCGCACCCGCGTCAGATGGGGTCGATCTTGTCATGCTGCGACTCCTCATCCGCGGAGCGCGCTTCGCGCTCTATCATGCGCCGTGCGGCGGGTATACCGCCCACGCCGAACGCGATGGCGAGCGCGATGACGATGCCGCCAAAAACGATCGAAAAGGCTGCCAGGACGACGGTGGGGGCGATGTGCAGTTGTTCGAGGACCATGGCGAGGATGAGCACGATCAGCAGGGTGTTGACGGCCTTGGCCAGCAGCTTGGCGTAGTGGAACCCGCTGTTGGCGGCGGCAATCAGCACGGTGCGGCTGACGAATTCGGAGAACACGTAGCCGATGCCCAGAATCATGACGGCGGAGAACAGTTGCGGGATGTAGCCGATGACGGAAGCCACCAACTGGTTCATGGCCGGTATCTGCAGCGCGTAAAGGCCAGTGAGCAGCGTGATGATGACCATCAGCCAGAAGATCAGGTTCGCCACCACGCTGGAAGGCTTGTTCCACACGTCCCCCTTGCGCATCAGCTTGGTGAAGCCCATGCGGTCCGACCAGCTGTCGAAATTGATGGCACCGAGAAATTTCAGCAGGACGAGGCGGACGACGCGCGCCAGGATGAAACCGAGGAGCAGAATGATCAGCATTGCCAGCAGGTTCGGCACGAAGGCCTTGAACTTGACGAAAAGCTCCCTGAGCGGGTCAAGAACAAGATTGAGAAATTTTTCCATGGCGCTCTCCTTGCGGTTATGTCCAGTGCGCGGCAAGATAGTCCTTGCCGTTTTCAAATTCGATGCACAGATTTTCGATTTCCGCCTCGGCTTCGTCCTGGCCCATGTCGCGCGCGCTCAGGATGAACGAGGCGGTTTTGCCGACGTAAAGAGGCGTCATTGATTTTATCAGGTGTTCGATGGGCAGCGTCCGCTTGTGGTAGGCGAGGGCATAGTCGTAAATGGTACGCATCCACAGTGAAGCGGGAAAATGGAATTCCGCGTCGTCAAGCGTGCCCAGCCTTTCGATTTCCCCGAAGTCGCCCGGTCCCAGCACGTCGAGCCATATCTCGCCGAGATTCCGGACGCCCTCGCGGAACACCTTGAGCATGCGCGATGTGTCGACGTTCAGCGGCTCCAGCCCCACGGTGTATTCGAAGCCGAAGGATGGAACCGCCTCCGATCCCTTCACCGGCGCCCATATGTCGGCGTACGTTTCCATGAGTCCGAATGTCGCGCTGACCACCTGATAGAGCATGTTGCTGAGATCGGCCCCCGGGTCCTTGGGATCGTGTATCTTCGCGCCCAGGAACGACTGCGCCACCTTGAAGCCGTTGGCGATGGCCGTCGTGGTCATCCAGATGTCCACGCCGAAACGCGCGACGTCGCTTTCCCAGACATCCTGGCTCAGGTAGAACTCTGCAACCTTTCCGGAAAATCCGAAGTCGCCGCCTATCGGCTGGCGGATGCGCTTGCCGTACAGTGCACGGGTGAGGGGGTAAACGATGCTGTTGGTGATCGTGCCGTCGAACTTGTGGCGATGGTAGAGGGGGGACACGTAGTCGAATCTCTCGGTCAGCACCGGCTTCAGCAGCAGTTCCAGCCATTCGGGCGTGATGCTGCGCAGGTCCGAATCGACGACCGCGCAAGCTTTGGCGCCCAGCGCCGAGGCAATCTCGAATATCGAGCGGAATGCGCTGCCTTTCCCGGGAATTCCGGAATAGGGAAACACGATCTTGGAGGCGGACGTGATGCGATGATGCAGGAGGATGGCGTCGAGGTCGCCCAGCGACGTGTTGCGGGTGACATCCATGGTGCCATCCGTCGAGCCGCCGTCCGAGTTCACGATCACTGCTTTATGTTCGGGAAAATACTTCGCCAGCCCTGCTTGCGCCGCCCTTACCACATGGCCGATGGTCCGCGCGTTGTTGAATGACGGGATCCCGACCACGATGTCGGCACTGCCGATGCGTTCGATCTGCTCGTGCACATCGCTTCTTAAAGCGACAGTCCCCATCGGTGGCTGGCCTCCTGAACGTGCAATCCGCATGGCACTGCGGTTGCTCTGGTTGATATTGCAGCCTCTGGCGCGGTGCCAGGCCCGGTGTTATTTGCTCAACAGGACGATCTGGATGTCCATCACATTCGTGCCTGTCGGTCCTGTCTTGAAATGGCTGCCCGTCGCGGTCGCGGCATCTAGGCGTTGAAAGAACGCGTATGAATTGTTGTCGTTCAGATACTGCACGGGATCGATGCCCGCCTGCCGCGCCTTCTGTGCCGTGGTGCCGTCCACTATCGCGCCCGCGGCATCGGTCGGCCCATCCGTCCCGTCCGTGCCGGCGGAAAGCAGCGTGATCCCCGCTAACCGTTCGATTTCCAGCGCAAAGGCCAGGGCCAGTTCCTGGTTTCTGCCGCCCAGGCCTGTGCCGCGCACGGTGACAGTTGTTTCGCCGCCGTAAAGCAAGGCATGCCGATCGCCTGCTGCCATTGTCGCCAGTTCTTCACGCGCGGCCAGCGCCATCATGCGTGCTGCGTCGCGCGCCTCGCCTTGGATTGTATCGGAAATCACTCGTGGCGTGAATCCGCGCCGCGCCAGTTCGGCCTCTGCGGCCGTCATCGCCAGGCGGATACTGCCGATGATGGCGTTCCGGGTGTGCGCTAGTGCGGCCGCACCTCGCTTAAGCGTTTCCGGCAGTTGGCCGGCTGCCCCCTGTTCGAGGCGCGCAATCACGCGCGGGGGCATTCGTCCGCGCAGCGCGTAGCGGTCGATGACGGCCAGCGCGTCGGAAAAGGTGGAGACGTCGCACGCAGTGGGGCCGGAGGCGATTACGCCGGGCGGGTCTCCGATCACATCGGACAGGATCAGCGACACCACCTGCGCGGGGTAGGCCGCCTGGGTCAAACGCCCGCCCTTGACCGCGGATAAGTGCTTGCGCACGGCGTTGAGCTCGGTGATGTCCGCCCCGGCATTCATCAGCAGACGGGTGGCATCCTGCTTGTCCTGCAGGGTGAGCCCGGCGGCGGGCGCCACCAGCAGCGCAGAGGCGCCGCCGGAAAGCAGGCACAGCACCAAGGTATGTTCATCGGCGTTTTCGAGCAGGGCCAGAATGCTTTGCGCGCCCGCCACGCCCGCTGCGTCCGGGAGGGGGTGGGTAGCTTCGGTCTGGCGGATGACGGTCAGCGGCGCACCGTGGCCGGTTTTTACCACGATCTGACCGGCGGTGATGCGGCCACCGAGCAGGTGTTCCACCGCCTGCGCCATTCGTGCCGTGGCCTTGCCGGCGCCCACCACGAGAATGCGGCGGAAGCCCGACAGGTCATAGCGGGCGCCTTCCACCTGCAAGTGGTCACCTTCCACCGTCACGGCATTGAGCACGGCCTGATAGGGATCGGCAGCCTTCAGTGCGGCGGCGAGGGCGGCCTGCAGAACACAAATGTGCTCATTCATGGGGACGTTTCCTCGGCTATCAACTTCAGGATCGCGGCGTTCCAGCCGGCCGGGCCGGGTAATTCCGTCCTGATCAGGCCGGGCAGGTCGATGCTCGGGTCGCAGCCACCGTCGGGGCGGCGCACCAGCACGGCGTGATCGACCGCGGCGAGCAGGGGCAGGTCGTTGTACGCGTCACCGAGGCCGATGCTGACGACCGCGCCATATGCGGTGCGGTAACGATCGAGCAGTAGGCGCACTGCGCGCCCCTTGTCGTGATCGCCGAGGATGTGAAAGACGCGGCCCCGGGTCCAGTTGAGGTTGCTGGATTCGATGGCATGCAGAAAGGCCTCGTCCGGCTCGCCATCGAAGACGAACGGTTCCTCGAAGTCTCGCTGTTGCGCAAGGGTTGCCTCCGCTTCGTTCAAGCCGGTGAGCGCGGCTACCTCCCCCGCGCTCATGTCGCCGAAGCCGCGCACCGCCGCATGCCGTGCGCTGCGCAGTTCGGTGAACCGGGCGCGGATTTCCGCATACGGCAGGCCCAGCAGCAGCGCCTCGTAGCCGCCTATGGTCACGGTGCGTGGCGCTGCTTCGTGGGTGACACCGGAAAAATAGCCGGGCGGGATGAACACGCCGCCGCCGTTTTCCGCAATGAAGGGGTGGGGATTGCCGAGCTGGCGGCGCAATGCCTCGATTTCCGCCCGTGTCTTGCTTGAGGCGCAGACGAGCGGGATGTTCAATCGGTCGATCAGCGCCAGCGCGGGACGCGCAGCATCGAACGAATAGGATTCGGCATCGAGCAGGGTGCCGTCGAGGTCGGTGAAGATGACGATTTTTTTCATGGACCGCAGGCGGTGCGGAAGAGGCCAAGGCCTATGATATACCGGCCACGCGGAATCGGGCCAGCCCGGCACGGCGGGCTGGCGCGATTAATCTGTCAGGTGGCCTGCCAGTGTCCGGAGCGGCCGCCCTGCTTTTCCAGCAGGCGGATGTTTTCCAGCACCATGCCGCGATCGGCGGCCTTGCACATGTCATAGATCGTGAGCAGGGCGGTGCCGACGGCCGTAAGCGCCTCCATTTCCACCCCGGTTCGCCCCAGGGTTTCCGCGGTGACCGTGCATTCCACGGCATGCTCCGCGTCGTCGATGAGGAATTCCACCGCAATGCGGGTGAGGGCGAGCGGGTGGCACAGCGGGATCAGGTCCGATGTGCGCTTCGCGCCCTGGATGGCGGCAATGCGCGCGACGCCGAGCACGTCGCCTTTTTTTGCGGTGCCGTCCGCGATGAGTTGCAGGGTGGCGGGGTTCATGCGTATCCGCCCCGATGCCCGCGCGATGCGTCTGGTTTCGGCCTTGTCGCCGACATCCACCATGTGCGCCTGGCCATGCTGGTCGAAGTGGGTGAGGGGGTTGCTCATTCCATGTCTCCTTGCTGGATCCAGCGCTCGGCGCGGGCTACATCCGATGCCTTGGTGTCCAGCCATGTCGTGCCGCCCGCAGTCTGTTCGCGTTTCCAGAACGGGGCCGAGGTTTTCAGGTAATCCATGATGAATTCGCAGGCCGCGAAGGCGTCTGCCCGGTGGGCGGATGCGGTGGCGACCATCACGATCTGGTCGTTGGGGCGCAACTCTCCCACGCGATGGATGACGCGCACGCCGAGCAGTTGCCAGCGGCTGTTTGCCTCGACCAGGATATTTTGCAGCGCCTTTTCGCTCATCCCGGGATAGTGCTCGAGCAAGATATTCTCGACCTTCCCCGCGTTGCTCATGTCGCGCACCAGTCCCACGAAGCTTACCAGCGCGCCAGCATTGACGCTTGCCGTTCGCAGCGCCTGCATCTCGGCCGCGAGGTCGAAGTCCCCGGTCTGGATCGAGATGCTCATGTCAGCCGCCGGAAATGGGGGAGAAGATCGCGACTTCGTCGCCGTCATGCAAAGGCGCGGTGAGCGGGCACAACTCCTGGTTGACGGAGCAGCGCACACGGGTCTCCTCGAGTTCGTGCGCCCAGTCGCCGCCGCGTGTGCGCAGCGAGGCGAGCAGGTCCGCAACGGTGGCGGCGTTTGCAGACAGTTCGGCAGTTTCACCGGCAAGTTTCAGGTACTCGCGCGGACGTCCGAAATAGAGCAGGTTTACTTTCATCGGTCGTTCAGGGAAAAATATTCAAGAATATGGTCGGCTACTTGTTGTGGCGCGTCAACATCCAGCCGCGGCACCGGGAAGTTCGCCGTGCTGTCCGTCACCACGGCGATGATATTGGCATCGTTCGGGTGCAGCAGGGGATGGCCGGTCGCCGGGCGGTGTATTTCCAGTTTGGGGATGTCGGAGAACTTGTAGCCTTCCACCAGCAGCAGGTCACAGGGTGACAGGCGGCCGATCAGTTCATCCAGACTGGGCTCCGCTTCGTCGCGCAGTTCGTGCATCAGCGCCCAGCGGTGGCCGGAGACGATAAGCACCTCCTGGGCGCCGGCTTCGCGGTGGCGGAAGCTGTCCTTGCCGGGACGGTCGATGTCGAAATTGTGGTGTGCATGCTTGATCACCGAAATGCGCAGACCGTGCGCGCGCAACAGCGGTATGACTTTCTCCAGCAGCGTGGTCTTGCCGCTGCCGGAATAGCCGGCGATACCGAGTACCTTGGTTTTGTGGCCTTGCTGCATGGGCTGCGATTTCCTTGCGGGCGGTCAGCGCACGGGGCCGGTGGAAATCCGCGAACCCGGCAGCCCAAGGTCTAGGAAGAACTGCTCCGCGGCGGCGGCGGCTTCTTGCGGACCGGCGATGTAGAGGTTGCCTTCCTTCAGTTCCGGGTCGTGTTCAACAATGCCGCGCAGCACGCTCTCCAGCGTATCCCGGCGCTTCGCGTTCAGGGCGCGCAGGTCGAAGCCGGTGATGTGCTCTTCATAGCCGAAATTGTCGAGGGCGTCCGCCCAGGCATGGGGTACCCTGGGCAGATAGATGGATGAGGCGTGCGATCCGAACCAATGCAACTGGATGTTCTCGGCGTCAATGGAGAGGGCATGCTCGATCAGACTCTTGACGGGCGCGAAGCCGTCGCCGAAGGCGAAGAAATACAGCTTGCGGGGCACGCCCTGGTGCAGGATGAATTCGCCCTGCGGGCCCTCGACCTGCACCGTGTCGTGGCGGCGCAGCTGGTGGAAGACGAAATCGGAGAAATGGTTGCCTGGCTGGCGCCGTACGTGGAACATCAGGTTGCGGTCGTCGCAGGGACAGCTCGCGATGGGCAGTTCTGCGGTGTAGGCATGGGAGATCTGCAGGTTCACGCCTTGTCCCGCGAGGAAGCGCAGGCGCTGGCTGCGTGGCGTTTCCAGGTGCAGCAGCATGAATTCCTCGGTCAGCGGGGTGAGTGCCTTGACCCGGGCGTTAATCTGCTGGAAGGGGATGTCCTGCACGCTGTTGGCGGCGGTGGCCTCGATGACGAGGTCGCTCACGGCGGTATGGCTGCACAGCAGGATCATGCCCCGGCTCTTCTCAGCCTCCGACAGGACGTAGTCGTGGTGACGAGTCTTCATCACCTGTCCGGATACGACCCGGGCCTTGCACAATCCGCAATTGCCGCCGCTGCAGCCGTAGCTGAGCGGGATGCCCGCGCGGATTGCGGCCTCCAGCAAGGTGTCCTGCCCTTCGACCAGAAATTCCTGCTTGCCAGGGAGTACGGTTACATGCGCGCTCATGATGCTCAGCAGGCGGTCCTTGACCGCCAGGGGGTTGTTGAATCCGGGTTCCATTGCTGCACCAGCTTCATTCCTTATCCACCTCTTCACAGCATCCCAGTCGGCCGGAATGCCGGCGGCCTGCTGGCGTTCCAGTTCGTCCAGCTTGTCATACACCCGGGTGAGCAGGGCATGCAGCTTGTCGACCTGTGCTTCGTTGCGCTCCAGGGTCTTGCCCAATTCCGTCACGCGTGCGGCGAGCACTTCGGCATCGGGCAGGGCGCGCTCGAAGACGCGCTTGCCGAAGGCGCGCTCCTTGATCTGCGCAACCCGCATCAGCTCAGCCGTGCTCTCGAGTTGAGCATCCGGATAGCAGCGCAGCAGGCTGTCGCTGTCCACCCTGCCGTCGAAAGACGCGAGTTCGCCGCTCTGTATCTTCTTCTGCAGGGCGGAGCGATTCACTCCCACCAGTCTTGCCGCGCGCACCAGACTCAGCATGTGCCCCATGGCTGGTTCCCGTTCGCGCTAGCGCGGTGCACCTACTGCGGGTGGAACCACGCTAGCTTGTCGCGCAGCGTGACCACGCCTCCCACGATAATCAGGGTCGGCGCATGGAGTTCGGCGACCTTGGGATCCTGCGGCAGGGTGGCCAGCGTGCCGGTGACCACGCGCTGGTGCATGGTGGTGCCTTGTTGCACGATGGCGATGGGTGTGGTGCCGGGCAGGCCGTGCGCGATCAGTTGCTCGCACAGGGTCTCCAGGCCGTGCAGGCCCATGTACACCACCACCGTCTGGCGCGGCCGAGCGAGCTGCTCCCAGTCCAGGTTCATCGTACCGTCCTTGAGGTGGCCAGTGACGAACATGCAGGCCTGTGCATGATCGCGGTGGGTGAGCGGTATGCCCGCGTAGGAGGCTACGCCCGAGGCCGCGGTGATGCCCGGCACCACCTGGAACGGGATGCCATGCGCTGCGAGTTTCTCGATCTCCTCGCCGCCGCGGCCGAAGATGAACGGGTCGCCGCCCTTGAGGCGCAGCACGCGCTTGCCCTCCTGGGCCAGGCGCACCAGCAGTTCGTTGATATCTTCCTGCTGCATGGTGTGGTCAGCGCGCTTCTTGCCCACATAGATGCGCTGCGCGTCGCGCCGCGTCATGTCGACGATGGGCTTCGCCACCAGGTTGTCGTAAACCACGACGTCTGCCTTCTGCATCAGGCGCAGGGCGCGGAAGGTCAGCAGGTCGGGGTCGCCGGGGCCGGCGCCGACCAGATATACTTCGCCGCGCTGGATGTTGTCCTCGTCCGCCAGCATCTGACGCAGCATCTGCTCGGCGCCGGCTTCGTCGCCGGTCAGCACCTTTTCGGAAACGATGCCGTCGAAGACGTTTTCCCAGAAGATGCGGCGCTTGGCGGGGTTGGTGACCCGCGTCTTCACCTGCTCGCGGAAACGCTCGGCGAAGCTCGCGAGGCGGCTGAAATTCTGGGGAATCACGGTTTCCAGCTTGCCGCGCAGCATGCGCGTGAGCACGGGGGAGGCGCCGCCGCTGGAAAATGCCACCATCAGCGGCGAGCGGTCGAGGATGGCGGGCATGATGAAGCTGCATAGCGCGGGCGCATCCACGACGTTCACCGGGATGTTGCGGGCTTGGGCCAGCTCAGATACCTGGCGATTGACCTCAGCGTCGTTGGTCGCTGCAATGACCAACGTTGCGCCTTCCAGGTGCTCGGGCGCGAAGCGCGCTGTGATGAGCTCTATGCCTTGCAGGTCGTCGAAGCCCTCGACATGTTCCGGGCTGACCACCCTCACGCGAGCGCCCGCATCCAGCAGCACGCCGGTCTTGCGCAGGCCCACTTCGCCGCCGCCCACCACCAGGCAGAGGCGGCCCTTGATGTTCTGAAATACCGGCAGAAAATCCATTACCCGCGCGCCCTCTCCAGATAGCCGGCATCGCGCGTCTGCCAGAGTTTCGCGGCCAAGGCTTGGGCTTCGGCGAGGCTGCCGGCGCGTCCCATTGCGCGCAGCGCAATGGCGGCAGTGCCGGTGACGGCGGCCAGGCCGTATTCGTCTTCGATCTCGCCGCGCCAGAGTTTGCCGAGGCGAGTTACGTCCATCGCTTCGTCCTTCATGTGGCGGCTGCCGAACAGCGCGGGCCACTCTTCCTCATGGGCTTTACCCTTCAGCACGAATTTCACTTTGCATGCGGCATCGGGGTTGCGCTCCGCTTCGCCGCCTTCGCCCTTGAACACTGCGAGGTTTTCATCGCCAAGCAGGACACCGGCTTGCTGGTGGGTGTCGTCGTAACCGGGATGGAAGATGCCCATCATTGAGGTGCGGGCGCGGAAGGGGTTGAGCATGCGGATCACCGTATGCACGGGGGAGCGCAGGCCAAGCAGGGGTTTGAGGTCCAGGATGCGTTCCAGGTCGGGGTTCAACGCGCCCAGGGGGATGAATGCGAAGTTCGTGCGGGTGATGCGGGCGGTGACGTCCTCGAAGGAAACGGCCAGTTCGATGCCCAGCGCGCGCAGTGCCTCGGGAACGAAGACGCGGCCCGGGATGCCGCCGCCGATGCCGTGCATCACTACGGTGTTGCCGTGGCTCGCCAGCAGCAGGGCGGACAGGACGTACCACGGCAGCTGGCGGCGCTTGCCGGCGTAGCTCGCCCAGTCCAGGTCGACGCCGGGCACGTCGGGGGGCAGCAGCACCGAGGCGCGCGCCGCTTTCACGAAGCCGGCTACTTCGGCCGGGGTTTCTTCCTTCACGCGCATCAGCATCAGGAAGGCGCCAAGCTGGACTGGCTCGACCTTGCCCGCCAGTATCATGTCGAGTGCAGTTTCGGCCTCCTGTTGTGTCAGGTCGCGGGAGCCTTTCCGGCCCTTGCCGAGCATTTGTATGTATTGTGCGAATGGATGTTCCATGGTGTTCACGTCAATGTTTTCGATGTACTTGAGGATACCGCACTGCGCGGAAAAATGGTGGAAAACCGGCTACGTTTTGCTGCTATCGAATTGAATCTGAACCATTTTGTTGGCGAGGTTTTTTCGGGCGGAGGGATGGGCATGAATTTCTGGATCAAGGTGGCTTGTCATCCTTCGCCCCTGCCTGTCGAGGAGGCGGGCAGGGGCGGGATGGGCGCTGCTACTTCAAACGTGTAATGCCGAACTTCTTCAGTACGAACTTCTCGTAGATCGGTTCGGAGTTGCCGTTCTTCATCTTCTTGATGAAGTACTTCTCGAAGGCGATCTTGGCCCAGTGTACCCAGCGGCCTTTCTTGAACCAGCTCACATTGCGCGGCCCGATCTGGGGCAGGGCGACGAAGGCGGCGCCGGTGGTGCCCATGTCGGCCAGGCAGATCGCCCCCCAGGTGCCAGCGGCATGGGTGGGCTTGTTCTGCAGTTCGTCGCGGATGTTGTGGGCGACGGCGGTGACCATGGTCTCGATCATGAAACCGGTCTTGGGCGCGCCGGTCGCAACGGGGGTGGCTTCCACCGGCGGAATGGCGATGCACACGCCCACCGAGAAGATGTTCTTGTACTTCTTGCTGCGCTGGTGATCATCCACGATCACGAAGCCGCGCGGGTTGCACAGGCCCTCGACGCCGGCCACCGCATCCACGCCCTTGAAGGAAGGCAGCATCATGGAATATTTGAACGGGAGTTCGTGCTCCTTGATGACTTCGCCCTTATCGTTGCACTCGGAGACGAACATTTTGCCGTCTTCCACCTTTGTGGTCTTCGCATTGCAGATCCACTTGATGTCGAAGGCGCGCAGTTCGGATTCGAGCAGCCCCTTGGAATCGCCGACGCCGGCGAGGCCGAGGTGGCCGATGTAGGGCTCGGAGGTGACGTAGGTCATCGGCACCTTGCTGCGGATCTTGCGCTTGCGCAGATCTGCATTGAGGATGAAGGCGTATTCATACGCCGGGCCGAAGCAGCTTGCTCCCGGCATGGCGCCCACGATCACGGGGCCGGGGTCGGCCACCAGCTTCTGGTACGCGTCGTAGGCTTTCTCGGCATGGTCCACCGTGCACACGGAGTGGGTGTAGCCGTTAAGGGGGCCGGAGCCGGGGACTTCCTCAAATGCCAGGCGCGGGCCGGTGGAAATCACGAGGTAGTCATAATTCACGGTCTCGCCGTTGGCCAGATGCAGCGTATTGCCCTCCGCATCGATTTTGGTGACGGCCTGCGCGATAAAATTGATGCCCTTCTTCTCAACGCGCGGCCGGATGTCGAAGGTAACTTCGTCCCTGTTGCGCCAGCCTACCGCGACCCAGGGATTGGAGGGAACGAACTGGAAGGTTTCCGACGCATTGATCAAAGTAACCTGGTGTTCTTTGCCGAGTTCAGCCCGGATTTCGTAGGCGGCCGGCATGCCGCCCGTTCCTGCTCCTAATATTACGATGTGTGCCATGTTTATCTCCCGATATTAACAACCGTATTCCCCGGATCAACATCCGCTGCCGGGGCGTGGGAAACGTGCCACGGCGTTCGCCTGCCGTTGCTCACAGGCGAAATACCGGAGTGCTGTCCTCTGGTACTACATGGTGCATCTTTCCCGTTTGCGCTTGCTTCACGCGCCGTGCGAAGGCGACGAAACGCGAAGCCCAATAGCAGTTACCTATTGTTCGCAAATGGGTATATGATGCTAGCAGGTTTTTGTGAATTAGTCCGTCCGATTTCCCACCGATGCCGTGGCCGCGGGTAACGCGGTAGGCGAAGCGGGTGTCCGGGGGAAGATTTTCCAGGCTGGAATAATGGAATTCGTGGGCGCGGATTTCGCTGGCGCGCATGCTGGGGCGCGGCCAGGGATGATCTTCGCTCTCGCTCAGGTGCACGTAGCCCCGGCCGACAGGCCTGGCATGCATCATAACGTCGCCGGGAATGGCGCCGACCATGTCGTAGCTGCGGCCCTCGTGGGTCAGGGTGCGGGCGAGATACATGAGCCCGCCGCACTCGGCGTAGGCGGGCATGCCCGATTCGATTGCCTGCCGGATCTCAGCACGCAGCGTGGCATTGGCCTGAAGTTCCGCGGCGCACATTTCGGGGAAGCCGCCGCCGATGTAGAGCGCGTCCACCTGCGGCAGGTGCGCGTCGTGCAGCGCGTCGAAAGGCACCAGTTCGGCGCCTGCGGCGCGCAAGGCGTCCAGGTCGTCCTCGTAATAAAAGCCGAAGGCGCGGTCGCGCGCGATGCCGATGCGGATGTTATCCCCGATTGGCAAGGCCGTGATCTCCGAGGCCGGCGCGTCAGGCAAGGGGGGCTGCTCGGCCAGTTGCAGCAGGCGGTCTAGGTCCACGTTGGCCGCCACCGTGGCGCCTATGGTCCGGATGTAGTTTTCCGACTCGGTCGATTCGTTGCTCGGCATCAAACCCAGGTGGCGCTCGGCGATCTGCAGTTTGTCGTCATGATGCACGGCGCCGATCACTGGCACGTCGGTGTAGTGCTCGATCACCTGGCGCAGCTTGGATTCGTGGCGGCTGCCGCCGAGATTGTTCAGGATGACCCCGGCAATGTTGATCTCGCGGTCGAATGCCTGGTAGCCCAGTATCAGCGGGGCGATGCCGCGGGTCATGCCGCGCGCATCTATCACCAGCACCACCGGCAGGCCGAGCAGCTTGGCGAGTGCGGCGTTGCTGTTGCTGCCGTCCAGCGCCAGCCCGTCATACAGGCCCTTGTTGCCTTCGACGATGCTGATGTCCGCGCCCTGCGCGTGGCGGCGGAAGGTCGCGGTGACGTCCCCGCTGTCCATCAGATAAAGGTCGAGGTTGCGGCAGGCGCGGCCGCTCGCCTGCGCAAGCCACATGGGGTCGATATAGTCCGGCCCCTTCTTGAAGGGCTGGACGATCAGCCCGCGCTGCCGGAGGGCAGCGCACAGGCCGATGCTGATCGTGGTCTTACCTGAGGACTTGTGCGCGGCGGAGACGAGGATGCGGCGCATGGGAGGGCTAGTCCTGATGTACGGCCTTCGGGTCGTCGTGCGGCAGGAAGTTGAGGGCGCGCACGCCGGCGATGGTAATCATGAAGGCAATGGCGAGACCGCCGGTGCCCAGCACGATTTCAGGCAGGCTGGGGGCGTAGGAGGCAACCTGTCCATCGCCAAAGCTGCTGCTGATCACCTGGTAGCCGGGGAAGATGTCCAGGGGGAACGCTTCACCACCGATGATGAACACGTAGAGCAGGGCGAATGCACCCGCCAGCGTGAGCAGGGACGCGGCCAGTACGTGGATGCCTTTACCCATGCCCGGTGTGAAGATCAGGAGCAGGGGCAGGGCGCTGCCGACCACAACGTAGCCGCCCCAGAACAACGCCGGATAGATGCCGCCGCTGACCAGGATGAAGTGCTCGAAAGCCGATTCCCGCGCGAAATACAAGTTGGTCAGGTGATAGGCGGCGACCAGGTAGAGCGAACCGACGATGAATACGCCGAGCAGGTTTTTCATGCGTTGCTGGATGGCCGGGTTGAGCTTCAGTTCATTCCAGCTGAACATGGCCGACTGCACGATGAGGAACACGGCCAGGCCCCAGGCAAACGACAGCACGATGAACATGGGCGGCAGGATGGCAGAGGCATAGGCCTGGCGCGCCACCAGGAAGGCGAAGATCAGGCCGGTGCCGGTGGTGAGGATGATGCGCCAGCCGAACACCACGAAGCCCATGGGCTTGGACCAGGGGTTCATGCGCTTTTCCATCAGCGTCCACAGGTACAGCGCGACTGTGGTGAACAGGCCGGAGTAGAGCAGCGCATTCCAGGCGAACATGGAAGTCGGGTTGTAGTTGGTGAGCGCCACGATGATGCGGTCGGGGCGTCCCAGGTCCAGCATCAGGACGGTGAGGCCGCCGGCCAGCAAGGCGATGGAGAGCAGGCCGGCGAGCGGCGCGCGCGCCTTGTACACGTGCTTGCCGAATACCGAGCCGACAGAGGCGACGTTCAGCACGCCGGAGGCGGCAACGATCATGAAGATGGCGAACACATGCGGCATGCCCCACACGACATGGTTGTTCATGCCGGTGACGACGTGCCCGTGTGATTCCATGAAATAGGCAGAGTAGAGCCCGGCACCGACCACCAGGGCGCCAAGCGCCGCGAGGAGCCAGAAATAGCGGCTTTCGATCTGCGCAAAGGTTTTTTCTTGTGCCATATTACAGCCCCACGAAAGAAAAGGCGGTGTCCAGACCCAGGTCTTCGCGCAGCTTGATGCTGGCTACGCTGCGGATGCGCTGGGAGATTTCGCTGTTGGGGTTGTTGAGATCCCCGAACACGAGGGCCTTGTGGCCCTCCTTGGCGCAGGATTCCACGCAGGCGGGCTGTTCGCCCCGATCCACGCGATCCACGCACAGGGTGCAGCTTTCCACGGTGCCCTGTCCGCGCGGCATCTCGGAGCTATGGTCTACCACCGGTTCGTGCACGAACGAGCGTGCCTGGTAGGGGCAGGCCATCATGCAATAGCGGCAACCGATGCAGCGGTGCTTGTCCACCAGCACGATGCCGTCGGCGCGCTTGAACGAGGCAGCGGTCGGGCAAACGTCCACGCACGGCGGCTCCGCACAATGCTGGCACATCATGGGCAAGTTTATCTGTTTGCCGGTGGAGATCTGCTTGATCTCGACCTTGCGGATCCACTGCACGTCCTGCGCGGTCTTGGGCTCGGGCCAGCCATTTTCCTTGCGGCAGGCGGTCACGCATGCGTCGCACCCGCTCTCGCACTGCGTGGTGTCGATCAGCATCCCCCAGCGCACGGCGCTGGACGCCGGCACGCCGGCGGGCCGGGCATGGGCGAAATCGAACAGCAGCATCCCCGGGGCGATGGCGATACCCGCCGCCAAGGCGGAACCCTGCGCCAGGAACTGCCTGCGTCCGTGGTTGATGTCGCTCATTGCTTTTCCTTTGGTGCTATTGGTGCTGTTGGATCGATCGCGGCATTGTCCGCGACGGCCGGAAAGTGCTGCGGCTTGCTCGAATGGCACTCGAAGCAGTCTATCTTGACTGCGGCATAAACGTGGCAGCCCTGACAGAAGTTCTGGTTGGTGCCCAGTACGCTGTTGTTCACCTTGCTGGCGTGGCAATCCACGCAGTTGGTCAACTCATACTTGCTGCCCCGGATGCCCTGCCGCACCACCAGGTCACGCTGGTGCAGGATAAGGTACATGTGGTTGGCCCGCATGAATTTCGGGTCTCTCACACAATGTCCGCCCTTGCCGATGTCCAGCTTGGGCAGGAGCGAGTCACCCCAGGCGGGCGTCATGGCAAGCAGCAGCACCGCGAACAGTGCAGCAATGCGGGCGCGAGACGAGGCGTAAAGGCTGCGCAGCACGTTCATGGCCGTATTACTCTCCGAGACCCATCTGGATGTACCCGGTCGGGCACACGTCGTGGCAAATGTGGCAGCCGATGCACTTGTCGTAGTCGGTGTCCACATAGCGGCCGAGGGAGGCCTTGGCCTTGGGCACGCGGAATACGGCGGTCTGGGGGCAATATACCACGCAGTTGTCGCACTCGAAACACATGCCGCAGCTCATGCAGCGCTTGGCTTCGGCCACCGCGTCGGTCTCCGACAGCACCTCCAGGCGCTCCTCGAAGTTGCCCAGGGCGGTCTTCTCATCCAGGGTGATCACGTGGCGATGCTTGCGCTCGACATAGCCGAAGTGTCCCAGGAACAGTTCATCGTGCGGGATGATATAGCGGCCGGAGCGGTTGTCGAAGTTGTGCACCACGTTGACGTGGTCGGTGCCGCGCAGCGGCTCATGCACTTCTTCGACGGGCAGGCCCTTTTCGACCATCTTGCGCAACATGTCGAAGGTATGCACGTCGATCTTGGGACGCTTCTCCAGCTCTTCTCCGGCGAGGAAGCGGTCGATGCCGTCGGCGGCGATGGAGCCGTGACCGATGGCGGTGGTCAGCAGGTGGGGACGGATAATGTCGCCACCGGCGAACACGCCGGCCTTGCCGGCCACCTGGTAGTTCTTGTCGGCGTTTACCGCGCCGCGGCCATTGTCGAATTCTTCCAGGCCGGTGAAATCAACGGCCTGGCCGATGGCGGAAACGATGAGGTCGGCGGGGATGTCCTGCTCGGAGCCTTCCTTCTGCACGATGTCCAGCTTGCCGCCGGCCATCTTGGCCTCACACTCGATCACGCGCAGCGCGGTGGCGCGGCCATCCGCACCCTTGACCACGCCGATGGGCACCAGGCCGCCCTTGATGTGGATGCCTTCGGCCAGGGCCTGCTCGATTTCGTGCTTGTTGGCCTGCATCTTGTCGATGGGGAAGATGGAGGTCAGGGTGACGTGCGCGCCCTGCTTGGCGGAAACGTCGGCGACATCCTGGGCCAGACGGCCGGCGATGGCCTGCTCAAAATCGGTTGGCTTGGCATGCGCGATGTGGCCCAGGCGGCGCGCCACGGTGGCAACGTCGATGGAGGTATCGCCGCCGCCGACCACGACCACGCGCTTGCCCACGTGCTGCAGGCGACCGTCGTTGAAGGCACGCAGGAAGGCGGTCGCGGTCACCACGTTGGCGGCCTCGCTGTCCTTCACCGGCAGTGCACGGCCGGCCTGGGCGCCCATGCCCAGGAACACGGCGTCATAGTCCTTGCGGATCTGCTCCAGGGTGATGTCCTTGCCGATATGCACGTTCAGCTTGGCTTCGACGCCCAGCTCCAGGATGCGCTCGATTTCGGCGTCGAGCACGTCACGCGGGGTACGGAAGCCCGGAATGCCGTAGCGCATCATGCCGCCCAGGTACTCATGCTCGTCGAAAATGGTGACGGCATGGCCCTTCAGGGTCAGCTGGTAGGCGCAGGACAGGCCGGCGGGGCCGCCGCCGATGATGGCGACTTTTTTCCCGGTGGGCTTCACCTGGGGCTTGGCGTACTTCAGGTTGTTGGCGATGGCGTATTCGCCCAGGAAGTGCTCTACGGAGTTGATGCCGACGTGGTCTTCCACTTCGTTGCGGTTACAGCCGGTCTCGCACGGCGCGGGGCACACGCGGCCCATCACGGACGGGAAGGGATTGGCCTCGGTCAGCACGCGCCAGGCGTATTCCTGCCACGGCATGGTGGGTTTGCCGTCGGCGCCGACGGGCGGCTTCTCCATGCCGCGTGCGATCTGCAGGTAGCGGCGGATGTCCTCACCTGCCGGGCAGCTGCCCTGGCAGGGGGGGGTGGACTGGATGTAGGTGGGGCACTTGTAGGACCAGCTGGACTGGAAGATCCGGTCGCGGTTCTCTATCTCGGTATCGCCTTCATGGTAACGGCGGAAGGTCAGGTTGGTATCTTTGGGTTCTGTCGTTGCTGACATCTCAATGCCTCCAGTCAAAAATCCAGTTTCTATTCCTGGGGTTCCAGGATGATTGCGTTGCTTACCAGTTGGTGCACGCCACCTATCATGTCGCGCTTGAATCCGTAGTAAGGCAGGGTCTTGCTGAACTGTGTCTTGCAGATGGCGCAGATGGCGGCGAGGTAGTTCACGCCGTGATCGTCGGCCACCTTCTGCAGCGCTTCCATGCGCGGCAGCGCGCCCTTCACGCGCAGGTCGAGCAGGTCGTCGGTGAGCAGGCCGCCACCGCCACCGCAGCAGAAGGTCTTCTCGCGGATGGTGTTCTCGTCCATGTCGACGAAATTGTTGGCCACCGCCTTGATGATGTTGCGCGGGATCTCGAACTGGCCGCCCGGCTCATCGCCCATGCGCGAGGCGCGCGCCACGTTGCACGAGTCGTGGAAGGTGATGGTGTACTTGTCGTTTCTGGATTTGTCGAACTTGAGCTTGCCCTGCTGGATCAGGTCCCAAGTGTATTCGCAGATGTGGGTGGGCTGCTTGTAGCGGGGGTCGAGCTGGCTCTGCAATTGCACGGCGAAGGGGTCGTTCGCGCCGGCGCCGATGCCGGCAAGCGTATTCCAGAAGCTGTAGGCGACCCGCCAGGCGTGGCCGCATTCGCCGACGATGATGCGCTTCACACCCAGGTCCAGTGCGGCCTTGCGAATGCGCAGCGCGATCTCGCGCATCTGCTCGTAGTTGCCGATGAACAGGCCGAAGTTCGCGCCTTCCGAGGCCATCGAGGACAGCGTCCAGCTTGCGCCCACGGCATGGAACACCTTGGCGTAGCCGATCAGACCGTCGATGTGCGGTTCGGCGAAGAAGTCGGCGGACGGGGTGATCAACAGGATCTCCGCACCCTTCACGTCAACAGGGAATTTCACGTCGACGCCGGTGTCTTCCTTGACGTCCTCTTCCAGGCCGGCCAGGGTGTCTTCCAGCGCAGGGCCGGGCAGGCCGAGGTTGTTGCCGATCTTGTGCACCTTGCCGATGATCTCGTTGGAATACTTCTGGCCGTAGCCGACCGCGTCGAGGATGTCGCGCGCGGCCATGGTGATCTCGGCGGTGTCGATGCCGTAGGGGCAGAACACCGAGCAGCGGCGGCATTCCGAGCATTGGTGGTAATAGCTGTACCACTCATCCAGCACTTCCTTGGTCAGGTCGCGAGCACCCACGAGTTTGGGGAATAGCTTGCCGGCCAGAGTGAAATAGCGGCGGTAGACGCTGCGCAGCAGGTCCTGGCGCGCTACCGGCATGTTTTTCGGATCCTGGGTGCCGATGAAGTAGTGGCACTTGTCGGTGCAGGCACCGCAGTGCACGCAGGCATCGAGATAGACCTTAAACGCGCGATATTTCTTCAGCAGCTCGCCCATCTTGGCGATGGCGCGGTCATGCCAGTCTTCGACCAGTTCGCCCGGGAATCCCAGGGCTTCCTGGATCTTGTCGTTGGCGATAAAGGGCTTGGTGCCTTCCATGGCGCCCGGCTTCAGCGCGGGCACGATGGGAATGACGCGATAGGGAGGTGCTGTGATCTCGCCGGCCATGTCTTATTTCTCCAACTCTGCGGCCCAGGGGGCAAGGTGGCGTTGTTCGCGGGGATTGTCAGCCTGGTTGCGCGAGGGCGAAAAGAATACGCCCGGTGCGTGCAGCAGCTTGCTGAACGGGAAAATGATTGCCAGCGTGGCGACCAGGCCAAGGTGGACATAGAGCAGGGCGTTGTCCGGTAGCGGCTGGATGTCGAAGCGCAGCAGGCCGATGATGAAGGCTTTCACGCCCACGATGTCGGGATGGTCCAGGAAGCGCAGGGACAGGCCCGAGATGCCGATGGCCAGCAGCAGCACCAGCATCAGGTGATCGGAAGGGGTCGAGATGTAACGGATGCGCTCGACGAAGATGCGGCGCGCCCACAGGCCGGCCAGGCCGACAATCATGGGGATGCCGGCATACATGCCGAAGGGCTGGATCAGCGCGACCCAGGACCACACCGGCTCGGTGAAGTAGCGCAGGTGGCGCAGCAACACCAGCGCCAGGCTGAAATGGAACATGGCGCCGAAAATCCAGATCCACAGATTGGATTTGAACAGGCTTTCAAACAGCAACACTTCGCGCATCATGCGCAGCACCACGCCGCCGGACGTGGTCGGCGCCGGGGTGGTGGGAATCTTGAGGGGCACAGGTGTGCGCCAGTAGTCGGCGATGCGCCAGGCGAGTCCGCCCAGCAGCAGAATGCCGGCAAAGTAAAACAGGACAGCAAACAGTATGGCCATATCGATCACAAGTGACGGGTAGTCGGCAATATCCGGGCGGCGGCGCCGCCCGGTTGCAACGGGCTTGCCTGCAGATGCTTATACGCAGCCGGTAGGCTTGGGCAGGCCGGCGATCTTGCAGGCCTGCTTCGCGGGACCGTACGGGAACAGGTCGTACAGGTACTGGCTGTTGCCCTTCTCCGGCCCGAGCTTCTTGCCGATGGCCTTGGTCAGCACACGCACTGCCGGAGCGATCTGGTACTCGTCGTAGTATTCACGCAGGAAGTTCACGACCTCCCAGTGCTGGTCGGTCATGTTCACGTTCTCGGTCTGGGCGATGTACTCGGCAACGTCCTTGTTCCAGTCGGCGAGGTTGACCAGGTAGCCTTCCTCGTCGGTTTCGTATGATTTGCCATGGACTTCAATGTTGGCCATTTCTTTACTCCTTGCGTTGTAGTATGGGTGGTTGGTATTGCAGCCGGGTGGCCGTCAGAGCCAGGATTGGCAACTGTCGTTCTTGGCGACCAAATCGACAAAGCCGGCATAATCCACCTTGTTGATGCCGGCTATGACCTTGTCGGCGATGCCTCGCGCTTCCAGGTCGGATTGCAGCACGTGAATCTTGAACTGCTTCATTGCCTCGCTTACCTGCTTCTCGGCGGCTCCGCCCACCGCCGCATAGACGGCGTCCTCGATCAGGAGGATGTCGCCGCTCTGGGCAACGCGCACGCAGGAATCCAGCGAATTGTTTTCGTAAGGGGACTTGTTGATGATATGCAGCATGACTTTAATCCTCTTCAGAAGCTCAGGACGACATTCTGCTCGGCCATCAACTCGCCAAGCTCCTTTCGGCCCATCACGGTGACGTCTACCAGCAGGTCATCCTCGGTCAGGCCGCGGGCTTCCATCGATTCCTTTTCGACATAAAGCTTTTCGATGTCGTAGCCCTCCAGCGCCCGATAGGTGGGCGAGAAGTTCTTGGTATCGATGCCCTTGGTCTGCTGGCCCTTCTTGAGCTGGTACACGCCGTCGTCCAGGAAGGCCAGGGACACGTCCTGGTCGAAGGCGGCGGTGATCAGCACGACCTCCAGCGATTCCAGCGCGTAGATGGTGCCGTAGGGCGCCTTGCGGTTTACGAACATGAATTTCTTGATGCTTGCGTCTTCGCTCATTTTCGTTCCCTTTAATCGCCGAACGTCACCATGCGGTCCGCCTGAATGCCGGCTTCGACCAGTTGGCCCAGGCCAGAGATGCGGAAGCCGGGAGCCAGGTTTTCGTCCTTGATGCCGCGCCGCAGCGCGGCAGCCACGCATACCACGAGGTCAACTTTGTGCTCTTCAGCCAGCTTGCTCCAGCGGGCGACGATGTTGCGGTCGTCCTGCGGAGGCTCGGTGAGGCGCGAAGCGTTGTTCACGCCGTCATGGTAGAAGAACACACGGAAAACCTCGTGCCCCTTTTCGATGGCCGCCTTGCAGAACAGGTAAGCAGAATCGCTTGCCTGGTGCTGGTAGGGGCCTTCGTTAACGACTATGCCAAATTTCATTTCTTACCCGCCCAATCAGAACCGGATGTGCGCCGAGGCGTTCAGGTTGTAGCGGGAACCGCGCCAGTCGTCCACCAGGTACTTGGTGAAGGGCAAACCGGTCTTCTCGAAGAAACGGGGCCAGCCGATGCGGTCGATCCAGTCGGCCAGGCGTTCCCACGGGCGGCCGTCTTCCTTGTAGGTGTGCAGGATCTTCTTCACGACGTCGCCCGCTTCGGTCCAGCGCGGCGGGTTGTTGGGAATGCCGGAGGCGACCATCTTCATGAAGGTGGGCTTGCCGCGGGCATTCGAGTTCTTGCCGCCGACCCAGATTGCCAGCTTGGAGTATTCCGGATCGTTGATCTGCATGGGCGGGCAGGGAGGATAGCAGGCGCCGCAGCATACGCACTTCGCTTCATCCACTTCAAGAGAGGGCTTGCCGTTCACCATGGCCGGACGGATCGCCGCGACCGGGCAACGTGCCACCACGGCAGGACGTTCGCACACGTTGGCCACCAGATCATGGTTGATCTTGGGCGGTTTGGTGTGCTGCACGATGATCGCGAGGTCGGCCTGGCCGCCGCAGTTGATTTCGCAGCAGGAGGTGGACAGGTGCACGCGGTTGGGCATCTGCTCGCTCTTGAACTCGTCGATCAGCTCGTCCATCAGCGACTTCACCACGCCCGACGCGTCCGTGCCGGGAATGTCGCAGTGCAGCCAGCCCTGGGTATGGGCGATCATGGTCACGGAGTTGCCGGTGCCGCCAACGGGGAAGCCGTTCTTTTCCAGTTCGGCGATCAGCGGGGCGACCTTCTTCTCGTTCGACACGATGAACTCGATGTTGGAACGGATGGTGAAGCGCACGCGGCCTTCGGCGAACTTGTCGCCGATGTCGCACAGCTTGCGGATGGTGTGAACGTCCATCTGGCGCTGGGTGCCGGCGCGAACCGACCACACTTCGTCACCGGAGTGGGAGACGTGGTGCAGCACGCCGGGACGGGGACGGTCGTGGTATTTCCAGTTGCCGTAGTTCTTGGCAAGCACGGGATGCAGGTACTTCTGGTTATCCGGAACGCCGGACTCGACCGGGCGGCGCATTTGCGGTTGACTCATTCTGCTGTCTCCTGTTTAAGCGGCTTTTTTCTTGGCGTTGATCTTGGCGACTTCGTCATCCCAGCCATCCATGCGGATGTAGGGATTCATGCGCGGGTTGTTGACCATGTTCGCGTCTACCTCGACTTCCATTGCATCCAGGAAGGTGGGCAGGCCGATACGCTCGATCATTTCGCCGGTACGCTCATGTTCCAGCGCATTTTCGGCAAAGAAGTCGATGGTGCGCTGCGCGAAATCGACGAGCTGTTCGATGTCCTCGTCCGTATCCAGTTTGACGAACGGCAGGATCACGGTGCCCATGGTGGCGCCGATCTTCAGGTGGCTCTTGCCGCCGACCAGGATGGTCGCGCCCTTGTCCTTGCCCGGGCTCAGTGCGCCGGTCATGACGTTCACGCAGTGCATGCAGCGCACGCAGTCCTGGTTGTCGATTTCCAGGGCCTGGGAGTCGTTCAGCTTGACGCTGGTGACGTGGGCATCCTTGCGCACATCCTTGATGTCCTTGATCTGCAGCGCCTTGGTGGGGCAGCGCGCCACAACGTCGTTCACCAGTTCGTTCATGCCGTGCTTGGCGAACCACTTCTTGCCCAGCTCGTCGTCGGTGCGCATGTTGTCGCGCCAGGTCCCGATCACGGACATGTCCGCACGCTGGATGGAGTTCATGCAGTCGTTGGGGCAGCCGGAGAACTTGAACTTGAACTTGTAGGGGAGGGAGGGGCGGTGGATGTCGTCGGTGAAGGTGTTGAGCACTGCCCGGTGCACCTTGGCCTCGTTGAAGCAGCTCTGCTCGCAGCGTGCCGCGCCAACGCAGGACATTGCGGTGCGCACTGCGGGACCGGCGCCGCCCAAGTCAAAGCCCATCTCGTTGATCTCGTCGAACGCCTTCTGCACGTTCTCGGTGGTTGCGCCCTGGAACATGATATCGCCGGACTGGCCGTGGAAGGCGATCAGGCCGGAACCGTGCTCTTCCCAGATGTCGCAGAATTTGCGCAGGGTGTCGGTATCATAGTGCATGCCGGGAGGGGGCATCACACGCAGGGTGTGGAACTCGGCTGCGTCCTTGTAGATGGGCTCGCCATTTTCATCCTTCAGCTCGGTGAAGCGCGGGATCACGCCGCCGCCATAACCAAACACGCCGACGGTGCCGCCTTTCCAGTAGCCCTTCTTGGTTTCGTAGGAGGTCTCGAGCTGGCCGAGCAAGTCAACCATCTGGTCCTTGTCTTTCGCCAGACGTTTGATGCCTGTCACAAAGCTGGGCCAGGGGCCGGACTCGAGTTGGTCGAGATTTGGTGTATCATGCAGTTTCTTGGCCATGGGTCTTCCTTTCCTAATTCCCAGCGTGTGTGCTGGCGTTCGTTACAAAGTACCCGGCTGGTCCGGGAGTTCCTCCGCCGAACCCGCGCAGTTGCCCGAGCCAGTTCAGCAAATCATGATTTCGGTGAATGTTGACGCATATTTTGCATATGTTAAATAACCCAAATGGGGGGTATCTAATATCCCATTGGGTTATGCGCTTTCCCCCTCTACAGGCTATAGACTAAAGGGCCCCAAATTGCGCTCAATAGCGGCTGTGCCGGTGCACGAACATGCGGTATGGCGCGGCTTGGGCGGCCGGATCGGCACGCTCCGCGCTACTCTCGCGATTATGCGGCATGACTAGCCGCAGTTGCAGTAGATGCAGTTTAGACGCAGGGGCAGTAAATTGGCAATGACCATGGAGCTGCTAGATAAATGACCGAAATTACAGAACTTGAAAAATTCACCCTGCCGTTGGGCCAGCAACAGGTCGATCTGCAACAGATCATACATGCGGAAGGTGCAATGCCCATGCTAAGGGTGCGGATTAGAGAGGGGAAGCGGTTCACCATATTCGACCTGGATCCGGTGACAACGGCTGCCCTCGCGAACGCGATGCTGCAATGGGCTGGATCGCAGAAAACGTAGTTGAACCATGAGGTGGGCGCCATGATGAAGGAAATGACAGACATCGTATTTGCGCTGACGGGAGATACGCTTCCGGCAGACCACGCCTACGCCGTGTGGCGCGAGGCGGTACGCATCCTGCCGTGGCTGGAGAGCGAGCCGGCTGCGGGCATATTGCCGTTGCGCGCCCCCGAGCGGGGGGACGGGTTGCTGCTCTCGCGGCGGGCGCGGCTGATCCTGCGCGTGCCCGCGGCGGCTGCGGCAGAGGTGGCGCGGTTGCGCGGCCAGGTGCTGGATGTGGGCGGCCACGCGCTGTCCGTGGGTGAGGGCCGCGAGCGGCCGTTGCAGCCCGCCCCAACGCTGCATGCGCAACTGGTCGCGAGCGCTGCCGGAGAGGGTGCGTTCATGGAGGCAATGGACGCCGAATTGAGGAAATCTGGAATCGCGGGCAAGCTCATCTGCGGCAAGCGCCACGTACTGCCGGGTAGCGGCGGGAAGATTGCAGGCTACAGCCTGGTGGCGCACGAACTGAAGCCTGAGGATGCGCTGTCCCTGCAATGTTGCGGGCTGGGAGGCGAGCGCCATTTTGGCTGCGGCATGTTCATTCCCTACAAGGTGATCGCCAATCTGGACGGTTAGACCTGCAGGGATGTTTTGTAAATCGAGTAAGGTAAACGGAGATTGATATGTCATATGTCGTTGAGGGTGCAGAGTTGGAAACCGATTCCGAAGGTTATCTGCTGGAGCCGGACTACCGCGATGAGACGGTGCGCGTGATCGCGGCCGCGGAAAGCATTGTGTTGACGGATGCACACTGGCAGGTCATCAACTACATGCGCGACCAGTATCGCGAGGAAGGCCACACGCCGAACTTCCGCAATATGCTTAAGGGCGTTCAGGAATTTATGCCTGATGCGGACAGCAAATCGCTGTATGATTTGTTTCCCGTAGGGCCCGCGAAGCAAGCGGCGAAAGTTGCCGGCCTGCCGCAACCCCTCGGCAAGGGTGGTTATTAGCCCGGTGGCATGAAGCTGCCGCGCGCCGCAGCAAGGCGCCGCGGCAGCCGGCGGAGCGGGACGCGTCTGCGTCTCCCCTGACCGGCGCACCGCACGTTCGCGCTGGTGCATTCTGCAGGCTTCAATGCCGCGTATGGACCGTATGACCGGAACAGGGCGGCCAGGGCGCACTGGTCGAAACGAGCTGCATAAAGCGATAGGGAACAGAAAATGGAAACGCAAACTTTGCATGCCAATGTGGTGCTGGATCTCAAGGGATTGACCTGCCCGGGGCCGTTGCTGGGCGCGAAAAATGTCGTGGATGAGCTTGCGCCGGGACAGGTGCTGCTGCTGCTGTCGGACTGCCCCGGCACGCAGGACGACCTGTTTGCGTGGACCAAGCAGACCGGCAACCAGGTGATGAAGATCGAAAAGCGGCCCGAGGGTGGCAGCGGCTACTACATCCAGAAAGGCAAGGGCGTCCCGCACAAGGTCAGCGTGCTGCTCGACATCCGTGGCGTGGTATGCCCGGGTCCCATCGTCGAAGCCAAGAAGCTGCTGAACGGGATGAAAGGGGGCGAGGTACTCAAGCTGGTGAGCAATTGCCCGGGCATCAACACCGACATTGAGGGATGGGCTACGGCCACCCATCTGAAGTTGCTGGACAGCATCGAAGTCGCTTCCGGCGAATTCGAGTTCTACATCAGCAAGTGACGAATCCGTCCGGGGCAGAGGGTAGATGCGCGTCAAGAGTAACTGGTTCCAGAGCGGGCGCAGCAAGACCCCGCAAGAAATTGCGGGGGCCGCCGCCTCCATCGTCTGGCGTATTGCGCTGAATGCGCTCAATAACATGCGGCGCGCCGATTTCGACATCGCCGTCGGCCCGCAGTACTTCGAGTTCCTCTCCGAATTTCTTATCTTCCTGGTACAGGTCGGCGACCGCATCGCCTATCGGCATTTCAGTGCGGAAGACCGGGTCGCCTTCACCGCGGCGCTGGCCAACCGCGTGGGCGAAATCCTGGGGGACAATCGTGAGGAATATCTGGACGGGACGCTGCCTGTGCACAAGGCCAATTTCATTGCACGGCTCAACGTGCGCGCGGATGAATACGCCAGATACGAATATGAAAAAGGCAGCGAAAACTTTTCCTTTATTCGCGGCTTGGGGTTGTTCATGCAGGACGTGATGGATGAGCGCGACCGGCAATGGGTGGTCGATCAGATCATGGCCGTCGAGGCGCCGGGGGCCATCGAAACCCTGGAAAAGGCGATGAGCGGCCTGCTCGAGCTTGAGCCGCGCCGCCCGCGCGGCGCCGGTCACGGCGGGGGAGAGTGACGCATGGCTGCCGTCGCGGATTTCACCATGCAGGCGGCCCCCGCAGGACCCTTTGACCTGCGGGATGCCGATGCCTGGCTGCGCTGGCGCGACTGGAAGCTGGCGCATGCGCCGCGCTCCGCCGACGAACTGATCGTCGAGGTATGCGACCCGCGGGCGCTTACCGCGGCCGAGCACGAGGCCCTGATGGCGCGTATTCGGCGCTGCAATATGGCGATCTATGCGGGCAGGCTGCGCGAGGCGGACCCTGCCATTCCGCGCGAACTGGGGCGGCAATTCGGCCTGGAAAACCTGGACGCCAACTGGCTTGCGGGCGAGGACGGCATTTCCGAAATCAAGGTCAATCAGGGCGGTGCGCGGCAGCTCTATATCCCCTACACCGATCGCCCGATAAAATGGCATACCGACGGCTACTACAACCCGCCGGAGCGCCTCATCCGCGCCATGGTGCTGCACTGCGTGCGGCCCGCCGCGGAGGGCGGCGAAAACCGCCTGCTCGATCACGAAATGGCCTGGCTGTGGCTGCGCGAGGAAAACCCGGAACATATCCGCGCGCTGATGCAGCCCGACGCCATGCTGATTCCCGAGCGCGCCGGCGAAGAGGGCGTGGCGCGGGTGGAGCAGTCGGGGCCGGTGTTTTCACTGGACCGCGACGGCAACCTGCACATGCGCTACACCGCGCGGACGCGCAGCATCGCCTGGAATCAGGATGCCGGCGTGCTGGCAGCCGTGGCTGCGCTGGAGCGCCTGCTGGCGGACGAAACCGGTCCGTTCGTGGTGCATGCGCAGCTCGAGCCCGGCATGGGCCTGCTGTGCAACAATGTCCTGCATGACCGGTCGGCCTTCCACGACGACCCTGCACATCCGCGCCTGCTTTACCGGGCGCGCTATCTCGATCGCATCACTCCGCTCGACCGCATTGCCGACGGCCGCTGAGCGCAGCCATTGCGCTCACGGTTTGCCGCGCCCAGCATCCTCTCTTTCAGGTTTACCCCCGCGCGCCGGATGAAAAAAAACGACCCGCCGAAGCGGGTCGTTCAGGGTATTGCCGGTACGGGGCAGGTTGCTTACCAGCCGTACATCACGCCGATGGAGTCCTCGGACATCTTGATGCTGGCGTTGCCGCCGCCCACCGTTGAAGCGATCGGGCCGCTGACGGTCTGGCTGAAGGCGTGGATGTAGGCCACGCTCAGTTCGGCCTTGTTGGCCAGCTTCCAGGTCCCGCCCAGGGTGAGGTGGTTCTGCACCACGCCGGGCGCCAGGAGGTTCAGGAAGGCATCGTTCGAGCCGATCTGCTGGCTGTTGTGGTTGAAACCGGCACGCAGAGTCACATCGGGCTCGTACTGGTAGGCTACGCCTAGCTTGAACACCGTCATGTCCTTCCAGCCGAAGCCGGGGCCGCCGCTCGAACCGAAGGGCAGCGGAATGGCCGAGCTGTTGCCCACGGAACTTACGCCGGAATACTTGATTTGCGTGATATCCAGAGCGGTGGTGACCTGCGGAGTGGCCTTGTAGGCGATGCCCACGCCATAGTTCGCCGGAATGTCGAAGCTGCCCTGGTCGGCGAACAAGCCCGCATACTTGCTGAACTTGCTCATCTTGGTCTTGGGCTGGTAGGTCGCACCCAGGGTGATCTGCGGTGTGATATCGCCGGTCCAGCCCAGGCGCAAGCCGATGCCGGTGGAAGTGTCGGTGCCGTTATTGGTCATATTGCCGGGCGAGGACGACATTCCCTGGAACGGCTGCAGGCCGGTGGCGGAGAACATCTGGTAGGCAAGGTTGATCGCGATGCCGATCGAGTTGGTGTCGTTGATCTTCCTCGACCAGGTCGGGGAGATGAACAACTGCTCCAGGTTGATCGGCATCGCGATCAACCTTGCCT
>DATFUZ010000064.1:0-6613 GCA_035260545.1 Gallionellaceae bacterium | reverse complement strand
GCATGACCACCGAGAACCCGCGCGTGATACGCGCCACCCGCGGCAAGATGCTGAAGTTCACCTTCGGTGCGGCGATCCACCGCGTGGTCAAGATGGACATGTTCGACGGGGTGTTCGAACCCGGCAAGACCGTACTGCGCGTGCAATGGCGCTCGCGCATCGGCCTGCTGATCGACGAGTTGAAGAAGGGCCCCTCCGTGCTGCGGCTGACGTACTACGCGGATACGGAGAACGAGGGGCTGGTGAAGAGCAGGCTCGATGCGATGAAGCACAAGATCGAGGATCTGTGGAAGACGGATGGCGGCGATTACGATCTGACGGTCGAGACCGAACTGTTCTGGCGCACCGGCGGACCGCCGCCGGGCGGCGGCGACATGGAGAATACGCCCGACAGCGCCGAGGGAACTGATTCCGGTGCGGCGCCGGCCGCGCAGGGAGATGGCAAGGCATCGGCGCCGGGCAGCGGCAAGCCGTCCGGCAGGGGCGGTGACTGAATATGGTCAGAGCATTCCCAACCGCCCTTATTCTGAGCCTGATGTCCGCGATTGCACTGGCCGACGATGCCGCACCGGCCGCGCCTGCGCAAAATGTCAGCGACGTTCAGGTGCGCGAGACGCCGGCGCTGGGCAAGAACGTCGAGCGCCAGTTGCCGCCGGACGGCGACTTCACCAACTTTGTGAAGGACTTCGGAGGACAGAAGGACGTACAGGGTGACCATCTCGAAACCAAGAAGGTGATGGTGGACGCCGTCAAGACCATCAAACTGCAGAATGTGGTGCCGCCCGTCCATTTCGGTTCAGGCGAAGCCAACATACCGGAGAGCTATATCGAGAAGGTGCGCAGCGTGCTTGCCGGCATGGCGGACAAGAAGAACGTGAGGCTGCACCTCGTGGGCTATACCGACAACGTCCCCCTGCGGGGCAAGGCCAAGGCGCAATACGGCGACAACGAAGGTCTGTCGCGTGAGCGCGCGGGCGTCGCCGCGGAATTCTTCCAGAAGGCGCTGCACCTGCCGCCGGAATCCATCTCCTACGAGGGACGCGGGGATGCCAACCCGGTGGCCAGCAACGACACGGCGGCGGGCCGGCGCTTGAACCGCCGCATGGAAGTGGAGGTGTGGTACGACGAGCCGGTGAAGCAGGAGGTCGAAAAGAAGATCCTCATTTCGGAGCTGATCCGGCGCGTCAAGGTGTGCCGTGTCGAGCAGGTCTGCAAACTCAGCTACAAGACCGGCATGGCCAAGCGCGCCCGGGTCAAGAACCTGATCGGCCCGCTGCACTTCGACGAATCTTCCACCAGCGTTCCCGCCGACTACATCCAGAAACTGGCGGAAGTGCTGAAGAATCTGCAGAACAAGCGCAATGTGGTGATCAAGTTCATCGCCTACACCGACAATACGCCGCTGGCCGGCCGAGACGAACGCATCTATGGTGATCAGCTGGGCCTCTCCAAGGCGCGTGCCCGGCGCGTGGCGCTGGCGGTGCAGGACGCCTTGCACCTGCCCTCGTCGGCGGTGGAGAGCGACGGCATGGGGCCGGCGAATCCAGTCGCGCCCAACGACACCGAGGCGGGCAGGGCCGCCAACAACCGCGTGGAAGCGGAATTCTGGTACGACGATCAATTGCAGCAGCTGTCCAGCGAGCCGCAGCTCTGCCCCGAGGCGGCCGGCGCCGAGACGGTGACGCGGGTGTACACCCCGCCCACAGGACCCATCCCGCCCATCATGTGGGAGAACGGCAAGCCGGTCATTCCACCGGGCTACGCGGCCAACCTGCGCACGCTGCTCGACCAGGTGAAGGACAGGACGCGGGTGCGGCTGCGCTTCATCGGCTTCATCAAGAATGAGCGCCTGGACCGCAGGACGGCGATGGCCTATGGTGACGACATCGGCCTCTCCACCGCCCGCGCCTATACCGTGATGAAGGACATCCAGGCCGCCCTGGGACTGCAGAATTCGCAGGTCGAGCACGAGGGCCATGGCTATGTGCAATCCAGCGACGTGGTCAATGCCGGCTTTGTTGAGGCGAGCGACTCCAAGGTGGAGGTGCAGATCGTTTACGATGAACTGGCGGCGCTGGACAACAACGACGAACTGGACATCACCCGCATGACGCGGGAGGTGCCAGTGGCCAATCCCTACGCGCTCAATCCGATGCGCATCACCGTCGATGGCACTCCCATCGACGACAAGGGCAAGAGCATCTCGGATATTGACCGCTGCACGGACGTGCAATTGAACAAGGCCGACATCCAGTTCAAGTACGACAACCTGAACATGAAGCCGCGGCTGAACGTCACCGCCTGGCCCAACAGCATCCGTTACCAGGACGATCCCGCCACGCCTCATGTGGACGACCTGGTCCATTTCCGCGCGTATTCGAACTTCCCGTACTTCATCGCCCGTTCCGAGGTCCGCATTTTCAATCCCGGCCAGTCCGTGCGCGACACGCCGCTCGCGGTCATACCGGTGGACAAGGATGGCAACGCCCAGTGGGAAGCAAAATTTTCCTCCTTCGCAGCGCCGGGCCGCGACCTGAAATTTGTGCTGCGGGTGTACGACAAGGAAGGCAATTTCGACGAGACGCAGCCGCAAACCCTGTGGGTGCTGGACCGCGTGTCGGAGAAGGCGGAGAAGGCCGACCTCAACAAGGAGCTGCTGGCGGGCTATGGCGACACCCGGCTGGCCGCGCAGAACATTCCCCTGACCGGCGGCACTGTTGAGGCATACGGCACCGACATTCCGGCGGGGCATACAGTCTATCTCGCGGGCAATTCCGTTCCGGTCAACGACGAAGGCAAGTTCGTCGCGGAAGAAATCCTCCCCCCCGGCCTGCATACGGTAGAGGTTGCCGTGCTCGACAAGAATGGCAACGGCCAGCTCTACCAGCGCGACATGGACCTGAAGAACAACGACTGGTTCTATGTCGGCATCGCAGACGTGACAGCCTCCAAGGCCAATGTGAGCGGGCCTGCCGCCATCGTCACCAACGACACCCAGGGGCACTACACCAACAGCATGTCGCTGGATGGCCGCCTGGCGTTCTATACCAACGGCAAGTTCGGCGACAACTACCAGTTGACCGCCAGCGCCGACACCTTGGAGGGCCCGGCTGGCAGCCTGTTCAGCAACTTCATGCAGAAGTCTCCGGACGCCTTTTTCCGCCGCATCAACCCGGATTATTACTACCCAACCTACGGCGACGGCAGCACCACGGAGCAGACCGCACCCACGCTGGGCAAGTTCTACGTGAAATTGAAGAAGAACGCCAACTACGGGATGTGGGGCAACTTCAAGGTCAACTATACGGATAACAACCTGGCCCAGGTGCAACGCACGCTGTACGGTGCGAACCTGCACATCGAGCCGACGGCCGTGACCTCCTTCGGCGCAAAACGCCTGGTGGCAGACGGCTTCGTGGCGCAGCCGGGCACCGTAGCCGGCCGCGACGATTTCCGCGGCACTGGCGGCTCGCTCTATTACCTGCAGCACCAGGACGTGATGCAGGGCTCGGACCGGCTGCGTATCGAGGTCAGGGACAAGGTGTCGGGCATCGTGCTGGCGGTCAAGAACCTGACCTACGGGCTGGATTACACCATAGACTACATCCAGGGCCGGGTGATGCTGTCTGCACCGCTGTCGCCGTACTCGAACGACAATCTGCTGGTGAAGAGCGGCATGAGCAGCGGCGGCAATGACCAGTACCTGGTGATCCAGTATGAATACTCGACCGGCTTCCAGGATACGGCCCATCTTTCCACCGGCGGCACGGCGCACTACTGGCTGAACGACCACGTCAAGGTGGGCGTCACCGACGACAAGAGCAACGAAGCGGGCAACGAACTCAACCTCAAGGGCGCCGACGTCACCCTGCGGCAAAGCGCGCAAACCTGGGTCAAGTTCCAGAAGTCGCAGACCTCCGGACCGGGAACCGCGGTGCAGGGCTCGTACGACGGCGGCTTCAGCTTCAACCAGACCAACAACCTGGCGGCCAATCAGAGCGCCGTGCTCCCCACGCCGGCCGGCGGCGTGTACGGCGCGAACCGGGTCGATGCCAGCATCGGGCTGAAGGATGTCTATAGCAAGGCCAACGGCGATGTCACGCTGTATCACCAGTTCGTGCAGGGCGGATTCGCGGCGAACGGCTTCAGCACGCCGACCGACACCACGCAGTACGGCGGCAGTATCAGGACCAACGTGACCAGCAAGGTGGACGTGGCGGTCAAGAGCGACAAGAGTTCCCAGGTCCAGGGCATACAGACAACCGCGACGGAAGCGGACGTCGGCTATCAGGCGAACGCGAACTGGAAACTGAGCACGGGCGTGCGTACCGATCAGCGCAGCGACAATTCTCCGGTGGTGCCGGTGACCCAGGTCCAGGGCAAACGGACCGACGCAGTAGTCAAGGCGGGCTACGATAGCCACCACAAGTGGAGCGCCTACACCTACGCGCAGGGCACCACGTCGGAATCCGGAAATCGCGGCCGCAACGACCGCGGCGGCGTCGGCGGCGCCTATCAGGTCAACGATAAATTCAGGGTGAACGGCGAGATTTCCGGTGGCGATACGGGCCTGCTCGGAAAACTGGGCACCGAATATCACTATTCGGACAAATCCACCGCCTACGTGAATTATGCGCTCGAAAACGACAGGACGGACAACGGCATCGGTGCACGCAAGGGCACCATGACCACCGGCGTGAAGGAACACTATTCCGACACCACGGACATTTTCGAGGAAGAGAAATACCAGTACGGCGACGTGCCCACCGGATTGACTCATTCGACCGGGGTGCAATACGTGCCCAGCGACCGCTGGAATTTCAAGGCCAATCTGGACGCGGGCTCCCTGCGCGATAACCTTACCGGCGCCGAGATCCGGCATAACGCGATCGGGGAATCGTTCGGCTACGGTTTCAAGAAAGTGGTGGTCGCCAGCGCGATCGAGTATCGCCAGGACAAGATGCAGTCGCCGCTGGACATCATGTTGTATACGACGCGGGTCACCTGGCTGACGAAGAACAGCGTCAAGTACCAGATCAACCCGGACTGGCGCTTCATCGGCCGCTTCAACCACTCGCAGAGCACCAGCTCGCAGGGAGACTTCTACAACGGCTCCTATACGGAAGCAGTGGCGGGATATGGCTATCGCCCGGTGGACAACGACCGGCTCAACATGCTGTTCAAGTTCACCTACTTCTACAACCTGCCGTCTGCCGGACAGATAACCATTGCGAATACGGCTGCTGCATACATCCAGAAGGACCAGATCGTGTCGCTGGACGCAGACTATGATCTGACCTCGCGTTGGACGGTGGGCGGCAAGTTCGCCCACCGGACCGGCCAGGTCAGCGAGGATCGCGTCGCACAGGTGTTCTACCAGAGCAATGCGAATCTCTACATCGCCCGGGTGGACTGGCATTTCGTGCGCGAGTGGGACTTCATGACCGAAACGCGCCTGCTGTCGCTGCCGAATGCGCAGGACACCAGGCGCGGCGCCCTGGTAACGCTGTATCGCGACGTGGGCAACTACGTCAAACTGGGCGTGGGCTACAACTTCACGGACTTTTCCGACGACCTCACCAACCTGGGTTATACCTACCACGGGGTGTTCTTGAACTTGGTCGGAAAAATCTAGGCGGATTGGCGAATGCGCGCCCCACGGCCATGCGGGCGGGGTTCAGCCGGCATGTGTCCGCTACTCTTCAGACAGGGTCTCGATCCTGCCGCGCCTGACCGTCGAAAACGCAGTACCATCTGCAGCGTCAGCCGCGTGACGGCCGGCCTCGGACCGTCGGCGAACGCAGGACCGGTATTGGGAGGAAGGATGAAAAGCAGACTGATTGCGGCGGCTGTTCTGTACGCGGTCTCGACGACCATGGCCCACGCGGGGCTGGATGAGGCCAGCGCCGCCTACCGCCGGGGGGATTACGCCACCGCCCTCAAGGAATTTCAGCCGTACGCCGAGGACAACAATGCCGCTGCGCAATACATGCTGAGTCTGATGTATTCTAAAGGGCAGGGCGTGGCCCGTGATCCCGTGCAGGCGATGAAATGGCTGCGCATGTCGGCGCAGCAGGGCGATGTGCGCGCGCAGCGCAATCTCGGGCTGATGTATTCGCAAGGGATAGGGGTTGCGCGAGACAGCGGCGAGGCGCTCAAGTGGTTTCTCAAGGCGGCGAATCAGGACGACGCGGCAGCCGAATACAGCCTGGGCCTCGCGTATGCGCAGGGCCTGGGTGTGCCGCGCGACGATGCCCAGGCCGCGGACTGGTATCGCAAGGCTGCCGGCCAGGGCTTCGCCTATGCGCAATTCAACCTGGGGATGATGTATGCGCAGGGGCGCGGTGTGCCCAGGGACGACGCCCAGGCGGTGCAATGGTACCGCAAGGCGGCGGAGCAGGGCGACACGCTGGCGCAGCGCAATCTGGGGCTGATGTATGCACAGGGACGGGGCGTAGCCGTAGACATCGGCGAGGCCGCGAGGTGGTATCGGAAGGCCGCCGACCAAGGCGACGCCGCCGCGCAATTCAACCTCGGGCTGATGTATGCGCAGGGGCAGGTGGGGCTGCATTTCGTGGCGGGTAAGGGTGTGGTGCGCGACACGGCCAGCGCG
>DATFUZ010000063.1:0-43206 GCA_035260545.1 Gallionellaceae bacterium | reverse complement strand
CGATATTGGATGGGGGGCACTTGTTGTATTATACGGCGGAATTATTCATGCGCCGCCCCGTGCCCGAAAGCGCATGGGAGACGGGGCAGAAAGTAGGCGCGGTGGTGCTGCTCGCGCTCATGATCCTGGTATTTTATAATGACATCAGCCGCTTGATGGCGGGTGGCTGAACTTTTTCCTAACCAGATGAATTCGAGATTACTGGCGTTCCTGTTGTTCGCATTGCTTGCTGTACCCGCTGCAGCTTTCGAACCATTCATTATCAAGGACATCCGCATTGACGGGATCCAGCGCACGGAGCCCGGGACAGTGTTCAGCTATCTGCCGGTGAAGGTCGGCGACACGATGGATGACGCCAAGGCCGACGCTTCGATCAAAGCGCTGTTCGCCACCGGCTTTTTCAAGGATGTCAGCCTGGCGCGCGACCACAACGTGCTGGTCATCGACGTGAAGGAGCGCCCGGCCATCGCCAGCGTGGAGATCAACGGCGTCAAGTCGAGCTCCTTTTCCAAGGACCAGTTGCGCGACAACATGAAGTACGTGGGGCTGGTGCAGGGCCGCATCTTCGACCAGTCGGCGCTGGACAAAGCCACCCAGCAACTGAAGAATGCATATACCGCGAAGGGCAAGTACGGCGTGCAGGTGAGTTCGGTGGTCAAGTCGCTGCCGCGCAACCGCGTGGCGATCACGTTCAACGTGGCCGAAAGCGCCGCCTCGCAGATCCGCCAGATCAATATCATCGGCGCACATGCCTTTAGCGAGCAGAAGCTGCTGGATCAGCTCAGCCTGGCCACGCCGACCTGGTTCAGCTGGTTTACCGGCAGCGATGAGTACTCGAAGCCCAAGCTGGCCGGTGACATCGAAAAGCTTCGCTCCTTCTACTTCGACCAGGGTTACCTGGAATTCTCCGTCGATTCCACGCGGGTGTCGATTTCGCCGGACAAGAAAGACATCTACATTACCTATAACATCACCGAGGGGCCGAAATACACCATTTCCAAGGTCGATGTGGCCGGGCCGGAAAAGATTATTTCCCACGCCGAAATGCGCAAGCTGATTTCGGTGAAGGCGGGAGATGTTTTCTCACGCAAGCAGGTGACGGAGTCGACCAAGCGGATTTCGGATCGCCTCGGCACGGAGGGCTATGCATTCGCCAACGTCAACGCGGTGCCCGACGTGGACAAGGAACGGCATCAGGTGGGTTTCACCTTTACCGTGGATCCGGGACAGCGCGTCTACGTGAGGCACATCAACATCTCCGGCAACGACAGGACGAAGGACATAGTCATCCGGCGCGAGTTCAGGCAGCTTGAAGGCGCGTGGTTCGATACCGGGAAGGTGAAGAACTCCAAGCAGCATGTGGACAAGCTGGATTATTTCAGCGAAGTCGACATCGAGACGCCGCCGGTGCAGGGCACCAACGACCAGGTGGACGTGAACGTTGCGGTGAAGGAGAAATCCACGGGTCAGTTTTCCGTGGGCGCTGGCGTTTCCAGCGGCATCGGCATCATTCTTTCGGCTTCGGTGAGCCAGGCCAACATCTTCGGCACCGGCAATTACCTCGCTACGCAAGTCAGCACCAGCCCGGTTAACCGGGTCATCTCGGTGTCGTACACCAATCCCTACTACACGGACGATGGCGTGAGCAGGGGCTTCGATGTGTACAAGCGCAATTTCGATACCGCAGGCATGACCATGGTGTCGCAATATACGACGCATACCAACGGCGCCGACGTTCATTATGGCATCCCGATCTCCGACGACCAGAGCATCAATTACGGTTTGGGGTATGAGGACACCACAATCGGCGTCACGCCGCTCAGCCCGCAGCGGTTCTACGATTACATCAGGACATTCGGCAGCACGACGCACACCTACATGGGCACGCTGGGCTGGAGCCGCGACAGCCGCGACAGTGCCATTTACACCACGGACGGCATGATGCAGAGCGTCAGCCTCGAAGTGGGCCTGCCGCAGGCAACGGCCTTGCACTACTACCGGCTGATGATAAACAACCAGTTTTTCTATCCGCTGACCAAGGATATGACCCTGATGTTCAATAACAACATCGGCGTTGGCGGCGGATATGACGGCAAGCCGCTGCCATTCTTCAAGTATTTCTATGGCGGCGGTCCCGGGACGGTGCGCGGGTACTATCCCGGATCGCTGGGTCCGCGCGACAGCACCGGGCTGGCCACCGGCGGCGACCGCTCTTTCGTGCTCAGCGGAGAATTGATGTTTCCCGTGCCCGGCATGGCCGATGAAAAGTCGGTGCGCATGAGCACTTTTGTGGACGCCGGCGCGATTTATGGTCCCGTCATCCAGTCCACCTACCCGCAGTCCCTCGGCATGCACTACTCAACGGGTCTTGCATTGACGTGGATTTCTCCGATGGGACCGCTTAAAATCAGCCTTGGTTATCCGATACATCCGCAGCCGGGAGATAATTTGCAGAAGTTCCAGCTAACGATCGGTAACATGTTCTGATGCCAGGAGGTGCAAAGTGAGAGTCCTGTCCAAGCTGATCATCACCCTGCTCGCATTCGTCGCCCTGCCAGCGCTGGCGGGCGATTTCCGCGTCGGGTTCGTGGATGTGGAGCGTATCCTGCGTGAATCCGCGCCCGCAGTACAGGCTTCGCAAAAGATAGAGAAGGAGTTTGCGCCGCGCGTCGAGGCCATCAAGAAACTGGGCGACCAGGTGCGCGACCTGCAGGACTATCTGGAGAAGAAGGGCGCAGGCCTCTCCAGCGCCGACCGCCATGCCAAGGAACGCGAGCTATCCAACCTGAGTGCCGAACTGCAGCGGCAGCAGCGCGAATTGCGCGAGGATCTGAACCAGCGCAAGAACGAGGAGCTGTCGGTGCTGCTGGAGCGCGCGAACAAGGTCATACAGGACATCGCGGAGAAGGAGCACTACGATCTGGTGCTGCAGGAGGCGGCGTACCGCAACCCGAAGATAGACATCACCGACCAGGTGCTGAAGGCGCTGGCCAAGGAGAAATGACGCGCACCCGGCGCGTTGCGGCCGCCGTCCCATGCGCAGCGCCCTTCGCGGCGCTGCTGCCACCCGGCGCGACAACACACCACGCAGCGAATCGAATCCTGCATTCATGGAACTGACGCAATGACCTCACCCAGACGCAGTTTGGCTGACTTTGTGGAGCGCCTTGGCGGCCGTGTGCTGGGCGACCCCGCTACCACCGTCGCCCAGGTGGCGACCCTGGAACGCGCGCGGGAGGGCGACATCGCTTTCCTGACCAATGCCAAATATCGCTCGCTGCTGCAAGAGACGCGGGCCAGCGCCGTCATCGTCGGCGAAGCGGAAGCGGACGCGACCGCATTGCCGCGCATCGTATGCGCCAATCCCTACGCCTATTTTGCAAAGGTCTCGGCGCTGCTCAATCCCGCCCAGGAGTTCGCGCCGGGTGTCCATCCCGGCGCGGTCGTGGGCGAGGGCGCGCACATCGATCCGACGGCGCACGTCGCCGCCAATGTGGTGATCGGGGCGGGGGCTGCGATCGGCGCCGGCTGCGTCATCATGGCGGGGTGCTGCGTGGGCGACAAGGTTTCCATCGGCGCCAACAGCCGGCTTTATCCCGGCGTCGTGGTCTATCACGACTGCGTGATCGGCCGGAACCTGATCGCACACAGCGGTGTGGTCATCGGCTCGGACGGCTTCGGCATGGCCTGGGAGAACGGGCGCTGGCTGAAGATTCCGCAGATCGGGCGTGTAGTCATAGGCGACGACGTAGAGATCGGCGCAAACACTACGATAGATCGCGGTGCGCTGGATGACACCGTGATAGAGGATGACGTGAAACTCGATAACCAGATCCAGGTCGCGCACAATGTGCGCGTCGGGGCGCACACGGCAATCGCGGGCTGCGTGGGCATTGCGGGCAGTGCCAGCATCGGGCGTTACTGCCGCATCGGCGGCAGCGCGGGCATACTCGGGCATTTGCAGATCGCGGATAACGTGGAGATCGCCTCCTTTACCCTGGTCGGCAAATCCATACGCGAAGCGGGTAGCTACGCCGGCATCTTTCCGATCAGCAAGAACGACGAATGGCGAAAGAATGCCGCGCAGCTTCGGCACCTGGACGAGCTTGCGCGCAAGGTCAGACAGTTGCAACACGAAATCGAGGAATTGAAAAGGAAGAACCCATGAACCTACAGATGGACATCAACCAGATTTTGCAGCATCTGCCGCACCGCTATCCCTTCCTGCTGATAGACCGCGTGCTCTCTTTCGAGCCGGGCAAGGAGATCGTTGCGCTGAAGAATGTGAGCATGAATGAGCCGTTCTTTCCGGGGCATTATCCGCATCATCCGGTCATGCCGGGCGTGCTGGTCATCGAGGCGATGGCGCAGGCGGCCGCCATTCTTTCCTTCACGGGCACGGGTGACGGCAAGCCGGATGACAGCAAGGTGTACTACTTCGTCGGCATCGATGGCGCGCGCTTCAAGCGTCCCGTGGTGCCGGGCGACCAGTTGATCCTCAAGGTGGTGCCTACCCGCAGCATGCGCGGCGTGTGGAAGTTCGACGCCATCGCCACCGTGAACGACCAGGTCGCGGCGGAGGCGGAATTGATGTGCACCATGAGGGACAAGTAATGGCCCTGATTCATCCAACGGCGATCATCGAGCCTGGCGCCAGGCTCGCCGACGACGTTAAAGTCGGCGCGTATTCCGTCATCGGGCCGAACGTCGAGATCGGCGAGGGAACGGAGATCGGTCCGCACGTCGTCATTGAGGGCCACACGCGCATCGGCAGGAAGAACCGCATCTTCCAGTTCAGTTCTCTGGGGGGTATCCCGCAGGACAAGAAGTATGCAGGTGAGGCCACGCGCCTGGAGATCGGCGACAACAACCTGATCCGCGAATGCTGTACCTTCAATATCGGTACGGTGCAGGACGGGGGTGTGACCCGCATTGGAAGCAACAACTGGATCATGGCCTACGTTCATCTCGCCCACGATTGCCAGGTCGGCAACGGCATTGTGCTTGCGAACAGCGTGCAACTGGCGGGGCATGTGGAGGTTGACGACTACGCCATTCTCGGCGCCTACGTCGGCGCTCACCAGTTCTGCAAGGTGGGTGCGCACGTCATGGTAGGCGCAGGCAGCTTGCTGTTCCAGGACCTTCCGCCTTATGTCATGGTAGGGGGCAATCCTGCGACTCCGCACGGCATCAACTCGGAGGGCTTGAAGCGGCGCGGCTTCAGCAGTCCCACCATCATGGCGATCAAGCGCGCATACAAGACTTTGTACCGGTCCGGGCTGTCGCTGGAACAGGCAGTGGCCGAAATTACGGCCCAGTCCGCGGAGTATCCCGAACTCAAGCTGTTCACCGATTTCATTGCGCGCTCGACCCGCGGCCTCATTCGTTGACGGACATATGGCGGCGCAAGTCAAAGTCATCGCGATTGTGGCGGGAGAGGCCTCGGGCGACCTCCTTGGCAGCCATCTGATCGCAGCCATCAAGCGGCTGCGGCCGGATGTAAAATTCGTCGGCATCGGCGGCCCGCGGATGAAGTCCGCCGGCATGCAATCCTGGTTTCCCATGGAAAAGCTGGCGGTCAACGGCTATGTCGAGGTGCTCAAGCACATCGGCGAAATCTGGGGTATCCGCCGCAAGCTGCGCAGCCGACTCCTCGCCGACCCGCCCGACCTGTTTATAGGCGTAGACGCACCGGACTTCAATCTGGGCCTGGAGATCGCGCTGAAGAGACGCGGCATTCCGGTGGTGCATTACGTCAGTCCTTCGATCTGGGCGTGGCGCGGAGAGCGCATCCGCAAGATCAAGCGCGCGGTGTCGCATATGCTGGCGCTGTTTCCCTTTGAGCCACCGCTCTATGAAAGGGCGGGCATTCCCGTGACCTATGTTGGCCATCCGCTGGCCGACGAGCTGCCGGAAAACCCGGATCGCACCGCCATACGCGAACAGATGCGCATCATGCCGAATGAAAAGGTGTTCGCATTTCTGCCGGGCAGCCGCCAGGGCGAGGTGCGGAGGCTGGCGCCTCTCTACATCCGGACAGCGCAGCTGATCCTGGAAAAGGTTCCCAATGCGCGCTTTCTGGTGCCGCTGGCCAGCCGCGAGACGCGTACGCTGTTCGAGGAAGAGCAGTGGCGGCAGCACGCGCAGCAACTGCCGATCACCTTGTTGTTCGGCCATGCGCACGATGCCATGACTGCCGCCGACTGCGGGCTGATTGCGTCCGGCACTGCGACGCTGGAGGCCGCCTTGCTCAAATGCCCCATGGTCATTACGTATACAGTGCCGGGCCTGACCTATCGCATGGTGAAACGCAAGGCATACCTTCCCTATGTCGGCCTGCCCAACATCATGGCGGGGAAATTTATCGTCCCGGAACTGCTGCAGGCAGATGCCACGCCGGAAAACCTGGCGCAGGCGCTGCTCAATCTGGCCGGCAACAAGCAGAAGCTGGAGGAGATGCGGCAGGCATTCGCCGACATGCACCATGCGCTGAAGCAGGATACGGCCAGCAAGGCGGCGGCCGTGGTATTGCAGTATCTTTAGGGGGTGGCCGGGACCGGACGTTCGGAGGGATCGCCATTTCCGCTACACGGGGGCTGGGCATGGAGGCTTCGATGATTTGCGGGGTGGATGAGGCGGGTCGCGGCCCGCTGGCGGGGCCGGTGTACGCAGCAGCGGTGATACTGGACGGCGCCCACCCCATCGCCGGCCTGGCCGACTCCAAGCAGCTCAGCGAAAAGCGGCGCGACGCACTGGCGCCGCAGATTCGCCAGCACGCGCTCGCATGGGCCGTCGCCCAGGCATCGGTCGAAGAAATCGATACGCTGAATATTCTCCAGGCCACCTTGCTCGCGATGAAGCGCGCGGTGCAGGCGCTGGCGCTGGCGCCGCGTGAAGTGTGGGTCGACGGCCTGTATTGCCCGGAAACCGGCTTGCCCAGCCGGGCGATCGTCAAGGGAGATGGCACGGTCGCCGCCATCTCCGCTGCTTCCATCCTGGCCAAGACCGCGCGGGATGCGGCCATGCTCGACCTGCACGCACGCTATCCGCAATACGGCTTCGACCTGCACAAGGGCTATCCCACCGCAGCGCATCTTGCAGCCCTGCGCGAGCACGGCGTTTCAGCCGTGCACAGACGCAGTTTCCGCCCGGTGAAGGTGTTACTGCAGCGCGGTTAGCGTCGCGCCGCGCTGTGCCGCCGCCGCGGTGATCGCCTCCGCCAGCGAGGCGCGCGCCTCATCGGCCGGCGCCGCGCTTTCCGGGTGCTTGGCGAGCTCGGCTTCCGAAAACGCACGTATCGTCTCCACGTCTCCCTGGTTGCCATTTGGCGCCGCCGCCTGGAAATAGAGCACGCCATCGCGCAAGGTGGCGGCCAGCAGATAAAACGCCTGGCCGTGGGATTTCACTTCCTTGTCCTCGACCTTGAAATACAGCGGGGCAGTGTTCTGCTTCCGCAGGTCTTCGCCGACGCGATGCGAGGCATTCTCCAGCAATGGCTGTGCGAGGTTGATCTTGGGCGCGAGAACCGCGTGGAATTGCCCGATGCGGTTGATGGTCAGCGGGTTTTCCAGCGGGGGGGTCCGTCCGTTGCGGAAGATGATCAGGGCAATGACGGAAAGCGTAATAAGGGTAAAAGTTTCTAACATGATAGGGGAATCCTGCATGAGCGGAAAGTTGTACACTTCGGCCTGGCATCTGCCATGCCGCGCCAGACAAAGAGCCGCGTTGCTGCGCTTGCAGAACTATTATATTCCTATCGGGCACCGGCGGAAGCCCAAGGGCCGCATTCCGCCCGGCATACGCGGCTGGAAAATTCGAACATTACGAAAATTTGTGTAATTCGCCGCCCGGCAGGGTATCCCGCGCCGGGTGGGCGTAGTAACATACACGCCTGCCATGGGCGGTGCGGTGTCGGCAGCACCGGGCGTGTTGCGCCTCCGTGGCGCACGCATGGGATTTCAATGTCTAGCACGTTCATATCCAATGCATATTTCCCATTATCTTCCGCGTCCTGTTCCCGAGCCGCTGGCCGGCCTGGCGACGCTGGCCTTTGATCTGCGGTGGAGTTGGCACCACAGCACCGATAACCTCTGGGCGGTGGCCGATCCTGAACTTTGGGAAGCCACGCGCAACCCGCTGCTCGTACTGGAGAGCCTGAGCGACGAACGCCTGGAGAAGCTGGCGGCCGATCGGCAATTTCTCGGGATGCTCAAGGACCACCTGGATGCGCACGAGGCGCACTTCGGCAGCACGAGTTGGTTCAGCCGGCGCCCGGGCGAGTTCTTTCCGGGCTACGTTGCCTACTTCAGCATGGAGTTCGGCCTCTCAGAATCCCTGCCGATCTACTCCGGCGGGCTGGGCGTGCTGGCAGGCGATCATCTCAAGACGGCCTGCGACCTCGGCGTGCCGCTGGTGGGGGTCGGGCTGCTGTACCAGCAGGGCTATTTCCGTCAGGCGCTGGACAGCCACGGCGAACAGCTCGATTTCAATCCATACAATTCGCCGACCATGTTGCCGGTCTCCCCGCTGATGGATGACAAGGGAGACTGGATCAACGTCACGGTCGAGTTTCCGGATCGACTCCTGCACCTGCGGGCCTGGCACGCCGAAGTGGGCAGGCGCTCTCTTTTCCTGCTGGACAGCAACGACCCCCTCAATTATCCCGGCGATCGCGGCATTACCGCCGAACTCTACGGCGGCGGGCAGGAGATGCGGCTGCAGCAGGAAATCGTATTGGGAATCGGCGGTTGGCGGCTGCTGCAGCGGCTTGGGCTCGATTGCCCGGTGTGCCACCTCAACGAAGGTCATGCCGCGTTTGCCATCTTCGAGCGTGCGCGCAGTTTCATGGAGCGTTACCACCAGCCGTTCGATGTTGCGCTGCGCACGACGCGCGCGGGCAATCTGTTCACATCCCATACCCCGGTCGAGGCCGGGTTCGACCGCTTTCCCCCGGCCCTGTTTCTGCGCTATTTCAAGGACTATGCAGCCAAGCTGGGCATCAGTGCGGCGCAATTGCTGGCCTTGGGCCGTTCCGGGCGAATGGTGAACGACGACGAACCGTTCAACATGGCTACCCTGGCCTGCCACGGCGCGGGTGCCGTGAACGGCGTCAGTGAATTGCATGCGGAAGTCAGCCGCGGAATTTTCCAGCCGCTGTTTCCGCGTTATCCGAGGGCGGAAGTGCCGGTCGGCCATGTCACCAACGGTGTACACATGCCCACCTGGGACTCGGCGGCTGCCGACGCGCTCTGGTCCGAAGCCTGCGGCAAGGAGCCGTGGCGCGGGGAACTGGAATCGGTCGAAAACAACCTGCGCGGCGTGGACGATCGCGCGCTGTGGAATTTTCGCAGCAAAGGCAGGGGCAAGCTGCTCGAGTTTCTGCAAAAGCGAATGTCCGGGCTCCGCAGCCTGCAGAATGCGCCGGTGGGCCGGCCCACAGCGCTTGATCCCGGCTTTCTGACGCTGGGCTTTGCGCGGCGCTTCACCGAATACAAGCGCAACAACCTGCTGCTGACCGACCCGCAACGGCTCACGCGCCTGCTGACCAGCCGCGACCGTCCCGTGCAGCTGGTGATTGCCGGCAAGGCCCATCCGCGCGACGAAGCAGGCAAGCACATGATCCGGCAATGGGCGGACTATATCCGGCGCAACGACCTGAAAGGCCGGGTCGTGTTCGTGGAGGATTACGATCTCGTCGTCGCCGCCGAAATGGTGCAGGGCGTGGACGTCTGGATCAACACGCCGCGACGCCCCTGGGAGGCCAGCGGCACCAGCGGCATGAAAGTGCTGGTCAACGGCGGGCTGAACCTTTCCGCGCTCGATGGCTGGTGGGCCGAGGCGTATTGCCCCGAGGTCGGCTGGGCTGTCGGCGACAAGCTGGAACATCACAACATCGTCGAGCAGGATGCGCGCGACGCCGAACAGCTCTACCGGGTGCTGGAAGAGGAGGTGGTGCCCACCTTTTACCGCCGCGACGACAGCGGCCTGCCGCGCGACTGGCTGGCGCTGGTGCGGGAAAGCATGGCGACCCTCACTGGGCGTTTCTCCACCAACCGCATGATGCGGGAATATACCGAAAACTTCTACACACCGCTGGCCGCCGCCTATGCCGCACGCACGGCGGACGGCTGCGCACTGGCGCTGGACATCGAGCGCTGGCATGCGCAAATCAGGATGCAGTGGCATCGCATGTATTTCGGCAACGTCACCGCCGAAACCGGCGCGGAAGGCCATCAGTTCCGGGTGCAGGTCTATCTCGACGGCATGCCGCCCGAGGCTATCTCAGTGGAACTGTATGCCGAGGCGTCGGGAAGCTTCGAACGGGTGCACCAGCCACTGCAACAGATGGCGCAGCTCGAAGGCATGAACAGCGGCTTTCTGTATGCGGGAACAGTTCCCTCCACGCGCCCGGCGGGGCACTACACGGCGCGCATCGTGCCTGCGCATCGCGCAGCGAGCATTCCGCTGGAAGCGCCGCTGGTCACGTGGTACAAGTAAGCGCGTGCGCGGCGTGCCCGAAAACGCGGCGCTACGCACGCAACGGCCGCGTCTGGATACCGCCGCCGTCTCCCACGAACCCATGACGAGGAAGAACATGAATAACCAGCCATCGCCATTGACTCCGGACGAGCTCAGGCTCATCAACGACTACTGGCGGGCCTGCACCTATCTCGCGGCCGGCATGATCTATCTGCGCGACAACCCGCTGCTCCGGGAGCCGCTCACCCAGGAGCACGTCAAGCGCCGCCTGCTCGGGCACTGGGGCTCCAGCCCCGGGCTGTCCTTCATCTACATCCACATGAACCGGCTGATCCGGAAGTACGACCTGAACGCGATCTTTATCGCGGGGCCAGGGCACGGTGCGCCGGGCGTGCTGGCGCCGGTCTATCTGGAAGGGCGGTACGGCGAGATCTATCAGGACAAGGGCGAGGGCGAGAAGGGCATGCGCCGGTTCTTCCGGGAATTCTCCTTTCCGGGCGGCACCGGCAGCCATTGCACCCCGGAGACGCCGGGTTCCATCCACGAGGGCGGCGAACTCGGTTACAGTATTTCCCACGCCTTCGGCGCCGCTTACGACAACCCGGAACTGATCGTCACCGCGGTGGTCGGCGATGGCGAGGCGGAGACGGGCCCGCTGGCCACCGCCTGGCATTCCAACAAGTTCCTCAACCCCATCCGCGATGGCGCCGTGCTGCCGGTGCTGCACCTGAACGGCTACAAGATCAACAATCCCACCGTGCTGTCGCGTATCTCGCACGAGGAACTCGATGCCCTGTTCAGGGGCTATGGCTGGACGCCGCACTTCGTTGAGGGCAGCGATCCGGACGAAATGCACCGGACAATGGCGGCGACGATGGAGCAGTGCGTGCTCGACATCCGTGCCATCCAGCAGCAGGCGCGCGCCAGCGGCAAGGCCGCGCGCCCGCGTTGGCCGATGATCGTCCTGCGATCGCCCAAGGGCTGGACCGGACCCAAGGAACTCGACGGCAAGAAGATAGAGGGATACTGGCGTGCGCATCAGGTGCCCATCACCGACATCGCCGCTCCGTCGCATTTCGAGGCGCTCGAAAGCTGGCTGAAGAGCTACCGGCCGCATGAATTGTTCGACGAGGCGGGTGCGCTCATCCCGGAACTCAAGGCGCTGGCGCCCGTCGGCGAACGCCGCATGAGCGCCAACCCCAACGCCAATGGCGGCCTGCTGCGCAAGGCGCTCCATCTACCGGACATCGCCGGCTACGCGGCGGAGGTGGCCAGGCCCGGCGGCTCCTATGCCGAGAACACCCGGCCGCTGGGCAAGTTCCTGCGCGACGTGATGCGCGGCAACATGCGCAACTTCCGCGTGTTCAGCCCGGACGAAAATACCTCCAACCGCCTGGACAACGTCTACGAGGTGAGCAAGAAAACGTGGATGGCGGACTTTCTGCCCGAGGATGCCAACGGCGGCGAACTGGCGCAGGATGGCCGGGTGATGGAGATGCTGTCCGAGCATACCCTCGAAGGCTGGCTGGAAGGCTATTTGCTCAGCGGACGGCACGGATTCTTCTCGACCTACGAGGCCTTCGCCCACATCATCGACTCCATGTTCAACCAGCACGCAAAATGGCTGGCGATGTCCAAGGAAGTGTCGTGGCGCGCGCCCATCTCCTCCCTGAACCTGCTGATCACCTCCACTGTATGGCGTCAGGACCACAACGGCTTCACCCACCAGGATCCCGGCTTCCTGGATGTGGTGGTGAACAAGCGGCCGGAGGTCACGCGCATCTATCTGCCGCCGGATGTGAACTGCCTGCTGTCGGTCGGCGAACACTGCCTCAAGAGCACGAACTACATCAACGTGATCGTGTGCGACAAGCAGAAGCACCTGCAGTACCTCGACATGCAGTCCGCCAGGGAGCATTGCTACAAGGGCATCGGCATCTGGGACTGGGCAAGCAATGACGACGGCGCCGAGCCCGATCTGGTGATGGCCTGCGCCGGTGACGTGCCGACGCGCGAGGCGCTGGCGGCCACGGCGCTGCTGCGCGAGCACTTCCCGAATCTGAAGGTGCGCTTCATCAACGTGGTCGACCTGTACAAGCTCACGCCCGACACCGAACACCCGCACGGCCTGTCGGATCGCGATTTCGACAGCTTGTTCACCCTGGACAAGCCGGTGATGTTCAACTTCCACGGCTATCCCTGGCTGATCCATCGTCTGGCATACCGCCGAGCCAATCACCATAACCTGCACGTGCGCGGTTACAAGGAGCAGGGCAGCATCAATACTCCGCTGGAGCTGGCCATCCGCAACCAGATAGACCGCTTTACCCTGGTCATCGATGTGATCGACCGCATCCCTGCGCTGCATGTGGCGGGCGCGCACGTCAAGCAGCACATGCTCAACCGCCAGTTGGAATGTCGCAACCATGCCCACGAATACGGCGTGGACCTGCCGGAATTCACCGACTGGACCTGGCCCGTCTGAGGCGCGATGAAACCGGTCCTGTGCATCAATGCCGGCTCGTCCTCGCTGAAGGCCAGCTACTTCGACGCCGACGGCGGGCGCGCCGATTTCCGCTATGACAAGCTTGAGGATCCGCGGACCGGATTCGACGGCCTGATGCGCGACCTGGCCGGCCGCCAGCCTGCCGTGGTCGGTCACCGCCTGGTGCACGGCGGGGAGATTGCCGATGCCGCGCGCCGCGTGGACGCCGCCGAGCGCGCCCGGCTGGAGACCATCATTCCGCTCGCCCCGCTGCACCTGCCGGGCAACCTGATGGGGCTGGACATCTGTGCGGAGCGCTTCGGCGTGCCGCAGATCGCCTGCTTCGACACCGCCTTCCACGTCACGCTGCCGGCCTTGGCCAGCCGGCTGCCGATTCCGCAGCAGTACGGGCTGCGCCGCTTTGGCTTTCACGGGCTGAACTACGCCTACGTCGCGTCGCGGCTACCGGCCTTGCTGGGCGCGGCGGCGCGCGGCCGGGTGGTGGTCGCCCACCTGGGCAGCGGCGCCAGCCTGTGCATGCTGCACAACCTGAAGTCGGTCGATACCACCATGGGCTACACCCCGGCGGGGGGCATTCCCATGGGGACACGCAGCGGCGACCTCGATCCCGGCGTGATGCTGGAACTGGCGCAACGCATGGATCCGGCGCATCTGAGCGACCTGATGTATCACCATATGGGTCTGCTCGCCCTGTCCGGTGGCGAAGGCCATGAAATGAAGGCGCTGCTCGCAAGCGCCAGCACCGAGGCGAGATTCGCGGTCGACTACTTTTGCTACCACGTGCGCGCGGCGATCGGCAGCCTGGCGGCTAAGGCCGGCGGCGTGGACGCGCTGGTGTTCACCGGCGGCATAGGCGAGCATGCGCCGCAGATACGCGCAGCTATTTGCGGGCCGCTGGGGTTTCTCGGTTTTCGGCTGGACGCGGACGCCAACGCCCGCGCGCGGCCCGTCATCGAGGCCGTGGGCAGCAAGCCGGTGCGGGTGATCCCGGCGGACGAGGAAGCGACCATACGCGACCAGAGCCTTGCGCTGCTGGGGCAGGCGGCTATTGGAGCCTAGTCCACCTTCATCGGGAGGATGACCATCTGCTGGCCGCGAAAGTGCAGCCGGCGCTGCATGGCGAGTGCGGTCTGGTTGTGCAGCCAGCGGATGAACACGTTATCGCGGGTGAAGATCAGCTTGGCGGCGAAGCACACGCTGTTCGGGTACTCGGCGATGACCTCCTGCACCAGATCGTCCAGCACCGCGATGGCGTCGGTGCCGTACGCCATGCGCCAGGTGGCGTTGAGCCCGTTTGCCCGGCAAAATGCCGTGTAGTGGATCAATGCCTGCTCGGTGCGGTTCTGCATGGTGCGGATGGTGGCCTCGCTGTCGAAGCTCTGGGTGTCCACCTCGCCCGCGCTGACGAACACGAAATTCTGGAAGTGGCCTGGAAACAGCCGCCGCACCCACATGATGGTGTGGATACCCACGCCGCGGTGATCATCGACCAGAAAGATTGCCGTCGGCAATTCAGGGTCGAGCTTTTCCGGCAGGCCGGACGTGGCGTCGGGCACCGACTGGCCGAACAGCTTCTCGGCAACGCGCAGCTTTTCCTTGGTCTCGTCGTAATGCCTGCGGATCAGCAGACACAGCACCACCACCAGGCTGGTGATGAGCATGGTCACCCAGCCGCCCTCCGCGAACTTTTCGACCACGGTGACGATCAAGATGCTGCCGGTGACCGATAGCCCGAGCAGCGACAGGGCGAGGCGCCGTTTCCACGGCTCCGACCGCCGCCGCCGCCGCCACCAGTGCACGCACATTCCCAGCAGCGACATGCTGAAGGTCAGGAACACGTTGATACTGTACAGCACCACCAGCAGGGAGACATCGCCGCCGCTCCAGATCAGGATAAGCAGGGCTGCCCCGCCCATTACGATGATGCCGTTCTGCGTGACCAGGCGGGTGGAAAGCTGGCGGAACTGGCGCGGCACCCAGGAATCCGCCGCCATGTTGGCCATCACGGCGGGGCCGCCGAGGAATCCGGTGTTTGCGGCCACCAGCAGCAGGCCCGCTTCCAGCGCCAGGGTGACGCCGAGGATGCCGCTGTTCAGCCAGCCGGGGAACCCCAGCGTGCCGAGTATGGCGTGGAAGGCGACGGCATTGAGCGTCTTGCCTTCCTCGTGCTGCACACCCCACAGCAGGTAGAGCACGATGATGCCTCCGGCGGTGAAGGCGAGCGACATTGCCATGTAGAACATGGTGAGCCTGCCCGTGTGCACCCGTGGCTCGGCAAGACGGTTGACGTTGTTGGAGACCGCCTCGATCCCGGTATAGGTGCCGCCACCAAGCGAATAGGCCTTGAGGAACAAGGAGGCGACGAACACCCAGCCGAGCTGGCCGCTGAGCGCCTGGGTCTCAAACATCGTGTCCGGCACCAGCGTTGGCAGACCGCCAGCGTGGCGGGCGATGCCGTAGCCGATGAGAAGCACATGAGTTGCGAAGAAGCCGAGAAAGATCGGCAGCAGCACCTTGATCGACTCCTTCATGCCGCGCAGGTTGAGCACGATGAGGACTACGATGAGCGCGACTTCGGTGAGAAGCTTGACCGATTGCCAGGCGGCTGGCGCCATGCTGAACAGCGCATCCGCGCCGCTCGCGACCGAGATCGCGATGGTCAGCACGTAATCGACGATCAGCGCCGCGCCCGACACCAGGCCCGCATGCTCGCCCAGCAGGCGCGAGGCCACCTTGTAGCCGCCGCCGCCGGATGGAAACAGCTCGATCACCTGGTTATAACCGAGTGCGATGATGAATACCGTGAGCGCGGTCGCCACGGCGAGATAGAGACCGAGATGGGTATGCGCGCCCAGGGCGAGAAACGCTTCTTCGGGGCCGTAGCAGGAGGAGGAGAGTCCGTCCGCGCCCAGCCCGACCCAGGCGAAAAAGGCGGCCAGCGCAATATGCTGGCGGGTATCGGGTCGCAGCGGATCCAGCGATTCCCCGATGAGCACCTTACGCAGCTTGGTCAGGAAGTTCGACATGTCCGTTTATCGCTGCGTTGCTCGGGTAGTTGTCGCGGGGTCCTAGAGCAGGACGAGGTTGTCTCGATGCACCAGTTCGGGTTCGTCCACGTAGCCCAGGATGCCCTCGATCTCGTGGCTGGCGCGGTGCGCAATGCGGCGCGCCTCGGCTGCGCTGTAGTTGACCAGGCCGCGTGCGATGTCGTTGCCCCGTTCGTCGAGCAGCGCAACCACTTCGCCGCGCGCGAATTCGCCGCCGACCTCGATTACGCCGATAGGCAGCAGGCTCTTGCCGTCGACGCGCAACGCGCGCACCGCGCCGGCATCGAGTTTTAGCTTGCCGCTCACCTGGAGGTGGTCGGCAAGCCACTGCTTGCGCGCGTCCAGGGGCAGGGCGGTGGCGATCAGCAGGGTGCCGATGTTTTCGCCGCGCAAAAGGCGCGGCAGCACGTCGGGCTCGTGGCCGGACGCGATGAATGTGTGCGCGCCGCTGCGAGCGGCGCGCCTCGCCGCCAGCACCTTGGTGATCATGCCGCCGCGGCCGATATGGCTGCCGGCGCCGCCGGCCATGGCTTCGAGCGCGGGATCGCCCGCCTGCGCCGTGTCGAGCAGGCGCGCATCGGCGTGCTTGCGCGGATCGGCGGAGTACAGGCCGCTCTGGTCGGTGAGTATGACCAGGGCATCCGCCTCGATCAGGTTGGCGACCAGTGCCCCCAGCGTGTCGTTGTCCCCGAACTTGATCTCGTCGGTGACCACGGTGTCGTTCTCGTTGATGACGGGAATCACCCGCAGCGTGAGCAGTGTGCGCAGCGTGGAGCGCGCATTGAGATAGCGTTCGCGGTCCACCAGGTCGGCGTGGGTGAGCAGCACTTGCGCGGCGCGCAGGCCGTGTTCGCGGAAGCAGCTTTCATAGACCTGCACCAGTCCCATCTGGCCGACCGCCGCCGCGGCCTGGAGTTCGTGCACGGCGCTGGGGCGCTGCTTCCAGCCCAGGCGCTGCATGCCCTCCGCGATGGCGCCGGACGAGACCAGCACCACTTCGCAGCCGTTCTCGTGCAGGGCGGCGATCTGCCTGGCCCAGCTGGCGATGGCCAGGGCATCCAGGCCGGCGCCCTGGTTCGTCACCAGGCTGCTGCCGACTTTGACGACGATGCGTCTGCAGTGAACCGGAGTTGCTCTCATCGCGATATTTGTCGTGGTCATCATGCTGGGCCGGCGATAGAGGGGCGGTTCAGGATTGGCGGTCGTGATCTTCGCGGTGGCGCCCGTCCTCCGCGAGATCGCTCGCGGTGATTGCGCTTTCCTGGGCGGATTCCGCGACGGCATCCGTTTCCCGTCTTGCGGCCTCGTCCAGGTGTTCCATGATGGCGTAGGTGAGTTCCTTGCAGCCCTCGCCGGTAATCGCGGAAATTGCGAAATAACGGTCGTGCGATCCGAATGCATCGAGGAAGGCGGCGACCTTTGCTTCCCTGTCCTCGAGCAGGTCCAGCTTGTTCAGCACCAGCCAGCGCGGCTTGTTATAAAGGGCCTCGTCGTATTTGCGCAATTCGTTGAGAATGGCGTGCGCCTCGCGCACCGGGTCGGTCTCCTCATGCAGTGGCGCCAGGTCGACCAGGTGCAGCAGCAGGCGCGTGCGGGCCAGGTGGCGCAGGAACTGGTGGCCCAGGCCGGCGCCCTCCGCGGCGCCTTCGATCAGGCCGGGAATGTCGGCAATGACAAAGCTCTTTTCCGTGGAGACCCGCACCACGCCCAGATTGGGATGCAGCGTGGTGAAGGGATAGTCCGCCACTTTGGGACGCGCAGCGGAAACCGAACGAATGAAGGTAGACTTGCCGGCGTTGGGCATGCCCAGCAGGCCGACGTCGGCCAGCACCTTCAGTTCAAGCTGCAGGTTACGCCGCTCGCCGGGTTCGCCCGGGGTGCACTGGCGCGGGGCGCGGTTGGTGCTGGACTTGAAATGCAGGTTGCCCAGGCCGCCTTGGCCGCCCTTTGCGATGAGGGCTTTTTCTCCGTCGTGGGCAAGATCGGCGATCAGCGCGCCGGTGTCGAGATCGGTGATGACCGTGCCGACCGGCATGCGCAGCACGACATCGTCCCCGCCCTTGCCGTAGCAATCGGAGCCGCGCCCGGATTCGCCATTGCGTGCGCGGTGAATGCGCGCGTAACGGTAGTCCACCAGGGTGTTGATATTGCGGTCCGCAACGGCATAGAGGCTGCCGCCGCGTCCGCCGTCGCCCCCGTCGGGGCCGCCCTTGGCGATGTATTTCTCGCGGCGGAAGCTGGCCACGCCGTTGCCGCCGTTTCCGGCGATGACTTCAATGCGGGCTTCGTCGATGAATTTCATAAATAAAAAAGCCCTACCGGGCAGATAGGGCTTCTTGTAACACGGTGGGGCTACTTAGGCAGCAACCACGCTGACGATCTTGCGTTTCTGCGCGCCCTTCACGGCAAACACGACCTTGCCGGTAATCTTGGCGAACAGGGTGTGATCCTTGCCCATGCCGACGTTGTCGCCGGCGTGGATGCGCGTGCCGCGCTGGCGCACGATAATACTCCCCGCATTGATCATCTCGCCGCCGTAGCTCTTGACGCCCAGTCGTTTCGAGTGCGAGTCGCGCCCGTTACTGGTACTGCCGCCGCCTTTTTTCGATGCCATGCTTCTGCTCCTTCAGTATTAAGCGGAAATACCGTCGATGCGGATTTCCGTATAGTTCTGGCGATGTCCCTGGTGCTTCTGGTAGTGCTTGCGGCGGCGCATCTTGAAGATCTTCACCTTGTCGCCACGACCATGGGAAACGATGGTCGCCTTGACCGAGGCGCCACTTACCAGGGGCTTGCCGACGGTGACCTTGTCGCCTTCGCCCACCATCAGCACCTTGTCCAGCACCACGGCGCTGCCGACGTCACCGGCAACGGTCTCGATTTTCAGGGTTTCGCCTTGGGCAACGCGGTATTGCTTGCCGCCGGTCTTGATCACTGCGTACATGACTGCCTCGCTTGAATGCGGTTTTTTAGAGCCGTGCATTATACACAATTTTGCCCGGCTTTCAAACTGGTTTTTGGGGTGGGCTCGGCGGCCTTTGGCCGCCAAATCCGGTGCTTATCTGCGCATCGAGTCGAAGAACTCGGGGTTGTTCTTGGTCGCCTTGACCTTGTCGAGCAGAAATTCCATCGCTTCCAGTTCGTCCATGGGGTAAAGCAGCTTGCGCAGCACCCAGATGCGCTGCAGGATGTCGGGCTTGATCAGCAGTTCTTCCTTGCGGGTGCCGGAACGGTTCACGTTGATTGCGGGGTAGATGCGCTTTTCGGCCATGCGGCGATCCAGATGGATTTCCATGTTGCCCGTACCCTTGAATTCCTCGTAGATCACGTCGTCCATGCGGCTGCCGGTATCCACCAGCGCGGTGGCGATAATGGTCAGACTGCCGCCTTCTTCCACGTTACGCGCCGCACCGAAGAAGCGCTTGGGGCGCTGCAGTGCATTCGCGTCCACGCCGCCGGTCAGCACCTTGCCGGAGGAGGGCACCACGGTGTTGTAGGCGCGCGCCAAGCGGGTGATGGAGTCGAGCAGGATCACCACATCCTTCTTGTGCTCGACCAGGCGCTTGGCCTTTTCCAGCACCATTTCAGCCACTTGCACGTGGCGGGTGGCCGGTTCGTCGAAGGTGGAGGCCACCACTTCGCCGCGCACGGTGCGGCTCATTTCCGTCACTTCCTCGGGGCGCTCGTCGATCAGCAACACGATCAGCACCGCGTCCGGGGTGTTGGACGCGATGGAGTGGGCGATGTGCTGCAGCATCACGGTCTTGCCGGATTTGGGCGAGGCCACGAGCAGACCGCGCTGGCCCTTGCCGATGGGGGCGACGATGTCGATCACGCGCCCGGTGATGTTCTCTTCCGCCTTGATGTCGCGTTCCAGGCGCAACTGTTCGCTGGGGAACAGCGGGGTCAGGTTTTCGAACAGAATCTTGTTCTTGGCGTTTTCAGGCGGCTCCCCGTTTACCCGGTCCACCTTGACCAAGGCCACATAGCGCTCACCTTCCTTGGGGGTGCGGATCTCGCCCTCGATCGAATCGCCGGTGTGCAGGTTGAAGCGGCGGATCTGGCTGGGGCTGACATAGATGTCGTCCGGCCCGGCGAGGTAGGAGGTGTCCGGCGAGCGCAGAAAACCAAAGCCGTCAGGCAGGATCTCCAGGGTGCCTTCGCCGTAGATGCTCTCGCCTTTTTTCGCCTGGTTCTTCAGCAGGGCGAAAATCAGGTCCTGCTTGCGCATGCGGTTGGCGTTGTCGATCTGGCTGGCGGTCGCCATCTCCACCAGTTCGGTGATGTGCTTGGTCTTTATGTCAGATAAGTGCATGAGATTAAAGGGGAAAAAAGAACGGAGTTTGTGGAGGTCTTGCGATTACAAGTAAGTTTGCTTTGGGGGAAGTGTTACGGTCTGCGCGGCTGCCGCGCCTGGACTGCCTGAGTATCGCTTGGTATCTTGATTTGGATGGAAGAAGGGGCGAAACGGGCAGTTGCAGGCGCGAGATTAAACGGTTCAGATGTGGCTGTCAATAAATGCAGTGAGTTGGGATTTGGACAGCGCGCCGACCTTGGTGGCTTCAATGTTGCCGTTTTTGAACAGCATCAGGGTGGGAATGCCGCGAATGCCGTATTTCTGGGGGACGACCTGGTTTTCGTCCATGTTGATCTTTGCAACGGTGAGGCGGCCGGAATATTCCTGGGCCACTTCGTTCAGGATAGGCGCAATCATCCGGCACGGTCCGCACCACTCGGCCCAGTAGTCTACCAGCACCGGCAGCGGTGACTGCAGCACTTCGGCCGTAAATGTCTGGTCGGTGACATAACGAATATGTTCGCTCATGGCTATTCTCGCTTTTCTCGAAATGGATATTGTATGTGGATGGTTAAACTGCTGCCGGAATAATGATGCCGGGAAGAAATCAGGATAGCTGACTGTTTTATTCTACCGCCATCCTAGCGAAAAAACAGGTGGCTGTGAAGGGTAGGTGTATGTCTATGATTTTACGGCACCGAAAAGACTTCAAGGCGATGGTGGCGGATGGACCCGGATGGCAAGCGGTCAGCGCGTGTTGTGCAACTGCTCTTGTGCGCGATACTCGCGCACGCGGTAAAAACCGCGAAAGATTGCCGTCCCCGCGCAGGCTTTGAGTTGCAGTGAACTCCGCGCCGCCGACGCCATGAGCGAGGCATCCAGATCGCCGTGCCAGAACTCGCGCAGGAAAGGCTCCAGCGCCTCCAGCAATGCACGCAGGAGCGGCACGCGATGCAGCAGATGGGATCGGGTAATGTGCCCATAATCGGCGATTAGCACGCGGCCGCCGGGTTTGAGGGTGCGCAATGCCTCGTCCAGGGTGCGGGTCCGGGCATCGGGCGGCAGTTCATGCAGCAGGAAGAAAAGGATTATGGTGTCGAAGCTATTGTCGGCGTAAGCCAGCGATTCGGCATTCATACGTGCAAATGACGGGCGCCGGGCGTCTGCCGGGATTTTTTGCTGCGCCGCGCGCAACTGTATGGCGGCCGCGTCCATGAGGTGCAATTCACCGGTCGCCGCGGACCTTGTCAGGGTGGGCGTCAGTGCGCCGTAGGCGCAGGTGACCTGCAAGGTGCGCGGGCTGGGCGCCGTCTCGTAGCGGCGCATCACCTCGTTCAGAATCGCTTGGTACTGGCCGAAGAGTATCGGGTTGATGACAGGACGGTGGTCGAAAAACCATACACCGAACGGTGACAGGTAAGCCCACCAGTAATGGCGCGCGAGATATTCCGGTATCCCGTCCAGATACCGCTGCCACAATGCCTTCATCCGCTATCGCTGAAGTGCTGTCTCGACCTCGTCACGCTTGCCGCGGCCCTCAAGCCGCTCCACCAGCGTCAGCGCAAAGTCCATCGCCGTGCCGGGTCCGCGCGAGGTGATGAGCTTGCCGTCTTCCACGACCGCGGAATTTTGCACGGTCACCTTGGGGAAGTTGTCCAGCGCGCCCGGAAAGCTCGTTGCGCGCCTGCCGTCCAGCAGGCCGGCTTCGGCCAGCACGGAAGGCGCGGCGCACACGGCAGCGAGGTACTTTCCTTGCTGGTTCATCTGCCAGAGCATGGCGATGATGCGCGCATCGGCCTTCAGGTTGTTGGCGCCTGGCTGGCCTCCCGGCAGCACCACCATGTCGTAGCCATGCTTCAGCGCCGCATCGAGAGTGGTATCCGGCACCAGCACCGTGCCCCGGCTCGCCTTGACCGGCCCCGCATCCAGCCCTGCGCTCACCACCGTGATGCCGGCGCGGCGCAGGATGTCGATGATGGTCACGGCTTCCAGTTCTTCACAGCCTTGGGCGAGCGGAACGAGGACGGTTTTCATTGTTGTTCTCAAGGTGGTCAGGATGGGAATATGGTACGCCGATTTTTGCTTGCAGGGGATGGGGGCCTGGTTTTATCGGCCAATGGCCGGTGTGCCTTCTGGCCGGTCTGGTGGTGCTCACGGCTTAGAGCGGGGCGCGGCCCCGCATGCCGGTCAGTTTCTTTGCTTGTGGAAAGAGAGCACCCCCCGGTGCGCTAGACTGTGGCTTCCCTCGCCTGCTCGGCAGGCCGGGCGTCCGCGTAAGCTCGCACGGCCCACTGCGTGTGTTGTGGGGGCTTCAGCCACCTGCACCCGAAGGGTGCGAGAACCTCTCCGAGGCAACTACGGCGTACCCCTTGCGGGTGCTGCGCGACTCGGTGGCGCACGGAGGAAGGGGTGGCCAACAATTCCATTCTGTCTGCCATTGCAGCGCGCTCCAACCCCCGCGCGCCCGGCGATCAGTCCGGAGCCTCATCACGCCATTCATAAAAACCTTGTAAGCAGCGCAGTCAAAATTCCCCCGCCACCTGTACCCCTACCATGCCGGGCGCCAGTCGCGGGACCAGCACCACCTTGCTGTGGCCGCGCCATTCGTCGTTGTAGCGGACGACCGCGCGGCCTACCGCGGTGCCTATCATGGCGCCGGCGAGCACGTCGGAGGCGAAGTGCGCATCGTGGTAGGTGCGCGCGAGGCCAACCATGGCGGCAAGGCCGTAAGCGGTGTAGCCGGCCCAGGGGGAGTAATGGCCCGCGATTACCGAGGCGAGGGCGAAGGCTTCGGTGGTATGGCCGGATGGGAAAGAGGCGTTGAGGTTGGAGAAGGGCCTGAAATAGTCCACGCCCATGTTGTTGCGCGGCCGCGCGCGGCCGAACACCAGTTTGATCACGGGGGTGACGATGCCGCTGGCGATCAGGCTGGCGGAGAGCATGTCCTCGCCGGTTTCCAGGGTGTTGTCGTCACTGCTGAGCGCACCGACCGCAAGAAAGCCGCCGACCACGGCCGGCGAGTATTGGTCTCCGAGGCGTTCAACCTGCGTGATCAGGGGATTGTTGTTCGGGGCGTGGCGGCGCATTTCGTCCCGCCAGCGGTGATCGATGACCAGTGCGGTGCCGAGCACCGCTGCCGCGCTCCAGCCGGCCGTCTTCCAGTCGTCCTTGTCCCAGCGCGCGGGTGAGGTGACGACGTGCTTGACGTCGTCCACGACCAGGCCGGGGACGGAAGGCGGTTCACCGCCGGTGGTTACCGCGTCGGTGGAAACCGCTGTTGCCGGTATGCTGCTGGGGGATGCGGCGGCCGCAGGTGCTGCTGTAGCCGAACGTTCGTCGCTGCCGCTGCCCGCCGCGCAGGCGGGGACGGCAACGGCGAAAAGCAGGGGGAGCGTGCAGCAGCGGGCGATGCGGCGCAGAAGCATGGACGCTCTCCCGATGTTCAATCCCTGAAGTTCTGGTACTGCAGCGGAAAGTCCGTGATGGATTTCTTCACGAAGGCGATGGCCTCCTGCAGGTCGTCGCGCTTCTTGCCGGTCACGCGGACCGTGTCGCCCTGGATGCTGGCCTGAACCTTGAGCTTGCTGTCCTTGATCAGCTTGACGATCTTCTTCGCCAGTTCGGTTTCCACGCCCACCTTCACCGTGCAGTTGCGCTTGACCTTGTTCCCGCTGATTTTCTCGATCTTGTCGCTGATGTCGAGAGAGCGAATGTCCACGCCGCGCTTGGCCAGCTTGCCGTTCAGAATGTCCTGCACCTGGCCGAGCTGGAAATCGTTGTCGGCGAACACGGTCAGCACCAGTTCGGCCTGCTCGACCCTGGCGTCCGAGCCCTTGAAGTCGAAGCGCGTGCCGACTTCCTTGTTGGTCTGCTCGACGGCGTTCTTGACCTCGGTCTTTTCCACTTCGGAAACGATGTCGAAAGATGGCATGGTTTCTCCCCTTGAATAAAATACCTGGCTAACAGCGCACCAGCATATGCGTTACGAGCGGCCCGAACGCAAGGACCCGCGCGGCGAGGGCCGAGACATACCGGATTGGGCAGGCCAGGCGTGAGCGAGCACGCGCCGCCGCAATCGGGTTGCGCAGTAGCTTATGTTAGCCGAAGTGGCAGACGTAGTGGTACGGCTCGCCCGTCACTTCAATATCGAAGCTGGAGTTGCCCGGCACCGAGAACTTTTCGCCGGCTTGGCAAGTCTTCCACTCTTCGCCCTTGATCTTGTAGCGGCAGGCGCCGGCCACGGTTTCCATGATCTCGGGGGCGCCGGTGTTGAAGGTGAGGGTCGCCGGCAGGATTACGCCCACCGATTTCTTCGTGCCGTCGGCGAATTCCACGGTGTGCGATACGCACTTGCCGTCAAAGTAAACGTTGGCTTTGGTCATTACCGAGATATTGTCTATCTTGTCTGACATATAACTTCCTGAATTAATTATTTAAAACTGCTCCCTCGCCCCAGCCCTCCCGCCGCAAGGGGTACGCCGGCGGGCGCCTCGCTGCTTAGCAGCGACCCTTCCGCAGCCCCGGCGGGAGAGGAGGCGAACGCTTATTTCCTGTTTCTTAAATTGGCGGCGATACGCATGCGCAGCGCGTTGAGCTTGATGAAGCCGGCTGCGTCCTTCTGGTCGTAAGCACCCTTGTCATCCTCGAAAGTGGCGATGGAGGGGTCGAACAGGGAATCGGTTTTGGAGTCGCGTCCAACCACGATGACATTACCCTTGTACAGCTTGACGCGCACCCAGCCGTTCACGGTGTACTGGGTGTGGTCGATCAGCGTCTGCAACGCCTGGCGCTCGGGGGACCACCAGTAACCGTTATAGATCATGCTGGCGTAGCGCGGCATGAGGTCATCCTTCAGGTGCGCCACTTCGCGATCCAGGGTGATGGATTCGATGGCGCGGTGCGCCTTGAGCATGATGGTGCCACCGGGCGTCTCGTAGCAGCCGCGCGACTTCATGCCGACGTAGCGGTTTTCCACCAGGTCAAGACGGCCGATGCCGTGCTTGCCGCCCAGTTGGTTCAGTTTGGTGAGCACCTGGGCCGGCGTCATCTTTTCGCCATTGAGCGACACGATGTCGCCCTTCGCAAATTCAATCTCCAGATATTCAGCCTGATCAGGAGCCTTCTCCGGCGATACGGTCCAGCGCCACATGCTTTCCTCGGCCTCGGCGGCGGGGTCTTCCAGGTGGCGGCCTTCATAGCTGATGTGCAGCAGGTTGGCGTCCATGGAGTAGGGCGAGCCGCCTTGCTTGTGCTTCATCTCAATGGGAATGCCGTGCTTTTCGGCGTAGGCCAGCAGTTTCTCGCGCGACAGCAGGTCCCATTCGCGCCAGGGGGCGATGATCTTGATGCCGGGCTTGAGCGCATAGGCGCCCAGCTCGAAGCGCACCTGGTCATTGCCCTTGCCGGTTGCGCCGTGCGACACGGCATCGGCGCCGGTCTCGTTGGCGATGTCCACCAGGCGCTTGGCAATCAGCGGGCGGGCGATGGAGGTGCCGAGCAGGTATTCACCCTCGTAGACGGTGTTGGCGCGGAACATCGGGAACACGAAGTCGCGTACGAATTCCTCGCGCAGGTCGTCGATGAAGACGTTCTCCGGCTTGATGCCGAACTTCAGCGCCTTCTGGCGCGCCGGTTCCACTTCCTCGCCCTGGCCGAGGTCGGCGGTGAAGGTCACCACTTCGCAGTTGTAGGTGTCCTGCAGCCATTTCAGGATCACCGAGGTATCCAGTCCGCCCGAATAGGCGAGGACGGTCTTTTTGACGTCGGACATGATTCGCTTTCTAAAATGAACTCAAAGTCGGGCAGTGATGCCGGGTGTTCAGTTTTCCACCTTGCCCAGCAGCAGGTATTCCATCAGCGCCTTCTGCACGTGCAGCCGGTTCTCGGCCTCGTCCCAGACCACGGACTGCGGGCCGTCGATCACGGCGGCATCCACTTCCTCGCCCCGGTGTGCGGGTAGGCAGTGCATGAACAGCGCGTCGGGCTTGGCCACGGCCATCATCTCCGCGTCCACGATCCAGTCGGCGAAGGCCTTGCGCCGCGCGTCGTTCTCGCGCTCGAAGCCCATCGAGGTCCAGACATCGGTGGTGATCAGGTCGGCGTTGCGTGCTGCGTCCATGGGGTTGGCGAATTCTTCATAGTGGTCTTCCCCGAACAGGCCGGCGCGCTCCGGCTCCACTTCGTAGCCGGGCGGGGTGGAGACATGCACATTGAAGTCGAACACTTCCGCCGCCTGCAGCCAGGTATTGCAGACGTTGTTCGAATCGCCGATCCAGGCCACGGTCTTGCCTTTGATCGAGCCGCGATGTTCGATGTAGGTATAGATGTCGGCCAGGATCTGGCACGGGTGATATTCGTTGGTCAGGCCGTTGATCACCGGCACACGTGAATTCTCGGCGAAGCGCTCGATGATGCTCTGTTCGAAGGTGCGGATCATCACGATGTCGCTCATGCGCGAGATGACCTGTGCCGCGTCCTCGACGGGCTCGCCGCGTCCGAGCTGGGTATCGCGGGTGTTGAGATAGATGGCCGAGCCACCCAGTTGCTGCATTCCGGCCTCGAAGGAGAGGCGGGTACGCGTGGAATTCTTTTCGAAGATCATTACCAGCGTCCGGTCGGCCAGCGGATGGTAGGGCTGGTAGGCCTTGAAGCGCTGCTTGATGATCCCGGTGCGCTTGAACACGTGCTCGAGCTCTTCGCGCGTGAGATCCTTGAACTGGAGGAAATGCCTTGTTGCCATCGGCTTGGCCGGCGTCGCGTTCATGATCAGGAAGCGCTCCTTTCCAGGAATTCGGTCACCAGCGGGCAGAGTATGTCCAGCAGCTGCTGCGCCTCGTCCTGGGTGAATACCAGCGGAGGCAGCAGGCGGATCACGTTGTCCGCGGTGACATTGATCAGCAAGCCCTTGTCCAGCGCCAGCGCTACGAGTTCGCCGCAGGGTTTGCCCAGTTCGATACCTATCATCAGGCCCTGGCCGCGAATTTCGGTAACGCCGGCCACATTCCCCAGGCGCTCCCCAAAGCCATCGAGCAGGAATTCGCCCATGGCCGCGGCATGCGCCAGCAGCTTGTCCTGTTCCATGATCTCGAGCGTGGCCGCGGCGGCCGTTGCGGCCAGTGGGTTGCCGCCAAAGGTCGAGCCGTGATTGCCGGGATGGAAGGTGCCGGCAGCTTTCCCTGCCGCCAGGCAGGCCCCGACCGGCACGCCGGCGCCAAGGCCTTTCGCCAAGGTCATTACGTCCGGAAGGATACCGGTGTGCTGGAAGGAAAACCACTTGCCGGTGCGGCCGATGCCGCACTGCACCTCGTCCAGCATGAGCAGCCATTCCTGCTGGTCGCAGACTTGGCGCAGTTGTTCGAGGTAGTGAATGTCCAGCGTGCGGATGCCGCCTTCGCCCTGGATCGGTTCGACCAGCACCGCCACGATGTTGCGGTTGGCCTCTGCTGCCTTGCGTACGGCATCGATGTCGTTGTAGGGCACCCGGACAAAGCCCGGGACCAGCGGCTCGAAGCCGGCCTGCACCTTGCGGTTGCCGGTCGCGGAAAGTGTCGCGAGGGTGCGGCCATGGAAAGCCTTTTCCATCACGATGATATTGGGGGCTTCGACGCCCTTGCGGTGCCCATACATGCGGGCCAGCTTGATGGCGGCTTCGTTTGCCTCGCAGCCCGAATTGCACATGAACACTTCGTCCATGCCGGACAGGGCGCACAGCTTGTCAGCCAGGCGCTCGGCTTCAGGCGTCTGGTAGATATTGGAAACGTGGATCAGCTTGCCGATCTGTGCATTCAGGGCGGCCGTATAGCGCGCGTGGGCGTGACCCAGCGTGTTCACGGCGATGCCAGCGAGCGCATCCAGATAGCGCTTGCCCTGACTGTCCCACAACCATGCGCCTTCTCCATGGGTAAAGGCGACCGGCTGGCGGGCATAGGTGTTCATCAAGTGCGACATTATGGGCGTCCCCCTCATATCCGGCCTCCGCCCCGAATAATGCGGTGCGGCAAATCCGGCCAACTTATTACACTCTACACACTGCTCAAACGAAAAAGGCCGACTCCGGTCGGCCTTTTGCATTGCATCGCGTCAGGCTCAGGCCATGGCCTTGATGGCGGCGGACAGGCGGCTCTTGTGGCGCGCTGCCTTGTTCTTGTGGATGATCTTCTTGTCGGCGATGGAATCGATGGTGCTGGTCGATTCGCTGAACGCGGCCTTGGCGGCGTCCTTGTCGCCCGCGTTGACCGCCTTTGCTACGCGCTTGATAGCGGTGCGCAGTTCGGAACGCAGGCTTGCGTTGTGCGCCCGCTGCTTGTCAGCCTGTCTTGCGCGCTTTCTTGCCTGTGCGCTGTTTGCCATGAAAACTCCTTGAATTCGCTTGCTTTAAAAGGGGGGCATTATAGGCATGCGCGGCGGGTTTGGCAACCTCAATTTGAGGATCGGTGCGTGCACGGGGATAATGCACTCGAAAACACCCGGGCGAATTCGTAACGCGATGAAAATAAAGGCTGCCAGCGTGCATTCTGGGCGCCGCAGCGGTCAGTTCGCGCTCACCGTCTGGTTCCTGCCCAGGGTTTTGGCCTGATACATCGCCGCATCCGCCTTGGGCAGCAGAGACTCCAGGCGATACTCGCCGACGGCGACACCCAGGCTGGCGGTTACCTGGAGTTGCTGGTCCCCCAATGCGATGGGAGTTGCGGCGATCACGGCACGCAGTTTTTCCGCCAGCGCATGCGCATGTTCCAGTGCGGTGTCCGGCAGTAGGACAGCGAATTCCTCCCCTCCCAAACGGCCTACCAGGTCGGATTTGCGAAATTCGCGCGCCAGCAAAGCGCCGATCTGGCGCAAGGTAAGGTCGCCGAAGTGGTGGCCTTTTGTGTCGTTAATGCGCTTGAAGTGGTCGACGTCGAGCATGATGGCGCTGAGCGGCAGCGCGTTGCGCTCGCAATAGCTGGCAATCTGTTCGCCCAGTTCGAAAAAGGCGCGGCGATTATTGATGCCGGTGAGCGCGTCCGTCTTTGCCTGCCGGTCAGCTACTTCGTGCGCCTGTTTCAACTCGTGGCCCATCAGCAGGTTGAGCATCAGCGCGTGCGACAGGATCTTTGCGCCGCGCAGCGTGACGTAGATGAAGATCGTGGCGCCGATGGCGAGGCTGACATGGAGTTTATCCTGCCGGGAGTAGAGCCATAGCGTGATGGGCAGCATGATCATCAGCATGGAGCCGACCGCGGCTGGACGGTAGGCGGAGTAGCTTGCGAGAATGGCGCCTGCCAGTCCGGTCAGCACGCACAGGGTAATCGTGTGGGCGGGCAGCGCATTCGGCATGATGAGCACCGTGCCGGCGCCCCAAATTAATGCCGAGGCGTAAAGCGAAGCCAGGTAGGGGCGCGCCCGCCTCCTGACCTGCTGTGCGTCGGCACTTGGGCGGAAGTAAAGCCGGGCCAGGCCGAGCCGTGCCAGAGTCGTCAGCAGAAGGATGCCCAGCCAGAGCAGCACGCTGTGCGTGCTGGCATAATCGATGATCACCCAGGACCAGATCGCGCCCATGGCGAAACCGAAATAGGCACCGGGGTACGACTGCTTGATCAGCAGCCGCAACCGGTCCGCATCGACCTCCTGACCAATCAAGCTGGCGGCCGGGTTGCGGTCTTCCGGTTCAGTCGCGGCGGTTTCCCGGGCGTGCTGGTTTTCCATCGCAAAAAACCTTACCTTGTTTCCCGTGTGCCGCATGTTACGCCGCGATCCCGGCGGGTGCAATTCGGCATGCGGCTGCTGTTGCGGATATGCCAATCCGGCATCTTGTTGGTTTGTCCGGGGAAAGCGGGCGGCGCGATGGTATCATCCTCCTCTGATATGAACCTGCTCAAAGCCCTCGCCGCCATCAGCAGCCTGACGCTGCTTTCGCGCATCCTCGCCCTGGTGCGCGACATCCTGATCTTCCGCGCATTTGACGTCGGGCTGACCGACTCCTTCTTCGTTGCGTTCCGGCTACCCAACCTGCTGCGCCGCCTGTTCGCGGAGGGTGCGTTTTCCCAGGCCTTCGTGCCGATTCTGGGTGAGTACAAGAACAGAAAAGGGCATGACGAAACCCGGCTGCTGGTGGACCATGTGGTCAGCCTGCTGGCGGTCATCCTGTTCATCATCACCCTGATCGGTGTGCTGGCCGCCCCGGTCATTGTCTATCTGACCGCGCCCGGCTTCGCGCACGACCAGGGAAAATTCGAACTCACGGTCAGCCTGTTGCGGTTTACTGCCCCCTACATTTTCTTCATTTCGCTGGTGGCCGTGGCGGCCGGCATCCTCAACACCTATGGCAAGTTCTCCGTTCCGGCGGTCGCGCCGGTGCTGCTCAATATCTGTTTTATCGTGGCCACCATCTGGGTGGCGCCGCACCTGAGCCGGCCCATCATGGCCCTGGGTGGCGCAGTGTTCGTTGCAGGGGTGGTGCAACTCGCCTTCCAGGTGCCGTTCCTGAAACAGATCGGCATGCTGCCGCAGTGGAGGTTGAACTTCAAGGATGCGGGCGTCTGGCGCATCATTCGACAGATGGGCCCGGCGGTGTTTGGCGTGTCGGTCGGCCAGCTCAGCCTCATCATCAACACCATCATCGCCACCTTCCTGGCGGCAGGCAGCGTTTCCTGGCTGTATGCCGCCGATCGCCTGATGGAGTTTCCCTCCGGCATGCTGGGCGTGGCGCTGGGCACCATATTGCTGCCATCGCTTTCCAAGCATTACGCGGACGACAACCCGGAAGAGTATTCCAGGCTGCTCGACTGGGGGCTGCGCCTGACCTTCCTGCTTGCCCTGCCGGCTGCGCTGGCGCTGGGCGAGATCGGCGTGCCGCTGATCGCAACGCTGTTCCAGCGCGGGGCGTTCAACGCGCATGACGTGCTGATGACGCGCGATGCCCTGTTCGGCTACGCCGTGGGCCTGATCGGCATCATCATGGTCAAGATCCTGGCCCCCGGTTTCTATGCGCGGCAGGACATCCGCACCCCGGTGAAGATAGGCATCATGACGCTGCTGGCGACGCAGGCGATGAACTGGCTGTTCGTCGCCAAGCTGCACCTGGGCCACGCCGGGCTTGCGCTGGCCATCGGCCTGGGGGCTTGCGCCAACTCCGGCATTCTCTTCTATTTCCTGAAAAAGCGCGGCATCTATCGCCCCGAGCCGGGCTGGGCCGCCTTCTTTGCCAAACTGGCTGTGGCGCTGCTGGTGCTGGGTGCGGGCCTGTGGTTTGCGATGGGCGACGTGCAGTACTGGCTCCATGCCCATGGCTGGCCGCGCGCCCTGCGTCTCGCGGCCATGGTCGCGGGCGGTGCGGCCGTGTATTTTGCTGTGTTGTTCGCATTCGGCTTCCGCCTGCGCTATTTCTCGCGACGCGGCGCCCTGTAGGGGCGTCGTTATCTACGTGACTGGTGCCTTCCGTGGCGAGCGCGGAGGGGGGCGGGCGCGAATCTGGCCAGGGCCATTTCACGGCGCTTCGCATAGGGTGCCTCACCATGTCGTGTCCAAGGCCGTAAGGGTGCGGCTCGCAAGCAGCGCCGCGAACTCCATCACCACCCTCTGCTCATCTGCAGACAGCCGGATGTACAAGGCGCTCAAGTCGGCGAGCGAGTCATCTTCCGCGTAAAAATAGGCCGCATCTACGCACAGCACGCGTGCCAAGTTGCACACCGTCAGAAAGTCCGGCGTGTGCTTGCCTCTTTCATACTGATTAATCCTTGCCGAAGCGGTGGATTCGTCTATGCCCGCACGCACTCCCAACTCCATTTGGGAGAGTCCGGCGTGCTTGCGAATTGCCTTCAGGCGGCGCGCAAGCAACGGAAGAGTATGGGTGGAAGAGGTCATATCCCGTGATGTTGTTGGTATTTTATTGACCGTGGACTAAGGAATCCTTAGTATGGCGTTGTGTCCGCCAACTATATGAGATTTAAGGGGAAATATGCAAATTGCATAGTTCGCGGCAGGGTGCTCGACAATTTCTTGGCCTGACGTAATTGGGGGGGGGTAATGCAGACCGACAGAGGCGAACTGGAGAGGGTTGCGGAAGAAATCGGCCTGACGCCGGATGCGGTCGAATTGCGCAAGGCGTTTCTCGAATTTACGCAATCGGACAGTGAGGCATTGAGCGAGCTCCATGCGTATATGGAGGGCCGGCGAGTCGATGAGGTATTGGTGGAACTGTTCTACGCGCACTTGCTCCGATTTCCGCAACTGCAGCGGTTCATTCCCGACCAGGGCGCTCTGGAACGGCTCAAGCACTCGCAGGCGCGTTACTTCCGGCGCCTTACCGCGGGCGACTATGGCGACGACTACATTCTCGACCGCCTGCGGGTCGGCATGGCGCATCAGCGGGCCGGACTGGAAACCCAGTGGTATATCGGCGCGTATCGCAAATATCTGTCGTTCTTTCTTGCCACGCTGAACGACATGCCTGGCATGGACAAGGAAAAATTCGCCTCCTCGCTGGAGGCGCTGATCAAGGTTGTCTTTCTGGATCTCGGGCTTGCGCTGGATACCTATTTCCACCGCACGCAGCAGGAACTGACCTTCATGGCCAATCATGACGTGCTGACTGGTCTGCCGAACCGCAATCTCCTGAACGACCGGATCGAGCAGGCGTTGCTTCAGGCGCATCGCAGCGGGGAGGGGGTCGCGATATTCCTGATCGATCTTGACCGGTTCCGTAATGTCAACGACTCGCTGGGGCACGCGGTCGGCGATGAGGTCATCGTGGCCGTGGCAGCCAGGCTGGGCGGGCTCCTGCGCGAGGGAGACACCCTCGCCCGGCTGGGGGACGACGAATTCGTCGCGATGCTGCCGTGTCCCGGCGCAGCGGCGGAGGTGGCCGAGAGGGCAGGGCAATTGCTGCAGGCGATCGCCTCTCCGATTGCGGCGGGCGGACAGGAATTGCGGGTCTCTGGCAGCATGGGTATTGCCGTTTACCCTGGGGATGGACAGACCAGGGACGACCTTCTGAAAAATGCCGACGCGGCCATGCTGCGCGCGAAGGAGGAAGGCGGAACCGCATATTGTTTCTTTCAGCCCGCCATGGACATGCGCACGACCTCGGTCATCGCCATGGAGACCAGGCTGCGTCGTGCGCTGGAGGGCGGCGAATTCCGGCTCGAATACCAGTTACAGGTGGACATTCCAAGCGGCCGTCCTGTCGGCGCGGAAGCGCTGTTGCGGTGGGACGCAGGAGGGGGCCGCATTTCGCCGGCCGAGTTTGTGCCTCTGGCCGAGCAGACCGGGCTGATTATCCCCATCGGCGCCTGGGTGCTCGGGGCCGCCTGCAGACAGGCGGTTGAGTGGAATGGGCGCGCCAAATCGCCCTTCATCGTGGCTGTGAATATTTCCGCGCGCCAGCTCTGGCGCACCGACTTTGTGGAAACCGTCGCCGCGATTCTGGAACAGACAGGTTGTCATCCGTCGTGGCTGGAACTTGAGATCACCGAAAATGCCATCATGGTGAGACCGGAGGAGGCGGCGGCGACCATACGCGCGCTTGCCAAGATGGGGATGCGGATTTCCATCGACGATTTTGGAACGGGCTATTCCAGTCTGTCCTACCTCAAGTGGTTTCCGGTATACGCAATCAAGATCGACCGTTCCTTCGTGCACCAGATGCATGCCGATTCGGCGGATGCGGCCATTGTGCGCGCCGTGACTGCAATGGCGCACAGCTTGAACATGAAGGTGGTCGGCGAGGGGGTCGAAGACCTGTCGCAACTGGTATTGCTGGGACGGCTGGGATGCGACATCGCGCAAGGCTACTACTTTTCACGGCCGCTCCACGCGAAAAAGGTGGACGAGCTGCTGTCCGCCCCTTTGCCGTGGATGCAGATCTACGGGGAGCGCAAGCTATTTGAACGGCACGCCCAGTCTGCGGACGACGGCCCGAAAAGAGACATCAGCCGCTGCCGCGTACTCAGGGCCGGGCCCGGCGCGGCCATCTGCATGGTGAGCAATCCGGATTGCCAGTACATACTGCCGTTTGGCGGCTATTGCGAGCACCCGCTGGTCGACCGCATTGCCGACGCCCCATAGAGGCAGCCCTCGCAACACGCGCCATCAGTCGCGCACAGCGTCCGCCACCGTCCGCCGGTCGAGCTGCGGTGCAAACAATTCGATGAAATCGTAGGCGTATCCGCGCAGGTATTCGTTCTTGCGTATGGCGATGCGCGTCGTACTGGGCTGGAACAGTCCGGGCGCCTCCATCATGCGCAGGTGGCGGTCGCGTTCCGGAATGAAGGCCATGTGCGCCACGATGCCTATTCCCAGTCCCAGTTCAACGTAGGTTTTGATGACATCCGCATCGATTGCGGTGAGCACTACATTGGGCTTGAGGCCTTCGGCCTCGAACGCTGCATTGATCTTGCCGCGTCCGCTGAACGCAAAGTCGTAGGTAATGATGGGGAACTGCGCAAGCTTTTCCAGGGTCAGTTCTTTTTCCTGCAGCAAAGGGTGCTTCGGCGGCGTGATGACGCAGTGGTGCCACTCGTAGCAGGGCAGGGTCACCAGTTCGTCGTACAGCGCCAGGCTTTCGGTGGCGATGGCGATGTCGGCCTCCCCTTCCAGCACCTGCTCGGCGATCTGCGTCGGGTTCCCCTGGTGCAGGTTGAGGCGCACCCGCGGATAGCGCTTGATGAACTGCTTGACCACCGGTGGCAGCGCGTAGCGGGCCTGGGTATGGGTGGTGGCGATGGTCAGCGTGCCGCTGTCCTGCGCGTGAAATTCCTCGCTCACATGCTTGAGGTTGTCTGTTTCATGCAGGATGCGCTCGGCAATCTCGATGATGGCCTGGCCGGGCTCGGTGACCGCGACGATGCGCTTGCCGTTGCGCACGAAGATCTCCATGCCGAGTTCATCTTCAAGCAGTCTGATCTGTTTGCTCACCCCGGGCTGCGAGGTAAACAGTGCATTCGCCGCATCCGAGATCTTCAGTCCGCGCCGCACCACTTCGCGCAAATAGCGCAATTGCTGCAGGTTCATACGCTTATTCCTTATAGTTATATATACCTAACATAATACCATTTTTCAATCATATATCAATCCGCTACGATGCGCCTCATTCCGAAGCATGGTTGAAGAGGCAGACATGGATGGGCTGTACACGGTTTCCGGTTTCATCGTCGGTTTTATCGTCGGGATTACCGGCGTCGGCGGCGGTTCGCTGATGACGCCCTTGCTCGTGCTCGGCTTCGGCATTCCGCCGGTGACCGCCGTCGGTACCGACTTGCTGTATGCCGCCCTGACCAAGCTCGGTGGCAGCTGGGCGCACAGCCGCAACGGCGCGGTGGACTGGAAGGTTGTCCGCCTGCTGGCGGCGGGCAGCGTGCCGGCGGCCTTGTTGAGCGTGTGGCTGCTGCATCGGATTCAACTCGACGAGCGCAGCCTGAGGACGCTGATCAGCAGCGTGCTGAGCGCGGCGCTGGTGCTCACCGCGTTGGCGCTGCTGGCCAAGCCCTTCGTGCGCAAGCGCCTTGCCGGCGCAGATGGTGCGGTGTATGCGCCGCCTGCCGCGCTGTTGCCGGGCGCCACGGTGTGCGCCGGGGCCGTGCTCGGTGTGCTGGTGGCCCTTTCGTCGGTCGGCGCCGGCGCGCTCGGCGTGGTGCTGCTGCAGGTACTTTATCCGCGCACGCCGGCCGCACGCATCGTCGGCACCGACATCGCGCACGCCGTGCCGCTGACGCTAATCGCGGGCCTGGGTCACGTCGCCATCGGCAGCGTGGACTTCGGGCTGCTGGGCAGCCTGCTGCTGGGGTCCCTGCCCGGGATCTGGCTGGGCAGCCATGTCGGGATCAGGATACCCGAACGGATTCTGCGTCCACTGCTGGCGGCGATGCTGCTACTGGTTGGCGGGCGCGTGGCATTTGCATAGCAATACTCTGAGGACTGAAACATGGACATGAGGACAACCAATCTGGCAAACCTTGACGAGATCGATTCGTTTGAGGAAACCCTGCGCGAATTCCTGGACGGCGCGATCGACACCGACCGCTTTACAGCCTTGCGCCTGCAATTGGGCGTCTACGGACAGCGTCAGGAAGGGGTCAACATGCTGCGCGTCAAGGTGCCGGGCGGACGCATCACGCCGTCTCAGTTCGAAGCGCTGGCGGATGTGACGCAAGCGCATGCGCAAGTGGGCCATGCCAACATCACTACGCGCCAGTCCATCCAGATCCACTACATTCCGCTGGAGAGGACGCCGGATGCGATGCGCCGCCTCGCGGAAGCCGGGCTGACCACGCGCGAGGCCTGCAGCAACACGATACGCAACATCACGGCCTGCCCACTGGCCGGCGTGTGCCCGCGCGAGCACGTCGATGTGGGCGTGCACGTGGATGGGGTCATGCGCCATTTCCTGCGCAATCCGCTCACCCAGCAGATGCCGCGCAAGTTCAAGATTGCCTTCTCCGGCTGTGGGTCGGATTGCGCGCAGTCCCTGCTGCATGATGCCGGTCTGATCGCTACGGTGCGTGCCGGCCAGCCCGGGTTCGTCCTGAAGGCGGGCGGCGGTCTCGGGCACAAGCCGCACGAGGCCATCGTGGTCGATGCCTTCGTGCCGGAGCAGGAGGTGCTGTTCGCGCTGGAGGCGCTGGTTACACTGCACAACAAGTATTCGGATCGTACCAAACGCGCGAAGTCGCGCATCAAGTTCCTGGTCGAGCGCTTTGGTGCGGACGGCTTCCGCGAAAAATACCGCGAAGAGTTTGCGCGCACGCGCGAGGCCCTTGCCGGCAAGCCGCATCCCAAGGGCGTGTGGCGGCAGGCCGAAGATGTGCCCGCGCCGGGGCAGGGGGCGCCGCGCTGGCTGTTCCGTCAGCACCAGCCGGGCCGGTTCGTGCTGCCGCTCAGCGTGCCGCTGGGTGAGCTGAGCATCGTCCAGTTGCGCGGAATCGCGCGGCTGTTGACAGCGGCAGACCTTGCGTTTGCCCATACCACCCAGGACCAGAACCTGATCATTCCCGACGTGCCGCAGGAAAGCCTGACCGCGCTGCGCGACGGCTTCGCCGCGCTGGGACTGCGTGAGCCGATAACCGGCGACAACGTGGTCGCCTGCCCAGGCAGTTCCACCTGCCGGCTGGGCATCACCTCCAGCACACTCGTCGCACCCAAGCTGTCCGGCGGCGTGAAGGACATCAGCATTCGCGTATCCGGCTGCCAGAACGGCTGCGCCCAGCCGGAGACCGGCGATATCGGCATCTACGGCGAGGGGCGCCGCCTGCACGGCAAGCTGGTGCCGCATTACCAGACCTATTTCGGTGGCAGCGGCATGGGCAACGGCAAGCTGGGCATCAAGGGACCATCGGTGCCCGCGGCGCGTGTGACGCAGGCCCTCGCGCGCGTCGAGCAGGCGTATGCGGCGAGCGGGGAAACGCGCTTTTTTGCCTGGGCGCGCGGGCAGGAGGATGGATACTTCAGCAAACTGCTCGCCGATATTGTCGAGGTCCGGCCGGAGGAAGTCGATGCGGTCATGCGCGATCACGGTGCGGCGGACGAATTCCGCGTGCTGAATTTCGGCGGCGGTGAATGCGCAGGGGCGAGCCAGGTGCAGATCGGTGCCAGCTTCTTCGAGGCGGCCCACGAGCGCGAATATCGCCGGGCCCTCATGTTTCAGCGCAAGTACGCTGAGGCCGCGCAGTGCAGCGAGGCCATCCTGCGCGTGCTGGGCGCGGGGCTGATCCAGTTGCTGGACGGCATGCACCAGCAGGACGTGACACAATTCGCGGCCCGGATGCTGCACCATGGGTTGACCGAGCTTGCGGACGAGTTCAGTCGCGTTGCGGCAGGGCTGGATGCATTGGAGGAGCCCGACGAGGCTGCACTTGCCCCGCTGAACCGTGCCGTGGACGCCTGGACTGTGAAGGTTGCCCGCTTCTGCGTCGCCCAGGATGGGCAGTTGGATTTGGCGGAAGCCCTGCCGGAAGGAGCGCTGACATGACGCTGGACGACAAGATAGCGGGCGCGCTTGCCGCGCTGGAACAGGCGGCAAGCGCCTATGCGCCGGTGGGCTTCGCCAACAGCCTGGGTGCGGAAGACATGGTGCTGACCGATCTGATTGCGAAACGGCTGCCGGTGCAACAGAGGGAGAATATCTCCATATTCACCCTGGACACCGGCCGCCTGCCGCAGGACACCTATGACCTGATGCATGCCGTGCATGCGCATTACGGGGTACGGCTCCAGGTCTATTTTCCGGATGCCGCGCTGATCGAGCGATATACCACACGATACGGGGTCAACGCCTTTTACGAGAGCGTCGAGAATCGCAAACGCTGCTGCTACGTGCGCAAGGTCGAGCCGCTCAAGCGCGCGCTGAACGGCAAGCGGGCGTGGGTTACCGGAATGCGGCGCGATCAGGCGGTTACGCGTGCCGGCCTTGCGGTCTCCGCTTTCGACAAGGACAACGGCTTGCAAAAGTTCAACCCGCTGCTGGACTGGACACACGACGACGTGTGGGGCTACATCCGGGAGCACGGCGTGCCGTACAACGCGCTGCACGACCGTTTCTATCCCAGCATAGGCTGCGCACCCTGCACGCGGGCCATCACGCCCGGCGAGGATATACGCGCCGGAAGGTGGTGGTGGGAACACCCGGAGGGCAAGGAGTGCGGGCTGCATGTCACGCAGGCGACGCCGGTGAGGCAGACCGTCCGCGTGGCATGAGGTGGCGAAGAAACACTGGGAACGATTATGAAACTGGTTGAAAACAACATGAACAAGCATGCTTTCACGCACCTGGACGCGCTGGAGAGCGAATCCATCCACATCATGCGCGAGGTCGCGGCAGAGTGCAAAAATCCCGCGTTGCTGTTTTCCGGCGGCAAGGACTCCATCGTCATGCTGCGCCTGGCGGAAAAGGCATTCCGGCCGGCGAAGTTCCCCTTTCCGCTGGTGCACATCGACACCGAGCACAACTTCCCGGAAGTGATCGCCTGCCGCGACAAGCTGGCGCAGGACCTGGGAGAGCGGCTGATCGTGCGCTCGCTGGAAGATTCCATCAAGCGCGGCAGCATTGTGATCAAGGACGAGAGCAAGCCGCGCAATCCCTACCAGTCCGTGACGCTGCTGGAGACGATCGAGGAGTTCGGCTTCGATGCCTGCATGGGCGGCGCGCGCCGCGACGAGGAAAAGGCGCGCGCCAAGGAGCGCATCTTCTCCTTCCGCGACGAATTCGGCCAGTGGGATCCCAAGAACCAGCGCCCCGAGCTATGGGATGTGTACAACACCCGGGTGCATGCGGGCGAGAATATCCGCGTATTCCCCATCTCCAACTGGACCGAGCTTGACATCTGGCAATACATAGCGCGCGAAAGCCTGCATATTCCCAGCATCTACTATGCGCATGAGCGTGAGGTCATCCGCCGCAACGGGCAACTGGTGCCGGTCTCGCACCTCGTGCAGCCCAAGCCGGGCGAGCAGGTCGAGGCCGTGTCGGTGCGCTTTCGCACCGTGGGCGACATGACCTGCACCGCGCCGGTGGAATCCACTGCTTGCTGCGTGCGCGAGATCATCGAAGAGACCGCCGCCACGCGCATCACCGAGCGCGGGGCAACCCGGCTTGACGACCAGACATCCGAAGCATCCATGGAGCTTCGCAAGAAGGAAGGGTATTTCTAAATGAGCACCGAAATTCAGTTATTGCGTTTCATCACCGCGGGCTCCGTGGACGACGGCAAGAGCACGCTGATCGGCCGTCTGCTGCACGATTCGAAATCGATCTTCGAGGACCAGTTTTCGGCCATTGCCCGGACCAGCGAGAAGCGCGGCATGAGCGCGGTGGACTTGTCGCTGCTCACCGACGGCCTGCAGGCCGAGCGCGAGCAGGGCATCACCATAGACGTGGCCTACCGCTATTTCGCCACACCTAAGCGCAAATTCATCATCGGCGACACGCCGGGCCATGAGCAATACACGCGCAACATGGTGACCGCGGCGTCCACGGCCAACCTCGCCATCATCCTGGTGGATGCGCGCAAGGGCGTGCTTACACAGACCCGGCGCCATTCCTACCTGGCCAGCCTACTGGGTGTGCCGCACGTGGTGCTGGCAGTGAACAAGATGGACATGGTGGAATACTCGAAGCAGCGCTTCGAGGAGATTGTGGGCGAATACAAGCGTTTTGCGGAACAGCTAGACCTGCACGACGTGCACTACATCCCGCTGTCGGCCCTGAACGGCGACAACGTGGTGGAGAAGAGCGCGGCCATGGACTGGTACATCGGGCCGGCGCTGCTGGAGCTGCTGGAAGCCCTGCACATCGACCACGATGTGAACACCCGCGATTTCCGCTATCCGGTGCAATGGGTATGCCGGCCGCAGACCGAGGAGCACCACGACTTCCGCGGCTTCGCCGGGCGTATCGAGGCCGGTGAGGTGGCGGTGGGCGACGAGATCACCGTCCTGCCTTCAGGGCTTACCAGCCGCGTGAAGCGCATCTACACCTATGACGGCGACCTGCTCACGGCCAGCGCGCCGCAGTCGATCACTCTCACGCTGGAGGACGAGATTGACATTTCGCGCGGTGATATGCTGGTGAAGGGCGGTGCGCACGCTGCCAGGGTGGAGAAGGCGTTCGAGGCCACGCTGTGCTGGCTGTCGGAGGAGCCGCTCGACAAAAGCCGCAAGTACCTGGTCAAGCACACCACTCGCACGGTGAAGAGCGTGTTCTCGCGCCTTGATTACCGTGTGGACGTGAATACACTGGAGCGGGTTGCGGCAGACCGGCTCGATATGAACGACATTGCCCGGGTGGCGATCAAGGTGCAGCAGCCGCTGGTGTTTGACCGCTACGACGTCGACCGTGCCACCGGCAGCTTTATCGTCATAGACGAGGCGACCAACAATACTGTGGGCGCCGGCATGATCGTCTGACGGCGCCTGCCGCACACGGCGTTTCCGGGGCGGGGAAATTTCGGTATAGTGGTGGCTGCTGTCCATTCTCCGCCGGCACCGCCGGCCCGACGGGAGCCCGCTTACCCATGAATTTCATCGCTTCGCTGCGCAGTCCTGCCCCTCATGCCATCCGTTCCGCATTGCACCTCGCTCTGCTGTTGTCCGCACTGTTTGCGGCGCAATCCGCGCTGGCAGGCGGCTGGACGCTGAAGGATACCCGCGGCGTTTCCCATACCCTGGCGCATGAGAAGGGCAAGTGGGTGCTGGTCAACTTCTGGGCGCCGTGGTGTCCGCCCTGCCTGGCCGAAATGCCCGGATTCAGCGCCATGCAGCGGAAGCATCGCGATCTCCAGGTGATTGGCGTGGCGGTCATGTACCGCAACGACGCAGACGTGCTGGCGGTGGTGAACAAGCAGAAACTCGCTTATCCTGTGGTGTTGGGGAATGACGACATCAGCAGCGAATTCGGCGAACTGTCAGGGCTGCCCACCAGCTTTCTTTACGATCCCTCGGGCAAGCGGGTGGGGCGCCACGAAGGCCCGCTCACCCCGCAGGCACTCGAGCATGTCATGGCGCATGCACCCGATGCCAAAGGTGTGTTCGTGCGCGGCGACTAGGCCCGCCGCACGCGGTCACCCCGTCGAGTCCGGGCAGTTCGCATCGGTCTGGTTCGTGATCTCTCTGGGGCACTCGCTGGCCGGCAGGCGTTCGATCCCGGGCGCGATTCTCGTTTAGTTTCCGTTAGCTATTCCGTACCGCATTCATGGTGCGTGATCCTGCGGCGCGCGGTCATGGGATGCGTGGGGTGTTCTGGATCAAGGCGTGGCCGAATTAAATAGCCTATTCCAGAGAGTTATCGCCGGGGTTATATCCACTTCGCCGGGCGGAATCCTGCATGGTTCCTCGTTGTTCAGGCGCATCCTGTGCTGGATAACGCGTAGCGCCCGGTAGATTTCGCCGGTCCTGGCGGCCAGCGCCGCGTCCACCAGGCCGATTTCGCCAGCCAGGCCAAGCAGTGCCAGATTGCCGATGTTCGCGCTGAGGCGCGGCTGCGCGTGGGCATGGGCGAGCACGAGGTACTGTACGATGAATTCGATGTCCACCATGCCGCCCGCATCGTGCTTGATGTCGAAAAGGTCCGTGCGGTTGCGGTGGCCCTCGCGCATCTTCTCGCGCATCGCCGCGATCTCCTCGCGCAGCTTCGCCGCCTCTCGCGGCAGCCGCAGCACGTCCGCGCGCAGTTGCTCGAACCAGCCGCCGATGTCCGTATCGCCCGCGCAGAAGCGGGCGCGGGTCAGCGCCTGGTGTTCCCAGGTCCAGGCGTGCTGGCGCTGGTATTCGGCAAATGCCGCAGTGGAACTGACCAGCAGACCGCTTTCGCCATTCGGGCGCAGCCGCAGATCCACCTCGTACAGCCGGCCCGAGGCCGTATAGCTGGAAAGCATGGCGTTGATGCGCTTGCCGAGGTTGGCATAAGTCACGCCGGCATCCGGCATGTCATCGTCGTACAGGAAGATCAGGTCCAGATCCGAGGCATAGCCCAGTTCGCGCCCGCCCAGCTTGCCGTAGGCGATGATGGCGAAGCGCGGCATGTCGCGGTGACGGGTGGCAAGACTGTTCCAGCACAGCGGGATGACGTGGCGCAGGATCATATCGGCAAGGTCGGACAGGTGATCGCTGAGCTTTTCGAGCGGCAGCAGCCCCTGCAGGTCCATGGCCAGCAAACGGAACGACTGGCTGTGCTGGAACTGGCGCAAGGCATCCATCTGGCGTTCCATGTCCGCGCCGCATTCCGCCAGTTGCGCTGCCAGCGCCTGGTCCAGCGCGGCCCAGTCCGGCGGCTGGTAGATTTCGCCTGCGTCGAGCAGTTCGTCGAGCAGGATGGGATGCTGAGCCAGGTAGGCGGCCGCCCATGCGCTGGCGGCGATGAGGTGCACGAGTCGGGGCAGCACCTGCGGATACTCCGCAAGGAACGCGAGGTA
>DATFUZ010000062.1:0-3213 GCA_035260545.1 Gallionellaceae bacterium | reverse complement strand
GGGGTGTGAAGCGCGCCTTGCAGTGGGGGCAGGTGATGTGGGGCACTTTCCTGGGCATGTTCGCTGCGCTGCCGTTGGCCGCGGTGCTGGCGTCGTCCATGGCATCTGCTCCCGCCTCAGCCCTGCCCTGCTCGCGCGATGCGGCAAAGCGGGAAAGGTGGGTGATCACGTTGCCGCGCACGATGAGGGTGCCGGTGGCGATTTCGCGGCACTCGCCGGGCAGGCTTTCGGGCGTGTGGCGGCGGCTCATGGCGGCGTAGCGCGCTTCGTTGGCGGCGTCGGTTTTGCGCAGGCCGAGGTGGCTGGCGCGAAACACGAGGGCCTTGCGCGAGCAGCCGAAGTCTTGCGCGAGGCGGGCGTTGTCCTCATGCGGATAGCGGCGGCGGAGTTCTTCGATTTTTTCGGTTGTCCATTTCATTTCGCGTTGCTCCTTTTTGATTTTTGTTGTCACGATTGGGGTTTTCACGATGCTGGTTGTCACCTTGGGGCGCTGTGCCCTGCCTGGCTGGCCATGGCGCATGCGCCTGGCATGGGGACACAGTTCCCCGCCTTGTTCACATGGCCGCGGGCAAGATCCGGGGCGATGCCGAAGCGGAGATCCCGCTGCCCGCAGCCCATGACCATGAAGCCATGGAGGCTGCGCCAGGTGCGGTGGGTGCAGGTGTGGCAGGGGCGGGTGTGCGCATATGCCCGGCCCTTCATGCGCCTGCGCCCACGGGCGGGCCGGGGATTTTTTCCGGCGCCGTGTTCGCGCCCATCTGGCTCTGGCGTGCGATCGCCTCGGAAAGGCGGGCGCGGTATTCGGCCATGGCTTCGCCGGGGCGCGGGTTCACCCCGAGCGCGCTGCCCTTGGCCAGAGTGGCGGCCTCGCTGTTCCACCAGGCCGGAGGGCCGCCGGCCTTTGCCCGCGCGGGCAGGCTTGGGTTGAGCATGTCCTCGATGATGGGCGCGAGATAGTTGGGCGCAATGCGGCCAGCGGGCTTGCGCATACGCGCCACGGCCACGGCTTCGAGCGCGTGTTCCACCGTGAGCCCGCGCGCTGCCCAGGCAAGGGCGAGCGGATGGGCGCTGGTGATGTTGACGCCCGCTTCGCGCAGGTGGAGGGCGATCTGCACATGAACCGGCGGGGCTGCACCCGCGGGGCTGAAATTGCTTTCCACAGGCGGCGCGGCGCTGGCATCCGGCTGGGGCGGTGTGCCGTCGTCTGCATCCGCTGCAGGGAGGAGTGGCGGCAATCCGCCTCCGCATGCGCTTTCGTCTACGACTACGAATTCGACTGCGCCTCCGCCTACGTCTAGGCCAGCGGATGCGCCGCAACTGGCAGTCATCTGGCCGACGAGCGGATGACCCATGCCCTCCGGCGGCGCCGGAAACTTGCTTGCATTCGCGCGCACGCGCTGGCGGAAGTCCAGCAATTGCAGGTAACGCTTGCCCTCCACCACATAGGTGCGCACGAGGCCGGCGGTTTCCACCTCTTCGAGCAGGCGCGCCATGGCTTCGTCGCGCACGGCATCGAGCTTGAGCGGAAAGAGCGCGGCGCGCAGCAACGCGGGGTGAGCATGAAAGCGGCCATAGTCGTCTGCCACGGACATGAGGCGCCGGTAGAACACCTCGGCCTCGAAGCCCAGGCTGTTCACGCGCTCGCTGGTGAGGATTCCTTCGCGCAGGATACGGTTCGGCATCAGTCCCCCTTTCCTGCTTTGGCAGCGAGCGTCACCGGCCTTACGAGAATCCCGCTCACCTTGTCCTGGCGGCGCGGGCAGGCGATGAGCGCTTCGGTATCATGCAGCAGCTCGTGTACCCGGGCCGAGACCGCGCTCTTGTCGAGGTTCAGGGCTTGGGCCAGCTCGCCTATGCTCCAGTCGCCGCCGCGCTGCTCGATGTGGGCCAGGATGCGCCGGCACTGGCTTTCCGCCCGGCCGCTGGCCTGGTGCCGCATATATGCATATTTGCATAATGAATGAACATGGGTATGCATTGCTTCCTCCATTCAGGTATATGTGCATATTCGGGGGCGCAGGCGTGCCGCCGGTGCCTGCGCCAGGTCCGGCAGCCCGTGGGCCGGTGTGATTGGGGATATGCAATGCCAGTGCCCTACATAAGCCGCTTGACGGCTAGGCATCGCACGGTTTAAATTATGCACCTGTGCATGCCTCTAGTCAAGCACACATGCATATATGGGATAGTTTTGCTATCGGATAGTTTTGCTTCCGGATAACTTTCAGGGGAACCACACATGAACACGGCACGGCGATGAAGACGACACTGGGACAACGCATCAAGGCGCGGCGCAAGGACTTGGGCCTCTCGCAGGGCAAGCTGGGCGAGCTTGCGGGGCTGGATCAGACCGTGATCTCAAAACTGGAGCGCGGCGACGTGCAGGAGACATCGCGCATTGCGGAGCTGGCCAGCGTGCTGCGCTGCGACGCGCTATGGCTGGCGACCGGCAAGGCCGAATCGGGCAACGTGTCGAACGTGGCCCACAGCGCAGCAAACCGCGTGCCGCTCATCAGCTTTGTGGCCGCGGGCAACTGGGGCGACGCGGTGGACAACTATGCGCCGGGCGATGCCGAGGCCTGGGTGGAAACCACCGTGCCCGTGAAGCGCCACACCTACGCCCTGCGCGTGGAAGGCGACAGCATGGAGCCGCGCTTCCCCAACGGCGCGATCCTCATCGTGGAACCGGAAGCCGAAGCCAAGAACGGCAGCTACGTCATCGTCCGTCAGAACGGCACCGACGCCACCTTCAAGCAACTCGTGCACGACGGCGGCCGCTGGTACCTCAAGCCGGTGAACCCGCGCTATCCCATCATGGAACTGGCGGAAGACGCCGTGCTCTGCGGCGTGGTGAAGCAGATGGTGATGGATGTGGAGTGAACGGGATGTCCGCCATGCACAGCTTGGCGGATGTTTCGGGTGGTGGGCATGAGTTCCGGGTTGTGCCCGGAGCTGCCGTTAGCGTTGCCAGAAAGCAGACATCAACTTGCAGGGCGCAATAAGTGCATCGCACCGAAATCTTTCAAACCATCCGGCGGAGCGTCATTTTTGCCGCTTCAGTGAACAACAGTCCGGCTCATTTCAAACGCCCTCGCGCACGCTAGCGAAAAGTCTGGGCTGGAGAAATAGATCTTCTTCCCCAAATAACTGATTACCCCCAATCCAGATTCTTCAACGTCTATGAGTATAGTCTGCGAAGGCAGGAACGCGCCATTT
>DATFUZ010000061.1:0-22634 GCA_035260545.1 Gallionellaceae bacterium | reverse complement strand
CAATACTCAGTGCACCGGCCATTGCTGGCGGTGCCGCTTACTTCCGTAGTGTGCCCATAGCGGTCGTCACGCCTTGCTAATTCACTTCGCAAAAGCGGCCGCTCCCAAAGAATGTGCGTGTACTGGTAGGTGCGAGCTTCTCATTCGGGCAGCCTTACTTCGCTGTAACGCATGTAATCAAGATTACCTTCAGACAGAAGCAAACCACGGGCAACAAGAGATTTAACTCTGTCACGGTAGAACAAGTCTGGCAGACCTGGCACTCGGAGGCTTTTGTCCATCATCGCCAAACCAACAATCATCGCGACTTTGCGCTCACGGATTTTGGCATGGGAGAGCAAACAAGCATCAATCTTTTGAACCATCTCACCGCTCAGAGATGCAGCTATGCGGGCTTCCTCGCTTGTCATTTCGCCGTCGGGCGGGTCATCGTCATTGGAGTTCATAAGTAAATCCTAACAATAAGTACTTTTGGCGTTCATTCCGCACTGAACACTACTCGTGCTGTCCCCGGTAGAGCGCATTGGGCACCCACCACTCTTCAAGCACTTGGCACGCATGGTCCTGATAAGCAGACTGCTCACTGAACGCCAAGGTATCCAGGAAGGTAGTAATTACAGCTTCTTGGTCGGAATTGAGAGCGGCAAGTCGCGGTGGGTCTCGATCTGGGGGGCGCAATGAGTTCAGGAAGGAGTTAACGACCAAGTCGCCTTGATCGCCATTGATATGCTTGATTGAGAACTCGATTAAATACGGCAGGTAATGACGCCACGAAGCAGCATCAAGGTAGCCAATGCCCCATGGATATTCCTCGATGTAACTCTCGCTAACTTCATCAACCAATGGGTCGAATGGGGCTGGATCCATGTAATCATCGAGCGCATTTCCACCACGGAGTGTGATAGTTGGCGTAGCAGCCACATCGATGGAAAATTCCTCAAACGCCCTAGCGATCAGATCCGAATGCACCATGTTCCCGTAATGGCAACTCCAATATTCGCTTCGATAAAGCTGACACTTGCAAACTTCCGTACCTGGGACCATTCGGTCCTTGGCCAAAAGGCCGTTTCACGGCGAACAGCAGTCACGCTGATGCCGTTTAACCGGCGAGTTGCCTGATGACTGCGTCCACGTCACGTTTGCTCATCTTTCGAAGATATGCAAGTCGCTCCAGATGATGCTTGCGCGGGCGTGACCTGCCGGTTTCCCAGCTATAGATCGTTTGGCCGGATACGCCAAGAAGCGCGCCGGTGGCACTGGCGGTCAATCCAAGGCGCTCGCGCAGCGTCTTAAAACCTTTTGCCGAAAACCGTATCTTGCCACTTACTTCTTGATTACTTTCGACGTCGGTAGTCCTTGAGGCGGCTTTGCCCAGTCTGGATACCTGTTGCTCAAGCACGGCTATACGTTTCTTCAGGGCCGCAATGTCCGACCGGTAGTGCGCCGACGCTTTCCTGAGTCCTTCTATTTCGCTGCGAATTTCCTTTCGCGCCAGGCGAGTAATTTCTTCTTTCAATAGTGATGCGACGTTAGCCATTTGGCGTCTCCATGAAGGCCAGGGGTCGGCGGCCGCTTAGCCACCATGACCTGCCACATTGTAGCGCAGCATGTCCTCGACAGCAGGGTGCCCTTTCCGGTCGTAAGCATTGCGCGGAAACCGGCATTATTGCAGGATAGGTGCAGCGCCGCATGCGGACCGATCACGTTCTAGGTCATCCACAAGACCAGGCTGGCCAAGATGGCCAGCAGGAGCACGGCCATCCACAAAAAATTCCTGCGCGTTCCGCTTATGCGCATCGTGCGCAGGAAGGTGCGTGATGTGGCGCGTTCGCCTCCGCCCGCGCTCTGTGGGGCGTCTGCGCGCGCGGGGAGCGGCCACGTCGTATCGCCGGTCTTCCCGCCGGTGCTGGCCGGCGTTACGTCCAGGCCAGCGGTGAAGTTTTCGAGCGCACCTTCCTCAAAGGTCATCGCCGCCATGCGTATCGTCGCCACGAACGAATCGAATTGCGAGGATACGCCGAGCGAAGGCATCGGGGGCGGAGCCCCGCCCGGATTCTCCGCGTCTTCCTGTTCTTGCGTCGCGGCGGCCTCCGCGGCTTCAGCCAAAGGCGTGATTGCCGGAACTGGCTCAGGCTCGGGGGCGCTTTGCGCCCCGGCAGGCGGGCGCCAGCCTGAGTCCGCAAGCGCGGCACTGAACTCATCCAGATCGCTGGCCAGTTCCAGGGCGGTCTGGTAGCGGTCTTCCGGCCGCTTGGCCATCGCCTTGGCCACGATGTAATCCAGCACCACCGGAGCGTTCGGATTCACCGCGCTGGGCGGCGGCGGAATCGTGTGCAGGGTGTGGTGCGCGACTATATCGATAGTGTCCCCTGCGAAGGGCGCGCGCCCGGTGAGCATTTCGTAGAGCATCACGCCCACGGAAAATATGTCCGAGCGCGGGTCGGCCCTCTTGCCCAACACCTGCTCCGGGGACATGTATTTCGGCGTCCCGAACACCATTCCGCTCTGGGTGCGCACGGCCGCGGCGCTCATCCGCGCGATACCGAAGTCCATGATCTTGACGTCGCCATTTTTCGCGATCATGACATTGGACGGCTTCACGTCGCGGTGCACGACCGCGTGTTCATGGGCGTAGGCCAATCCCTGCGCCACCTGCAAGGTAATATCCACGGCCTTCGCCACCGGCAGTACCGGGATTTCGTCCAGGACCCCCCGCAGTTCGCTGCCCTCAATGAACTCCATGGCAATGTAGGCGACATCCCCGGCTCTGCCGATGTCGTAGATGGTCACGATATTGCGGTGGCTCAACTGCCCGGCGGCCCGCGCTTCCTGATAGAAGCGATCCTCGTACTCCTGGCGTTCCTCCCGGGCATCGTTGAGATTGATCGTCTTGATGGCGACGGGCCTGTCGATCAACGGGTCGATGGCCTTGTAGACCATGCCCATCGCGCCGCGCCCAAGCTCGCTCACCATTACATAACGTCCCAGTTGCTCAGTCATGACCTGTCACCTCCACATGCATGGCGGACGCCCATCGCCTGCGGGACGCGCCGCGCATTCATTTCAGCCGCCCGCAGAACGCATGCGGCCCGAGCGTCGTGGTCTTGCCCGCCCTCACCACGATGTGCCGGTCATACTCCACCGACTTGGGCGGCAAGACGAGCGTGACCAAATGCCTGCCCTCGTTGACCCAGAGCACGATTTCCGATCTCCTGATCTTGCCTCTCGGCCGACTATCCACCAGCGCCTCGGTGCCTTTCGCACAGAAAATTCTGAGCCTTGCCTGTCCGGAAGGCGGCGGGTCCTGTTGCGCGTGCGCTTGTGCCGGCAGTGTGGCCGGTCCGCCGGGGGCCGGCGCCGCGCTGGCCGGAGGCGCGATGGCGGTACCCGTCGCGGGCGTAGCTTGCGCCAGGGCAGGCGCGCGCGCGCGCGCTGTTTGCTCCGCAGGGGGCGCAAACGCAGGGGGCGCAGGCGCCGCAGGCGGCGCCGCGCGAAACCGGGGCAGGACTGATGGGCCGGTCATCCACGCCATCAGGAGCATGAAAGGGATTACCAAGATGGTCAGGGGATTGCGCACAATCGCCCTCGTCGCGCCTAGCCCCGCTGCCCTGGAAGCCGCGATCGCATACACTTCATACTCGCGCACGTGGTGCTTGTCGGTGCGCGCGCCCTCGAAGCGAAACAGGTGCACATATTTCGACGACAGGTTCGACATTGCATCGTAGTACGGACGGGATACCAGGATCTGGCCCGGGTCCGCAAATCCCATCACGCGCTGAGAGGAATTGATGCCGTCGCCGATGATATTGGGGCGGCCGTTGATGTCGCGGATCAGGCGCACCGGCCCGAGGTTGATGCCCATGCGGATCGCCAGGGCGGGTTGCTTCCCTGCCTCCGCCCGCAGGGCTTTCTGCATACTGAGGGCGACGTTCAAGGCGTCTTCGACATCGCCGAGGAAGTTGATTGCTGCCCCGTCTCCCGTATCCAGGATGATGCGGTCCTCGATGGGCACGCGCTCGATCGCTGCAGCCAGATACGCGTTGAAGCGCTCCTTCACGGAGATCTGCTCGACAACGGACTTCCTGGAGTAGCCTACTATATCCAGGAACAGCACATTGCAGACGAGCGTCTTGCCGCTGTAATCCATTTTGGCACCCTGCTTCTGCGATACACCGCTTGATTTGGGGTAGGCGCCCTGTCGAGAAGTCCGGAGGGAGCAGGAATGTGCATGCGCAAGCAAGGCCAGCATATCAACCTGCGATCAACATGTAAAGGAAACACGGAACAAGTCCCGCATGGCCGCGCGCCCGGTTTTGCGGGGTGGGACGCAAGGCGTGCGGCACGGCGTGTGGTCATTTCATCCGCAAGGAGCACAACGAAGCAAACCGCATTCCGCTTAGGCGCGTACGGGCCGCCGTGCGCCCTCCAAAAAAAAATCCCCAGGGCAGGGCCTTGGGGAAAGTGAGCGGTCTCAACCAAGGGGGGAGTCAAGACCTCATGCCAGGGGATGGCATGTCTGAAGCAGCTCGCGCCGGATGCGCCCGAATTGGCGGCCTCCGCGTGAGCCACGGCGGTGTTTCCGGACCCGCGCCGCGAGGTCTTTCCTCTGCGCGCGGGCACGGCCACAGCCGTCACGCCGGCGTGATGTTGGCGGCCTGCTTGCCCTTGGCGCCCATGACCACGTCAAACGTCACGCGCTGGTTCTCTTGCAGCGACTTGAAGCCATCGAGCCTGATGGCGGAGAAATGCGCGAACAGATCCTCGCCACCATCGTCGGGCGTGATGAATCCATATCCTTTTGCGTCGTTAAACCATTTCACTTTACCGGTAGTCATTGTCTTTCCTTTCCTGATAAGTCCTGTTTAATACATCTGCTGCAAACTTCCGCGGCTGCAGCCGGCCGTCCCCTGCGCTATACCTCAATTACAGCCGCGCTGTATCAACGACAGAGTGTTCGTCATCGGCGCCGCTGAAATTCAAGCCGCCAGGCTGGCTTAGAAGAGAATGGTTTGGCTGGCCAGGCGCCACGCCTTGCTTGGCGGCCACCCCGCCTGGCGGTAATACGAATAGTCCTCCACGAACCGGAGGATGCGGGAAAAACCAGTCAGGAGGCCTTTGCTGTTCATGTCGGCGCCTCGTCCTTTCCTCAATACTGACCCAGTGGACACAGGGATTTCAAACCGCCATTCCGGAGGGCGACTGCACAATCAGCCGCACGAGCGTTTGCCCGGCATCTTTCAGCCAGACTATGCTGAATTCGCAGAGAAAGACCACGCCGCGACGCGGAATCACTTCAAATGAGTGGCCGATATGGCACAGGAAGTTGAAATAGGCATTGGGCTGGCCGTTCTCAAACAAGTCCAGCCCGGCAAGCCACGGCACCAGCATGGAAACATGCTGACGGGCAAGTTCCGAGCGGCTGTAGCCGAAGAATTCCTCGCCGCGCCCGCTGAAATCCACGATGACGCCGTCCTGGTCGAGCGTAAGTGCCGCGGGTTCGCGCCACGCGCGGGCCGCCGCGTTGCCGGCGCCGGGTACGGATTCGATTGTGCTTACGGTTCCCATGGTTGTACTCCCGTTGTCTCTCGTTGTCGATGGGCGCTGCCCAGCGTCGGCCGTGAGCGAGTTTTCGGTTTCAAAACCAGCCGCCAATTCCCTGGGCTCGGCCCTGCAATCGGCGCGGATGGCACTCTGCCCAAACATCCAGGCAGAAGGCGGATCGCCGGAATGCTGTGATGGAACTGTCCTGGCGCGCTTCTCCGAGTTCATTTCATACTCCTGACCCTCGGTGGATGCCTCGCATTACGCCATGGAGGATGAACTCTAGCCCTGCCCCAAGTGGCCCGCAATACGCAGCAATGCGTAAGTGGCGCACACAAGCCGGTGCACATTTGAAAATATGATGGAAATTGGCCTGACGCCGCAAAAATGGGGCAATCCTCCGCGAAGCCTTGCGCCTTAACGTACCCTTTGGGCAACGCCGCCAGCGTTCCTCGCGGCCGGGCGTGGGGAGCGTATTCCGGGAAGACGCGTAGCGGGGACCGGTGACTGGCTATTGCGTCTCATGCGGGCCGCTGGAGCCCGCGGTTTCGGCCCGCGCAATCTTGATTTCGTCGAAATGGCGCGCGCGGTATACCAGCGCAGAGACGAGCCAGCACAACACAAAGATCGCGATGATGCCGTAGCCCAGGATGCCGAAGCTGTGGTTGAGCACACGCACGCCGCGCCACAGCGCGCCGTGCAGATCAAGGGTGTCCGCGGCAAGCCCCAGGGCTTCGAGGGAGCCGATGACGACCGCAACAAGCACGGAGACCAGCGTCATGACCATGTTGTAGTAGATCTTGCGCACGGGCTTGAGGTAGGACCAGCCGTAAGCGCCCAGCATGAGGTGGCCATCCAAGGTGTCCACCAGGATCATGCCCGAGCTGAACAGCGCCGGGAATACCATGATGGTAAGCGCGGGCAGCCCCTTCGATGCCTCGGTGGCGGAGATGCCGAGCAGGCCGATCTCCGTCGCCGTGTCGAAACCCAGCCCGAACAGGAAACCGAGCGGAGCCATGTGCCAACTGCTGGTGACGGTGCGAAACAGGGGCCGGAAGATGCGCGTGAGCAGACCGCGCTTCGCCATCAGCATGTCGAAGTCGTCTTCGCGGTAGACGCCGCCATGGCGCACATTACGCCATGAGCGGTATATGGCGCGCAGGATCACGATGTTCATCGCCGCCAGGGCGAACAGGAACAGCGCGGAGACCGATGTGCTGATCACGCCGCCGATGCCCCGCCACGCCGCGAGGCGCCCGGACATTGCCGAGGCGGCCAGCGCGATGGCCCCGGAGGCCAGCACGATGACGCTCGAGTGCCCGAGGGAGAAGAACAGCCCCAGCGCAGCCGGGCGCTTGTTTTCCTGCATCAGCTTGCGCGTGGCGTTGTCGATGGCGGCGATGTGGTCCGCATCCACGGCATGGCGCAGGCCAAAGCCGTAAGCCAGGAGGGCGGTGCCGAGCAGCACCGGGTAATCGCGCAGCGACAGCAGCGCCCACATCCACGACAGCACGTTGAGCGCCAGCAGCACGCCGTAAATGGCAATCAGCCGCGTGCGCACCCGGGCGTCCGAGCCGCTGAACACCCGTGCCAGCTTCAGGATCATGTGCGGTCTCCGAGTATGCGTGGCCACGAGGGGTCTCACGCACCCATGCCAATGCGGATAATCTACCCCGATGCGGGCGTCGCGGCAATGCGTCCATTCCAGCCGCGCCGGATGCGGAACGGCAGTTGGGTCCATTTCTGCCATAAGGAAACGGCAGCTATTTGCACTTCCATTAGCAGCACCGACCGGCAGTTCGGTGCCCAATTGCGACATTCGATGGTGTTAGTTCGTTTCCAGAAAGCGGCCATCGCCGTAGGCTGACGGTGAGGAACGGATCCCAGCAATATGAGATTCAACTTGCTGGGGTGCGCCGACTTACGCCCTGCAGGCATCTCCGGCGAACTCGCGCCGCCCCTGATTCTCTTGAATCGCTCCCGCATACCGTTGCCGACGCTGTGCCGCCTTCCAAAATTCTTGTACCGGCCCTGCACATTACCATTACTTGAATGTGGCAATTATTTTCGATCGCAATGCACATTCTTGTTGAGTTGCACATAGCCATTGTGTTAGGGTGAAATTTCTGTCCTGAGCAGCATCCTCATTCCGGCCATGGTTGAGTTCGCGAAGGCCGGGCTCTTTGACGTAACGGAAAGGAGCCGCCATGAACACCGCCGACGTTCCATCTGCTGCCGCTTCTTTCTACAACAAGAGACTGGTCAAGGCTTGGCTGATCTGGTCACTCGTTTGGCTCACGGTATTCCCGCTCGTCGGGCTGCTCGTATCCATCAAGTTCAATTAGCCGAATTTCCTTGGCGGCACCGCCTGGCTCACCTTTGGGCGATTGCGGCCGGTGCATGTCAATGGCGTGATTTTCGGCGCCTTCTCGACCCCGCTGATCGGCCTGCTGTATTACCTTGTGCCGCGGCTGTGCGGACGCCCGATGGCGGCCGAGCGGTGGGGATGGTGGGAGCTCGCCGTATGGAACCTGTTCCTGATCGTCGGTTCGGCCTCGCTGATGATGGGTTACAACATCGGTTTCGAGGCCGACGAGTATCCATGGCTGCCCAGCCTGCTGCGTTTCATCGTGCTCGGTGCCGTTACCTGCCAGGTGATGGTGACGGTATTCAGGCGCAAGGAATCCGGGTTCTACGTCGCGTTGTGGTACACCATGGCCGCACTGACCTGGACCGTGCTGAACCTGATCCTCGGCAACATCATCCTGCCCTACGTGCCGATGAGTGGAATTACCAATACCATGCTGCACGGGCTTTTCATCCATTACGTGGTCGGGTTGTGGATCACGCCGGCCGGCCTCGCGATCCTGTATTACTTCACGCCCGTCTCGTCCAAGGGGCCGTTGTTCAGTCACCGTCTGTCACTGCTCGGCTTCTGGACCATTGCTCTGTTTTATCCTTTTGTCGGCCTGCACCATTATCTGTTCAGCCCTATCCCCTACTCGCACCAGACCATTTCGATCATGACCAGCATGATGCTGATTATCCCCGTATGGGCGGTGGTTACCAACATGTTCGGTACGGCCAAGGGACGCTGGGGCGAGATTCTCGGTGGCTCCAGCTCGGATAACTATGCCGCCAAATTTGTGCTTCTGGCGACGCTTTATTATTTGCTGGGCTGCTTTCAGGGATCTACCGAAGCGCTGCGCCGCATGCAGGAGCTTACCCACTTCACCGACTTCGTAATCAGCCATTCGCATGCCACCGTGTTCGGCACCTTCGTCATCGGCGTGGTCGGGGCGATGTATTACGTGTGGCCGCGTGTTACGGGCCGGCAGTTGTGGAGCTCCAAACTTGCGAGCTGGCACATCTGGCTGTTCATCTTCGGCGCCACGCTCATGTTTACCGGCCTGAGCGTCCAGGGCCTGATTCAGGGCAGCATGCTCGAATTTGGCGCCAACTTCGTCGACACGGTGAAGGAAATGAAGCCATGGTGGTTTACGCGCACGCTGGCCGGCGCCACGATGGATGTCGGCCTGATCCTGATGGTGATCAACTTCTACCGCACCGCGCGCTACGGCAAACCATTTACCGAACCTTCTGCCGCAGTTACCGAAAGGCTGGAAGCACGTCCGGCGGGTGAAAACGTGGACTGGTGGAGTCAGCCTTCTGCAGTGTTCATTGTCGCCGGACTGGGGTTCTTCTTTGCTGCGGTTTTCGTACAGGGAATCAGGCCGGCGATGATAATCGAGAAAATAGGCAACAAGGTGCAGGACATCGCGACCGGCGACACCATCGAGGCAACAGACTACACCCCGCTGGAGCAGCGCGGACGCCACGTGTATATCCGCGAAGGCTGCTGGTACTGCCATTCGCAGTACATTCGCCCGGTTACCGGCGAGACCAGCCGCTGGGGCCCGGTAGCGCAAGCCGGCGAATATGACTTCGACCAGCCGCAGATGCTCAGCACGCGGCGCATCGGTCCAGACCTGTCGCGGGTGGGTCGCAAATATGCCGATGGCTGGCACATCGCGCACCACTGGAACCCTCGCCATGTGGTACCTGACTCCATCATGCCGCGCTTTCCCTGGCTGTTTACGAAAGGCAAGGACGGCACCCCGGTCCTGAACGAAGATGGCAAGGCACTGGTCGCCTACCTGCAGAAGCTCGGCACCAACATCGGCGACTGGCGTGAAACCTTTGCGCCAACCCGCCTGAGCGGCGGCCAGGCGATACAGGTCGCGCCGGATACCCAGACCGAACTGGTCAAACTCGGCAAACAGGTATATGGCCGGCGCTGCGTTGGCTGCCACGGCGTAAACGGAGACGGCAAGGGCCCTTCCGCGGAGTTCTTCAAGACCAAGCCGCGTGATTTTACCTCTGGCGTGTTCAAGTTCCACTCCACGCCGGGTGCGAATTCGCTGCCCACCGATCAGGACCTCTTCATCACCATCAGTCACGGATTGTGGGGAACACCGATGCCGCCCTGGTACAGCATCCCCGCCGAGCAGCGCATCGCGGTGATTCAGTACATCAAGACCTTCTCCACGCGCTGGCAGACGGAAAAGGTATTGCCGCCAATTATCGTGCCGCCCGAGCCTGAAGTCAGCATGCAGTCGCTCAAGCACGGCAGGGAAGTATTTCAGGCGAACTGTTCGGTCTGTCACGGTGCGGAAGGACACGGCGACGGCCCCGCGGCGGCCGGGTTAATGGACATGTGGGGCCACAAGGAGACGCCGGCCAACTACACGCTGCCGGCGGGCAGCATGGGCGGCGTCAAGCTTGGACATGACGGCGCGCACCTCTTCAAAACCGTGATGAACGGCATAGGCGGGACCGCAATGCCGCCCTTCGCTGGCAGCCTGAAGCCACAGGACGTATGGGATACGGTGCATTTCATCCAGTCGTTGCGCGTCGACGCACACATGCAGGAATTGCAGCAGGCCGGGCTGGCGCCAGCCCAGGAACAGGCGGCACGCAAGCGTATCTGGCAGAACATTTCCGCGGCAGCCGACGAGGGAAATATCGAAACTGCGGTAATGGAAATCGGACGTCCCGATATAAAGCTGGCGCAAGTATCACCACGTCATCAGGAGAATGGCAAATGAATGACGAAACAGATACCAGTACCGAAGCGCAAGAAAGCAGGCAAGCGGAAGACCCTGTATTCCTGTACAAGGATTCCGGCATTCGCGAAAAGCACGGCCACGTTCCGCTATGGTTGTGGGGCGTGGTCGTGGCACTGCTTATCTGGGGCGTTTACTACACAATCGCATACTGGTCCCCGCGCTGACGGCGCGCGGCATGTCCGCCAAGCGGGAAATGCGCTGAACCGGCTGCGGGCGGCAATATCCTGGAGGTGCGAACGCGGCGCAGCGGCGTGGCAGGGCGGAGCGCCATGCGCGATGCCGGCCGGCTCGCGTACACGCATGGACGACGCCGACTAACCGGATGGCGCGTAGCTCAGCAAGGTATCGCCTGCGGCGGGCTTCAGCGGAAACTGTTCTGAATGGATCTGGATGCGGCCGTCTGGATGCGACAACAATATCGGCAGCGTCTCTGACGTTTCCTCCTGCAGGTATTTTTCGTACGGAAATTCGGCCGTAAATCGTGTGCGCTTGAATTGCCAGTTCAGATAATGCCGGCGCTGCAATTCCTCCTTGGTGGCCGCAGAGCCGAAGGCGATCAGGCCACGATGGGCATGCTTGATCCCCTTCTTTTCCTGCTCTTCATCCGCCACGTGCATGGCCAGCTGAAACACCTGATTGCGCCCGAATTCACTGGCGAACCTTGAGCAGACCAGTGCGTTATAGGCATCGTTGACGGTGGTGGCCAGCAGGAAGCCCATGTCGTTGAGCTCCAGCGCAGCTTCCGCATTCTCGGACAGGATTTCCCCGTAGTGCGTCCGGATGCCGGACAGACGCGCCTGGCTCAGCGCGTACCAGTTCGAATCCGCGATCAGCACCGGCACGTTCATATTCTTCATCTGTACGGCGAATTCGATGCTCCAGGCCGAAGCGCCGACGATCATGATTCCGTTCTGGCTGGTGGCTGCCAGCCCGAGCCTGCGCGACATCCAGCCTATGGTGGAGCCATGCAGCGCCACGGTCAGCAGCACCAGGGCAACCACCAGCGGGAGCAGCAGCTCTGCGGCGTCGGCGTAACCCTGTTTGCCCATGCGCGTGGCGAATACGCCCGCCACGGTCACGGCGACCACGCCGCGCGGCGCGATCCAGGAAAGCAACGCTCGCTCCTGCCAGCGCATGCCGAGCCCCACCGTGGAAAGCAGGACGGCGACCGGCCGCACCACGAACACCATGACCGCAAGCAGCGCAACGCTGCGCCAGTCGAGTCTCATGAGGATGTGCGGGTCGAGATCGGCGGTCAGGATGATGAATACGCCGGACACCAGCAATATCGAGACGTATTCCTTCAGCCGCCGCAGTTCGTCAATGCTGCGCAAGCGCATGTTGCCCATGGTGATGCCCAGCAGGGTGGCCGCCAGAAGTCCGGCCTCCTCTTGCACCTCATTGGCCAGCACGTAACTGAACACGATGAACGCGAGCGTGACAGGTGCCTTCAGAAATTCCGGCACCTCGTCACGCATGAACATCTGCCCCAGCAGGTAGCCCCCGCCTCCGCCCAGCACCAGGGCCGCGGCGAGCGCCGCCGCCAGCTCCGCCAGCACCTGGAGGATTGCCGCGCCGCTTGCCGCGTAAAGGCCGGTTTCGGTGTCAAGGAAGTACTCGAACACCAGCACCGCCAACAGTGCGCCAATGGGGTCGTTGATAATCCCCTCCCACTTGAGCAGCGAAGTTGGGCGCTGCTTGAGCCTGGCCTGGCGCAGCATGGGCTTGATCACCGTCGGCCCGGTGACGATCGTGATCGCGCCGAACAGCACGGCCACCGGCCACGTCAAGCCACCGACAAAACGCGCCGCTACGGCGCCCAGCCACCAGGTAAGCGCCACGCAGACCGTTGCCAGCCGCATGACGCCCGGGCCCGCCTCCCTGAATTCGTGCAGCCTCAGGTTCATTCCGCCTTCGAACAGGATGATCGCGACCGACAGCCCAATCAAGGGATTCAGCATTGCGCCCAACTGCGCCCCGGGGTCGAGCAGCCCCAGAACCGGGCCGACCATGATCCCGGCCAGCGCCAGCAGGAGTACCGCCGGCAGCCGGAAGCGCCAGGCAAGCCATTGCGCGCCGATCCCGCAGACGGTTACGAGCACGATAAGTTCAGTCAGTTTTGCCGCAGGATCAGGCATGGGCACCACCATTCTTCCAGGCCGGCTGGGAACTGCAACTGCGCGAAGAGATTGGGCATCGCTTTCGGAACACCAAGCCCCAAGCTATTAATAGCTAATTAATAGCTGTTGCGGAACTGCCTGCCCGTGCACTTCGTAACGGCCGGAACCGCCGAGGTTCTTTCAGGTGTCTAAGCACACCGTGCGCGTCCAGATCAATGACGCAAACGGTGAAATGAATATACTCCCACAAAATTGTTCCTGCAAATCAGGGTAGACCCATCCATGGCGCTGTCTTCCGGCTTATGTTCCTTTCCTGCATCGAGCGCGGCAAGCAAGAAATGGGGTCATCAGGAAACGGGCTCAGACTCGATATAATTCCGCCATCATCAGCCGCCGCGCGCCCCTATTCATCGCTGTCGTCTTCTTCGAGCTGCTCCAGCCGCCGCCCGGTGAGCATGGCCTTCCACGCGTAGCCGGGCACTTGGGGATAGCGCAGCTTGCCGAAGGCGACCCAGGCATCGCGGTAGGCGAGCCAGGCATGCTGGGTCGTGTCCATTGCGTTCACGACCGCATCGGCTTGGCCGCCCTGCCCGCCGCCCTCGGGAATCTGGCTTTCCATGTAGGCCGCGCCGAGGTCCTTGTCCAGCGCGTCGTACTGCGCACGGGTGTAATGGGGCAGGATGCCCCTTTCGGCGTTCGCGATGTCCTGCATGAAGAGCGCTTTCTGGCGCATGCGTTCCTCGCCGATGGTGTCGGGGTTTTCGCCCTGGGCGGCGAGCGCGGCCTGGTCCGACTCGTCGCCCCAGGCGTCGGCATAGGCCGCGGCGGCGGCGCGCAGCGCGGCCAGCGCCTGCTTCTGGCTGGCCGGCCAGTTGCGGCTCAGCGTCTCCAGCTTCTGCGCGTCGGCGTTGTCCGCTTCCTCCTCATCTATCTGCCCGCAGAGGACGCGCGCGCGCGCGGTGGTCGCGTTGTCGCAGATGTCGTAGGGCGGCACCGGGGGATGGGCGGATGACTGCAGATCCACCATGTCCTCGGCCACGTCGCGCGGGTCGATGGCCATGCCGTTGCCGCCGCAGGCGTAATGCAGCGCAAGCGCGGGATTGAACTTCACGCCCTGGCCGTTGGCGTAGAGCATGGTGAGCACGGCGTGATCGTCGTTGGCAACCGCGCAGGCGCGCACCTTGTCCCAGTCGGCCGGGGTGGCGGCGGGCTTGTCCTGCGTGTCGTAATAGAGGTCCACGGCATCGCATTCGCCGAGCGCGGCAACGAGCTGCGCGGAGGGCGCATCCGTCCGGGGCGGCTGCAGGTCCTTCACCTTCATGCAGGCGCGGTACCACTCGGCGCTGCGATCCGCCCTTGCGCCGGGGTAGTCTTCGAGATTGGGATAGTCCTGCGCGCGCGCCGCGCCCGCCGCGGCGAGCGCAAGCATGCAGGCTGCAAGCAGGTTTCCGATTCGTTGTTGCCCCATGACCTCCCCGATCCGGCGAGTTGACCCTGGCGTGCTATTGGCCCGACATGCAGGTGACATAGAGCGCGGCGGGCGGCTGTTCCAGCACGGCGACCATGGGGGCGCTGTAGGGCTTGCCCGGATTGCGCCCGGCGTAGTGGACGATGACCTCGCCGCCTGTCGCGAAGGTAACGGCGTAGCGGCTTTCCTTGTCCGGGTTGCGCACGCCGCGCAGCAGGAAGGTGAGCCCCGGCACCCAGCTTTCGGCGGGTTCGCCGGTGAAGCGCTCGGCCTGCTCGGGCGTGACGCGCATCACGGGACGCTGCTCCAGGAGTTGGACCGCCTGCGCGCGCGCCGCGGGCACGACTTCGAGATAGAGCGGCGCGGGCTGATCGGCGTCAAGCGCGGGAGGCGGCGGCTTGAGCCAGGGATGCTCGCCGCAAGGCGCCATGCCGGGCCCGCCCGCGTGGGCCGGCAGCGCGCACAGGGCGAGCAGCAGCGGCAGGAGGACGCGCCAGGGCATGGCGGCGCGCGACTGGTGCGGGGCACGGAGTTTATTCATTGGGCATGGATTTGTATGGCAGTCCAGCGGCAGCTTACCAGAAAGCGGAGCACAGCGCGCAGCCCGGCGCGAGCGCACGCTCACCGCAGAGGGGCGCCCGCCGCGCCAAATGGCCCGGCAATTAAGCATTTGCACGGATACGAGGTGTCATCCGACTGAAATACGCCCCGCGTAGGATTTTCCGTACAACAACACAACGAAAGGAAAAACCATGAAACGCACGCTGCTGTCTCTCACCCTGCTCGGCCTGTCGGCATCCGGCCTGGCGATGACCCCGGAACTGCCGCACGATGCCCAGACGCTGGGGTGCGACAATTGCCACGCAATGACGCACAAGGTGCTCGGGCCCGGCTGGCTGCAGATCGCGCAGCGCTACCGCGCCACGCGCAACGACCCGGCCACGCTGGAGGCGCTGATGAAAAAGGTGTCGCGCGGCGGCGCGGGCAACTGGGGCGAAGTGCCCATGGTCGCCAGCGATCCGGCCGGCCTGCGCCAGGACAAGATCCGCGGCGTGGTGACATGGGTGCTCAATCTTCCCGAGCGCCTGCCGCAAATGGCCGGGCAGAAGTAGGCGCAGGCACGCGGTTGCCGGCGGCATACGGTGCAGTATCCAGGCCGCTGTATGTGCCATGCATGAAGTTTGCCATGCATGGCGGGGCGGCTTCCCGGATCTCGCCATGCGCATCGCCCGGCCGCTGCTTCGGCATATTCTGATATACGGAATCAGGGTGAAATTGTTTACAAAAGGAGTACACTGGTTTGTGTAGACACCGCACGAAGCAGAGTCCACCGCTGGATCATTAGAGGAGGAAATATCATGCTAGACGTGACCAAGGCCCTCGCAGAAATGCAGCACGACCCCGAGGGCAACATGTACGATCTCGGCCAATGGTCGCCGCTGGTGGCGCAACGCCAGGCGGCCGCCGAAGGCCTCTATCTTACCGAAGCACACTGGGAAATCATCATCTACCTGCGCGAACGTTATCGCTTGCACGGCAAAGCGCAGCACGCGCGCGAGGTGCTGAAGGAACTGGAAGAGCAGTTTGCCGAGGGCAAGGGACGGCGCTCGCTGTATGAGCTGTTCCCGGGCGGACCGGTGAGCCAGGGCTGCCGCCTGGCCGGCTTGCCCGCCCCGCCTTACGCCAGCGATCCCTCGTTCGGCAGCGTGCAGTGAGCGGAAGGCGCCGTCAGAAACGCAGCGGGCCGCGCCCGCCGGGTGGCTTGCGCCCCGCGAGCCGCCGCACCGTGGGCGGCTTGTGTGTGCGCGGGCGGCACTTGCGGTAGAAATGGCGGGTCGCGTAGCCCGGCACGAAGATGAGCATCGCAATCGCCAGGATCAGCACCGGATAATAGAAGCCCTGCGGCAGCACGTGGGAGTATTTCCCCACCAGGTGTACGAACATGTACACCGCGAACATGCCCACGAGAAAGAACGACGCCGCGTAGATCGCCGCCGTCGCGGTGATGATCATCGTCGGCTCGCGCAGCCGGGGCGGCAGCCAGGTGATGAGCTTCCACATCAGCACGCCGCAGGCGAAGAAGACAAAAAGGACGAGTATGGGGGACATATTCTGTTTCGTTACGGGTGTCATCACACGGAGCGGAGCGGGCGCGCGGCGCCGCAGCGCGGTACGCGGCGTATAGGCCTGTCATCGCCGCCCCTGCCATGCCCGTCATGATACCCCATTCGCGCCGCTCCCATCGACCGGGTCTGCACCCCGCAGCACCCGGGCCGTTGATCGGACGACGCTCCCGGTTTCAGGCGGCCATTCGTGCGCGCGGCGCGTGCGTGCGCGGCGCGCTTTTTCGCTACAATATCCGCCGCGACAATTCGCGAGACGCAAGGACGCCGCCGGCAGGCGCAGGAGAAAGGACGCAATGAAGACCGTCACCGACGATCAACCGGACCACTTCAGGGTCGATTTCGAACAGTTCAAACTCAGGCCGGGCGTGGAGTTGGACGTGCACGACGACAGCGGCCGGCAACTGGAACACCGCGCGCAGTTCGTCATGGCCTATCCCGGCAAGGGCGTGCTGGTTTCCATCCGCGCCAACGACCCCTCACGGATCGCCATGCGCACCGGCGCGCGCTACCAGTTGAGCGGCTTCAACGGCCGCTACGATTTCTCCTTCACCGCCGAGGCGGAGAAAGTGGACGCAGCGCAATTCACCGCCCTCTTCGCCCGCCCCGCCGAGGTGACCATACGCTTCACGCGCAAGCATGAGCGCATCCCGCTCGCCCTGCCCGCCACCGTGGCCAGCGACGCCATGGGCAACTCCACCCCGGTCACCATCCGCAACCTCAGCCTGGGGGGTGCGGCCATCAGCTCCATCCAGCCGCTGGGCCGCCCCGGCGAATCGCTCACGCTGCAAATGCACGTGACTTTTGACGGCCAGAAGCACCCCCTCAAGCTGTTCTCCGTCATCCGCCGCAGCGGGCATTCCGACGCCAGCCTGATGTTCGACACCGGCCTCGAATTCGCCCACCCCACCCTCACCGACAAGCTCCTGCTGCACTACTACCTCAGCACCGTCGCCAGCGACTTCAATGTGATCTGAAGCGCGGCCCGCGGCGGCCTGTGCCGGGTTGGACGGAAGGCGCCGGTCCCGGCGCGACGTCGATTAGCATGCCGCCCCAATTGGGTCTTGGGCGGGATCTTCCGATTCGCCGAATTCAGTCTCGACCCGCGGAATCGGAAATCCCGCGCGGACTGTCCGGTTCATCTACATATGATTCATCGTACGACCATTTTTTGCTGCGCGAGTCATACCAGTACGACTCATCGAAGCCAGCGCTAAATCCCACCTCGTATCCGTTGCGCAATCTGACATAGAACATATCCGGAGAGCTTAGTGGAAATTGTGCTTCGGTCGGATAAGCGCCGTATTCCTTGCTGTATTGGTCCAGTTCGGCAATCGCTGCTTCGGTCCGGTGTATCTCGCTTCGATAACGCCACTGCGGCGGCAGGTACGGCACCACGAAGAGCCATCCGAGGAACAGCACGATGACCGCGACGACGCCCCAGAAAATCAGGCGCGCGCCCCACTGTATTGTTCTTGTTTGCACCATGTCACCACCTCGTCGCCGCGAACACCCGCCACCTCGTCGATGGCTTCGGCGGCCGCACCCGGAAAGCAGGGCGCAGCGGGTGCCGGTTCCGGCTCATCGCACCCCGAGCGCCACCAGCCCGAAGGCCTCGGTCAGCGTGGGATGCGGGTGGATGGCGGCGGCGAGCTGCTCCAGGCGCAGGCCATGGCGGACGGCGAGCGCGGCCTCGCCCATGAGGTCTGCCGCGCCCTCGATGAGCGCGTGCACGCCGATGATGGTCTTATCGTCCTTGCGGTAAACAACGCGTAGGCGGCCGAACGCTTCGCCGCTGACTTGGGCGCGGGCATCGCCCCGGTAGTCGTATTCGGCCACGGCCACATCGAGGCCGGCGGCGCGCGCGGCTTCCTCGGTGAGCCCGGCCATGGCCAGTTCCGGATAGGAGAAGATGACCGCGCTGTTGTGCTCGGGACGCGGATACGGTGCGTCATGGCCCAGGATGTGGCGGGCGACGGCCAGCACCTGCGCGGTGGCCCAGTGCGCAAACATCGGCTGGCCGACGACGTCCCCGGTGGCGTAAATGCCCGGCTCGGCGGTCTGCAGTGTCGCATCGACCTTGATGCCGTGGCGGTCGTGCTGCACCGCAGTGCTTTCCAGTCCCAGCCCGGCGACGTTGGGATGGCGCCCGGCGACGATGGCCACCACCTGCGCCGCGGCCTGCTTGGTCTCGCCCTCGTGGACGTAGCGCACGCTGTGCTGCGCGCCTTCCGCTTCGATGGCTTCGATCCGGACGCCGGTCTGCACGGTGATGCCCTCGGCAATCAGGCGCTCGCTTAGCAACTGCGCCAGCACGCCATCGACCGGCCCGAGGATGCGCGGCATGGCTTCCAGCAGCGTGACGCGGGCGCCGAGCATGGCGAAGATCTGCGCCATCTCCACGCCCACCGGCCCGCCGCCGATCAGCACCATAGACTCGGGCACGAAGCCGATTTCGATCAGGCCCGTGGAATCCAGCACGCCGGGCAAGTCGGCGCCGGGGATGGGCGGCCGGCTGGGCAGCGAACCGGTGGCGAGAATGGCACGCTCGAAACCCACTTCACGCCTGCCCTCGCCGGTCTCGACCACCGCCGTGCGCGGCCCGGTGAGATGTGCGCGGCCAAACACCACCTCGAGACCGGGGAGGGCCCGGGTCTTCGCCAGCGCGCCCTGCGCGCGCTGGGTGAGGATGTGGTGCCGGCGGGTTTGCAGTCCGGCCCAGTCGATGGCGGGCGCGCCCGCGCTTTCCATTTGCAGGCCGAATTCGGGGGCGCGGGCGATCTCGCGCCGCCGCGCCGCCGTCTCGCGGAAGATCTTGGACGGAATGCAGCCCTCGAACAAACAGGTGCCGCCGAGGCCGCGACCGGCCTCCACCAGCAGCACGCGCTTGCCGGCCTGCGCCAGCGCCAGCGCGCCGGGCGTGCCGCCGGGTCCGCCGCCGATGATCAGTACGTCGATTTGTTGTTGTGTCGTCATGCTCTTCGCTCCTCTCGGCAGTTGCAGGCTGAATTCGGCACCGCAAAGTGCAGAATGATGTGTATCACATTTTATTGCATTTCACGCGGACTGCGCCCGCGGCATCCGCGCCGTGCGCGGGCGGACGCCACGCCGCCGTGGCACAATACGTCCTGTGCGCGGATTGCGCGTGTGCTCGGGGAGGGCGCACGCGGCTTCCGCGAGGCTACACTTGCTGAGGGGGCAGCATGAAACGACTGACTATGCTTGCGCTGCTGTTCGCGGCCTGCGCCTGGGCGGCGCCGGCGCTGGCGTCGCGGCATGGCGCGCACGCCGCGCGCACACCGCTGGACCGGGCGAACGCGGCCTACAACCGGGGCGACTACAAGACGGCGTTTCGCATCGTGCGGCCGCTGGCCGAGGCCGGTGACCCGCAGGCGCAATACGATCTGGCGGTGCTATATGACTGGGGCCAGGGCGTGGCCCATAGCCCAGCCCTGGCGCTGAAGTGGTATCGCGCCGCCGCGCCGCACAAGCCCGAGGCCGCGTTCAACCTCGGCGTGATGTACGACGACGGGCTGGGCATTCCGCCCGATCCCGCGCAGGCGGTGAAGTGGTACCGCGTCGCGGCCGAGCGCGGCCTGTCGAGCGCGCAATTCAACCTGGGCTTGATGTACCGCAAGGGACGCGGCGTGCGGCAAAGCTATGCCGACGCGGCGAAATGGTACCGCGCGGCGGCGGACCAGGGCGAGGCCAAAGCGCAGAACAACCTGGGCCTGATGTATGCGCATGGCGAAGGCGTGGCCAGGGACGAGAAGGAAGCCGTGAAGTGGTACCGCCTCGCGGCGGCCCAGGGCTTGCGCCAAGCGCAATTCAACATGGGCGATGTCTATGCGCACGGGCGCGGCGTGCCCACGGATGCGGCGCAGGCCGTGCAGTGGTACCAGCTCGCGGCCAAGCAGGGCGACCCGGACGCGGAATTCTACCTGGCGCTGGCCTACGACAACGGCAACGGCATCGCGCCCGACGCGGCCCAGGCCGCCAAGTGGTATCGCCGCGCCGCCGATCAGGGTGATCCCGATGCGCAATACAACCTCGCGCTGGACTACGCCAACGGCACCGGCGTGGCGAAGGATATGGCGCAGGCGGTGAAGTGGTACCACAGCGCGGCCGAGCAGAACAGCACCGATGCGCAATTCAACCTCGCGCTGCTTTATTACTATGGTCAGGGCGTGACCCAGGACCGGGCCCAGGCGGCGAAATGGTATCGCCGCGCCGCCGACCTCGGCCTGTCCAAGGCGCAGAACAACCTCGCCCTCATGTACCAGTATGGAAGAGGCCTCGCGCGCGACGAGGCGCAGGCCGTGAAATGGTTCCGCGCCGCGGCGGACCAGGGGCTGGCGCAGGCGCAATCCAACCTCGCCTACATGTACGAATCCGGCCGCGGCGTGCGCGCCGACAAGGCGGAAGCCGCCAGATGGTACCGCCGCGCCGCCGACCAGGGCGACCCGGAAGGCGAATTCAAGACCGGCGTGGCCTACGAGGACGGCTGGGGCGACGAGCAAAGCGCGCCGCAGGCGCTCAAGTGGTATGTGCGCGCCGCCGACCACGGCGTGGCCCGCGCGCAATTCGTCCTGGGCTACAAATACGAAAACGGCGAGGACGTGGAGAAAGACCTCGCCGAAGCCGTGAACTGGTATCGCGCCGCCGCCGACCAGGGCTACGCCCCGGCCAGGCGCGCGCTGAAAAAACTGCGCCAGCGCCGGGAGTGAGGCGCGGCAGACGAAACAGCGGGGAATTGGGGGCGGGCTATCTCCTCATTACATCGCGTCTGACTGCATTTCTCGGGTTTTCTGCCTAACGAAGGGTCCATATCTCCTGCACATCCTTTCTGGCAAGAATGGGCACGTAATCTTCGTCCTTCTTCATTTTCTCCAGCCAGTAAGCTCTCCGTGGCGTTTCGTTCCAGAATGTCTGGAGGCTATGATGCATTCCGTCATAGTCTTCGAGTTTGTATTGGGCAATTGCAACGTTATACAAGGCATAGTCCGCAATTTCCTGGCGATCCGCCTTCGCATCTGGAGTCCGCACCATCGCGCTTTCCTGTCGCGCAAGATTGTAGGCCTTGATGTAATACTGGCGCGCCGGAGCGTAGTCGTTACCCGATATAAAATCATCGGCCAGCATTTCCGTAAGCGATGCATCCATGGATACCGGGTCCTGTTGTTCTATAAGAAGCAGGTACGTCTTCGAAACCTTCAACTGCAAGAGATTATGCGTGCAATATCCCTTGACCAATGACAACAGCAGAACAAGCTGCATGGCATATTTCCTTGCTCCAGGCGCCTTGAACAGTATGCGCGGATCGGCCTTACCAATTCTAATCGCCTCAACCACCTCATCCAGCTTGGCCGGCGGCATGATCTGGTCAGCCTCATTAAGTGCAAGCTTACAACTGGGATTTTGTTGTATGACGCGCAAGTAGGCCGACATTACCTTAAGTCCAACATGCGATGGATCGCGCGCCAGCCCGGCATCGACCAGGGTCCTCGCCCTTATATTTGCTTTATCTCTAGCCTCGTCATCCCCCCCGGTGGGGATAGTCTCAGTCACCGTCCATGCCTGAAGGAAGAACTCATCCGCCGTCTCGTCTGCGCCCGGCGAGCTCGAAATGGCCGCCGCAAAAGCGGGTGCGCCAACCATTACTGCAAATAAAAACAAGACTGCACGTATCATTGTCACTCCAAGTAGTCGCAAACACGAAGATTCTCTAGCAGGCGGCCCAAGCGGCGCGGCCGGGATGCGGCAAGCATGGCCTGGATGCGACGCAGCAAAACCCGTGGCAAGCCACCCCGCATTCCATTGCATTTCATGCGGGCTACGGCTGTTCGATCCAATTTGCCTTGAGTAGCCACCCTCACTTCGCGCACGGCGTGAGCCAGCTGCCCACCTTGCTGCTGCCCTCGCCCAGTGTGCCGAGGTGAGTCACCTTGAAGCCTTCCGGGTATTTGAGGCCGTAGCCCAGCATGCGGTCGAAGCCGATGTGGACGAACCAGATGAGGGCGAGCGCGACGGGCAGGCGGGCGCCGGTGGCGATGCCCGTGGCCGCCAGCGCGGCGGGCAGGAGCTTGGCGTGGGTGAGGTTGTATAGGCGCGCGCCGATGCGCGGGTTGGCGAGGTAGCCCAGCATGGCGAAATCCGGCAGGAGGACGGTGGGCCAGAACAGGGTCCAGCCGTGGCCTGACTGGCGGTAGAGCGCGAGAGCGGCGATGAACACGGTGAGGCCTTCGAGACGCAG
>DATFUZ010000060.1:0-41921 GCA_035260545.1 Gallionellaceae bacterium | reverse complement strand
TGCGGGTCATGGTCACGGCGTTGAGCAGCGCCGCCTCGGTGTGCACCACGCGCATACCGCGTCCGCCGCCGCCGCCGGCCGCCTTGATGATGACCGGGTAGCCAATGCTGCGCGCAATCTTGACGATCTCGGCCGGATCGTTCGGCAGCGCGTCGTCGATGCCGGGCACGCAGGGTACGCCGGCCTTCTTCATCGCGTTCTTGGCGGAGACCTTGTCGTCCATCAGGCGGATGGTCTCGGCGCGCGGGCCGATGAATACGAAGCCACTCTTCTCGACGCGTTCGGCAAAGTCGGCGTTTTCCGACAGGAAGCCGTAGCCGGGATGGATGGCCTGCGCATCGGTCACCTCGGCGGCGCTGATGATGGCCGGGATGTGCAGGTAGCTGTGGCTGGAAGGCGCGGGTCCGATACAGACGGACTCGTCGGCCAGCTTGACGTATTTGGCGTCGGCATCGGCCTCGGAATGGACCGCGACGGTCTTGATGCCCATTTCGCGGCAAGCGCACTGGATGCGCAGGGCAATCTCGCCACGATTGGCGATCAGGATTTTTTCGAACATGGTGGGCGGCTTTTCCGGTTTGTGTGCGGGATGTCGGCCTGTGCGGTCAAACATGGTGTATCGGGCGCCCGATCAGCCGATGATGAACAGGGGCTGGCCGAATTCGACCGGCTGCCCGTTCTCGACGAGGACGGCCTTGACCACGCCCGCCTTGTCGGTCTCGATTTCGTTCAGCAGTTTCATGGCTTCGATGATGCACAGGGTCTCGCCGGCATTCACGCTCTGGCCGACGTCCACGAAGACCTTGGCGCCGGGGGAGGCGGAACGGTAGAAGGTGCCGACCATGGGCGACTTGATGACGTGCCCCTCGACGGCGGGCTCGGCAGGCGCCGGGGCGGCTGCGGCCGGCGCGGCCGGGGCGGCAGCCACCGGCTGCGGCGCGGCATAGACCTGCGGCATGGCAGGGGCTTGGAGCCCGGTGCGCGTGATACGGACGCGCTCCTCGCCTTCGCTGATCTCCAGCTCGGCGATACCGGAGCTTTCGACCAGTTCAATCAGGGTCTTCAGTTTGCGTAAATCCATTTTTTTATGCTCCTAGGCTGTATGTTTCAGTGCGTACTGCAAGGCAAATTCGTAACCGGCCGCGCCGAGGCCGCTGATCACGCCGACGGCGTGGTCGGAAAAATAAGACTCTTTGCGGAAGGGTTCCCGCGCATGGACATTGGACAGATGGACCTCGATGAACGGAATGCCCACCGCGGCAAGGGCGTCACGCAAGGCGACGCTGGTATGGGTAAAGGCCGCAGGGTTGATGACGATGAACTGCACGCCTTCGCTCCGTGCCTGGTGCACACGCTCGACGAGTGCGGATTCCGAGTTGCTCTGGAAGTCCGCTAGCGTTGCGCCGGCATTCTCGGCCAATTTCTGCAAATTTCCGTTAATTTCCGCCAACGTCGCGCGGCCATAGACATCCGGCTCGCGTGTGCCGAGCAGGTTGAGATTGGGGCCGTGAAGGATGAGCACCTTAGTCATGGCGCGAATTCTGCCTAATTCGGCGGAAATTGTCCAGTTTTGGCGGAAGTTGTTGCCGCGTTTGGCCAGGCGGCGGTTACAGACCGGCCGCTTGCAGCGACTGCTGGAATTGAGTGCTGTCCTGGTAGCCGGTCACCCGGGCGCTGGCCAGCTCCTCTCCGTCGTGGCCGAAGAACAGCGTGGCGGGGGGGCCGAACAGATGGTAGCGGGCCAGCAGCGCCTTGTCGTCTGCGCTGTCGGCCGTGACGTCGACCTGCAGCAGCATGGCATTCTGCAGCCTGGCCTGGATTTTGGGGTCGGCAAAGGTATTGCGCTCCATTTCCTTGCAGGACACGCACCATTCGGCCCAGAAGTCCAGCATCACCGGGCGGCCGGCGGCCTGGGCCAGACGGGCATCGAGGTCGGCAATACTGCGGACGCGGGTAAATTTCAGCGTGGCGGGTGCCTCGGCACGTGCGCTGCCAATCACGGACAGCGGGCGCAGGACGTCCTGCGCGCCTGACAACGCGCCGACAAGGTAGGCAATGCCCAGCAGGAGCGCGAGGATGCCGCAGCCCTTCCACAGCTTGTGCCAGTGACTGGCGTTGTGCGGCAGCGCATCCAGCGCATGCAGGAACACCGCAGAGAGAACGAGCAGCACCGCCCACATCAGCATCTCTACGCTGACCGGGATCAGCGGGGAAATGATCCAGATGGCGACTGCGAGCAGCAGCACGCCGAACAGGCGCTTGACCGATTCCATCCACGCGCCCGCCTTGGGCAGCAGGGTGCCTGCCGATGCGCCGATCAGCAGGAGCGGCACGCCCATGCCGAGCGCCATGAAGAACAGCGCGGAGCCACCCAGGAAGGCGTCGTGGGTCTGGCCGATATACAGCAGCGCTCCGGCCAGCGGCGCCGCGACGCAAGGGCCGACGATGATTGCCGATAGCGCGCCCATGACGAACACGCCAGCAAGATGGCCGCCATGCAGCTTGTTGCTGGCGGTGGCGAGCCGGCTTTGCAGGGCAGTGGGCAATTGCAGTTCGTAGAAGCCGAACATGGATAGCGCCAGCGCCACGAAGATTGCGGCAAATGCGCCCAGTACCCAGGGCGTTTGCAGCGCACTGGACAGCATGGTGCCGGAAAAGCCCGCAGCAACACCGGCCACGGCATAGGTGATGGCCATCCCGAGCACATAGGCCAGCGACAGGATGAAGCCGTGCAAATGGGTGATCCTGTGGCCGCGGCCGACGATGATGCCAGAGAGTATGGGCACCATGGGGAAGACGCAGGGGGTAAAGGCGAGCAGCAGGCCGGCGCCGAAGAAGAAGGAAATGATCAGCCAGAAGTTGCCCTGCCGGAACAGCGAAGCGATGCGCGAACTGTCGTTTTGATCTCCGGAAGGCGCTGCGGTCTGATCCCCTGCCTGGGCGGCGGTGGCGGACTGCATGAATGCATCGGGTGACGGGGCCGGGCCGGTTGCCGCCGGCAGAGCAACGGTGAACGTCTTGTCTATGGGCTGGTAGCACAGGCCTTCCTCGCTGCAGCCCTGGTAGGTGGCCTGCAGCACGACTTTTTCCGCCGCCTGGCCGGTGCGCTTGAGCAGCAGCGCGGCCTGGAAGGACTGGTGGAACACCTCGAGGTCGCCGAGATAGCGGTCGTGCTTGATTTTGCCGCGCGGCATGGCAATCCGCTCTATGCTCGCATCAGGCGCGACCAGGGTGAACTTTACCTTGCTGCGGTACAAATAATATTTGGGCGTGACCCGGAACCTGGCGATCAGGGTGTAAGGATCGCGCGCGGTAACGTCGAGGGCGAAGGCCTTGTCCGGCTCCAAATACTTCGTTTCGCCTGAGCCCAGGTGTAGCGTATCCAGCAAACCGGCCCGCACGGGCGCGATCAGCACCAGGGGAATCAGGGCCAGCACGGCAGCTGCAAGTCGTATCTTTTTCATATCTCTCGAGTTTCCTGCGCCACCCAGTTCAGATATCCGGGCAGGCCGTCCTCTACTGGGAGTGCAATGATGTCGGGAAGTTCGTAAGGATGATGCTCCCGCACGATTTTTTCAACCCGTACATAGGCGGCGCGGGTGGTTTTGATCAGTATGGGCACTTCGGCGGCGGTTTCGATCCGCCCCTGCCAGCGGTAGACCGAGGCGCACGGCGCGAGGACGTTGACACAGGCGGCGGCGCGCTGATCGACCAGCATTGCCGCAAGGCGGGCCGCGCTGGCCTGGTCAGGCAGGTTGCTCAACACCAGCAAAACGTCGCTGTCTTTACTCATCTCGCCCCCATGCCTGCGCGGGCGCAGCGCACGCCCACCTGCAGCAGTTCGTCCCAGGCATCGCCGCTCCGCAGGCCCTTGATGACCTTGTCGACGTGCGCCAGGCGGCGCAGGGCACCCTCGGCAAAAGCCGGGGTGAAGCGGCGCACGGCACGCTCCAACAGCTTCTGGCGCACGCCCCATACCCGCGCGTCGCGCAATGCCGCGGCCACATTGGCGCCGCGTTGCGCGGCGCGCGAGACGCGCGCCAGGGCCCGGATGTCTTCGGTGAGGGTCCACAATATGAGCACGGTGGCCTCGCCTTCCGCGCGCAGCCCTTCGAGAATCCGTGCGAAGCGCGCGACGTCGCCCGCCAGCATGGCCTCGGAAAGCTTGAACACATCATAGCGCGCTACGTCCATTACGGCATCCTTGACCTGCTCGAAACCGAGCGCGCCTTCGGGATAGAGCAGCGCCAGCTTGCGTATCTCCTGGTGCGCGGCGAGCAGATTGCCCTCTACCCGCTCGGCCAGGAAGCGCAGCGTGTCCGCATCCGCGGACTGCCCCTGGCGCTGCAGGCGGCCGCCTATCCATTGCGGCAGGTCGGACAGCGTGATTTCGTCGCAGGCGACGAGCACGCCGCCGGCCGCCAGTGCGGTGAACCACTTGCTGTTCTGGGCGGTGCGGTCCAGGCGCGGCAGGGTGACGATGGTCACGGTATCCGGATTCAGGCCGGCGCAATAATCCTGGATGGCCTGCGCGCCTTCCACGCCGGGCTTGCCCGAGGGAATGCGCAGCTCCACCAGCTTGCGCGCGGAGAACAGCGACAGGCTTTGCGCGCTGGCGCGCAGTTCCGCCCATTTGAAACCCTGCTCCGCCGTGAACACCTCGCGTTCGTCATAGCCTGCCGTCCGCGCGGCTGCCCGGATGGCATCGGCGGCTTCGATCGCAAGCAGCAGCGCGTCCCCGTGCACCACGTAAAGCGGCGCAAGCTCCCGGGTCAGGTGGCGCGGCAGGTCTTCGGGCGCCAGTTTCACGGCTGCGCCCCCCCGCTGGCGGCAGGTTTGGGCGGCTTCAGATAGGCGAGGCGGCGCAACACCTGATCCGCGGCGTCGGTGCGCATGTCTTTATAGAGCATCTGCTCTTCGAGCTGCTTGGCCAGCACCAGGGTCACGTCATAGGGCAGGATGCGCTGCAGCGAGATCTTGGTTGGCGGCAGCCAGTCGTCGTGCTCCTGATCGTAGGCGCGCAGCATGACGCGATAATGCAGCAGGTATTCGACGACGTGGCCGCTGGCGTTCAGGGCGGTGATCTGCTTCTCGGTCGATTCGCTGATGACCTGCACGGTGAGCTGCTGCTTGCCCGAGTCCTGCTCCACGTCCAGCTTGTAGCGCTTCAGGCCGCGTACCAGCGCCTTGGTGAAATCGGTGTCGGCCGGCGCATCGATGTAAATGCTGTGGAAGGCGAAATGCCGGGTGGCCGCGCCATGCCCGCGCAGGTGCAGCCCGCATGCCGTCAGCGACAGCATGGCGGCGAGCAGCAACAGACGGACGGGCCAGTTCAGCAAATCACACCACCACGTTGATCAGGCGGCCGGGCACCACGATGACCTTCTTCGGCGCGCCGCCGTTGAGCTGCTTCTGCACCGCCTCGTGTGCCAGGGCGAGCTGTTCGAGGGCAGCCTTGTCCGCCGCCTTGGGCGCGCGCAGGTTGCCGCGCAGCTTGCCGTTGACCTGGATCACCAGCTCGATCTCGTCCTGTTCCAGCGCGGCATCCAGCGGCTCCGGCCAGGCTGCCTTGAGTATGTCGTCGCCATAGCCCAGTTCGGCCCAAAGAGCGTGGCTGATGTGCGGACAAATGGGCGAGAGCAAACGCAGCAGGATGGAGAAACCTTCCTGCACTACCGGCACGCAGCCCTCTGTCTCGTCCTTGAGGCATTTCTCCAATGCGTTGAGCATCTTCATGCCCGCGGACGCGACGGTGTTGAACTGCTGCTTGCCCAGGTCATAATTCGCCTGGCGCAGCGTCAGATGGATTTCGCGCCGGGTGTCGGCTGGCGCAGCCGCGAGCTTGTCCGGCATGGCGGCGGCCGGACGGGCGGAGAGCGCATGGCCCATCGCCCACACCCGCTTCAAGAAGCGGTGCGAGCCTTCCACGCCGGAATCCGCCCACTCCAGGGTCTGCTCCGGCGGGGAAGCGAACATCATGAACAGGCGCGCGGTGTCGGCGCCGTATTCCTCGATCAGCATCTGCGGGTCGACGCCGTTCTTCTTCGACTTGGACATGGTGCCTATGCCCTGATAGTCGACGTCTATACCGTTGTCCGAGCTGCGTGCGCCGGTGATGCGGCCCGCTTCGTCCTTGAGCACCACCACTTCGTCCGGCGCGAAATACTCGATGCCGCCCTTTTCGGTGCGGCGCGAAAAGATGTGGTTGAGCACCATGCCCTGGGTCAGCAGGTTGGCGAAGGGCTCGTCGTAGTTGACCAGGCCCAGGCTGTGCATCACCTTGGTCCAGAAGCGCGAATAAAGCAGGTGCAGGATGGCGTGCTCAATGCCGCCGATATACTGGTCCACCGGCATCCAGTAGTTGGTCTCGTCGTCCACCATGGCGGCCGCGCTGAACTGGCTGGCATAGCGCGCGTAATACCAGCTCGAATCCACGAAGGTATCCATGGTGTCGGTCTCGCGCCGCGCCGGCTGGCCGCATTGGGGGCAGGTGCAGGCAAGAAAGTCTTCACGCTTGTTGAGCGGATTGCCCGAGCCATCCGGCACGCAATCCTCGGGCAGCACCACGGGCAGCTGGTCGTCCGGAACCGGCACGGCGCCGCAGGAATCGCAATGGATGATGGGAATGGGACAGCCCCAGAAGCGCTGGCGAGAGATGCCCCAGTCGCGCAGGCGATATTGCACCTGCTTGTCGCCGAGATTTTTGGCCTTCAGGTCGGTGGCGATGGCCTCCACGGCCTGCTGGTGACCCATGCCTTCGTATTTGCCGGAGTTGACGCAGACACCTTGCTCCTTGTCGCCATACCATTCCTGCCAGGCGTCGGTGGAAAAAGTCTTGCCAGCCACGGCGATGCTCTGCTTGATTGGCAGGCTGTATTTTTTCGCGAAGCCGAAATCGCGCTCGTCGTGCGCGGGCACCGCCATCACCGCGCCCTCGCCATAGCCCATGAGGACATAGTTGCCTACCCACACGGGCACCTGTTCGCCGGTGAGCGGATGGGTGACCTTGAGCCCGGTGTCCACGCCTCCCTTTTCCATGGTGGCCATGTCCGCCTCCATCACCGAGTTGTGCTTGCATTTCTCGATGAAGGCGGCGACCTCGGGATTGCCCGTCGCGGCATGCGCTGCCAGCGGATGCTCGGCGGCGATGGCGACGAAGGTCACGCCCATGATGGTGTCGGCGCGGGTGGTGTACACCCACAGCAGGTTGTTTTTGACGGGCGTTCCCCCACCCTCGGTCCCTCCCTCGTTGGGAGAGGGAAGAGAGGCCCCGACTTCATCCGGAATAACAAACGCGAAGCGCACGCCGTAGCTCTTGCCTATCCAGTTGGCCTGCATGGTCTTCACGCGCTCGGGCCAGCCGCTCAGCTTGTCGAGATCGCCCAGCAATGCCTCGGCATATTCGGTGATGGCGAGGTAATAACCGGGGATCTCGCGCTTTTCCACCAGCGCGCCGGTGCGCCAGCCGCGCCCGTCTATCACCTGCTCATTGGCGAGCACCGTCTGGTCCACCGGGTCCCAGTTCACTACCTGGGTTTTCTTGTAGGCGATGCCCTTTTCCAGCATGCGCAGGAACAGCCACTGGTTCCACTTGTAGTAGTCGGGCTTGCAGGTCGCCAATTCGCGCGACCAGTCGATGGCGAAACCCAGCGACTTCAGTTGCTGTTTCATGTAGGCGATGTTGTCGTCGGTCCACTTCGCGGGCGGCACCTGGTTCTGGATGGCCGCATTTTCCGCCGGCAGGCCGAAGGCATCCCAGCCCATGGGCTGCAGCACGTTATAGCCGCGCATCTTGTGCCAGCGCGCGAGGACATCGCCTATCGTGTAGTTGCGCACGTGGCCCATGTGCAGCTTGCCCGAGGGATAGGGGAACATGGACAGGCAGTAGTACTTGGGCCGGGTGGCATCCACCACGGCGCGGAAGGCCTGGGTCGTCTCCCAGTGCGCCTGGGCGGCTGGTTCTATGTTCTTGGGCTGGTAGTCCTGCTGCATGTCTGTGTGATTCCGAAAAGGGTGCGAATCGAGGTTATTCAAACCGGCATTATATTATGGCCCGGGCCGCTGCCGCGAGCGCAGCGCTAGAATACCTTGAGCACCAGTTTGACCGCGAGCCCCAGCAGCAGGAACGCGAACAGGCGGCGCAGCAGGGCCACGTTGATGCGATGCGTGAGGCGGGCGCCCAGCGGGGCGGCCAGCACGCTGGCCGAGGCGGTGCCCAGCAGCGCCGGCAGATATACATATCCCAGGTGCGGCCCGGGCAGGCTGGTCGCCTGCATGCCGCCTATGATGTAGCCTAGGGTACCGCCAGCGGCGAGCGGGAAACCCACGGCAGCCGAGGTGCCGATGGCCTTGCGCAGCGGCAGATTGCACCACACGAAAAAGGGCACCATGATCGCTCCGCCGCCTATGGACACCAGGGCACCAAGGCCGCCGATGAACATCCCGGCCGCGGTGAGCCCGAACGGGCCCGGGAGCTGGCGTGAGGGTCTAGGTTTGGCATCCAGCATGACCCGGAGGGAGGCAGTCAGCACGAAGGCGGCAAAGATCACGCCCAGCGCCTGCGCCGAGATGACGGCGGCCAGGGTGGTGCCCGCCGCCGTGCCTGCGAGGATGCCGGGCGTGAGCGTGCCAACCACGCGCCATTGCACCGCGCCATGGCGGTGGTGCTGGTATAGACTGGAAAGCGCAGTAAATACAATGGTCGCCATGGAGGTGCCCAAGGCCAAGTGCATGGCATAGGCCGCGGGGAAGTGGCGCGCGGTAAACAGGAACAGCAGCACCGGCACCAGCAATGTGCCGCCGCCGATGCCGAACAGTCCACCAAAGAAGCCGACAGCCGCACCCAGCAACAGGTAGGCGGCCAATCCGTCCATCAGCCGGCCAGCCGGGTGGTGATGAATTTCCACTCCGCCGGGTCAAGCGGCGTAATGGACAGGCGGTTGCCGCGCTGCAGTATGCGCATGCCCTCGAGCTCGGGGTGCCGACGCAGTTCCGCCAGCGCAATCAGGGGAATCTTCTTCACGAGTTGCACGTCCACATTCATCCAGCGCGGCGTTTCCTGCGTGGCCTTGGGGTCGAAATACTTGCTCTTGCGCTCGAACTGGGTGGCGTCGGGATAGGCATGGCTCGCCACGCGCGCAATGCCCGCGATGCCGGGCTCCTTGCAGTTGGAGTGATAGAACAGCACGCCGTCGCCTATGGACATCTGGTCGCGCATGAAATTGCGCGCCTGGTAATTGCGCACGCCGTACCACGCAACGGTCTGGTTCGGCAATTGTGCCAGGTCGTCTATGCTGCAGTCCTCAGGCTCGGACTTCATCAACCAATATCGCATCTCCAGACTCCACCGCAAAGAAAAATGCGGCCGGAGCCGCATTGTGAAGAAGAACCCCGCCTGTGCCGTTGCACCCAGTCTCCTGAACCGTGGGTTCAAGGATGGCCGATTCCTCGTTACATCAGGTACATCCGGCAGTGGGACGCGCACAACAGTAACATCTGAGAGTCTCAGCCGTAAGCATTCGCTTATGGGTTCAAAGAATTATGGGCCTGACGAACACCGCAGGGTGAACCTCAAAACAACTCATCCTGCTCCGCCAGGGTGGCATCGATGGTTGCTTCCATGGAAACCATTCTACGCTTAAATTCGGCCATGTCAAAACCGCTGCCGAGGCGTGTGGTGAGCAGTTCATGGGCGATGTTGAGCGCCGCCATGATGGCGATGCGCTCCACCGAAATCACCTTGCCGCCGTCGCGAATCTCGCGCATTTTCCGGTCAAGGTAGGCGACCGCGTCGAGCAATTCGGCGCGCTCGTCCTCTGGACAGGCGACGCGCAGCTCGCGGTCCAGGATTTTCACTTCCAGGGTCTGGACTTTATCGCCGCTCATGCGTCTTCCGGCAGGTTAAGCAGCAGCTTTTCCAAACGGGACTTGGCTGCGTTGACCTTGTCATTGCACTGACGATGCTTGCTCTCGATCTCCGCCAGTGCCTGGCGCAGTTTCTGGTTTTCCGAGCGCAAGCGCTGGCTCAGGCGCACCAGTTGCCCCAGTTTCTGTTCCAGCGAGTCAAGTTCGTTCTTCACGCAGACACTATATTCCAAAAAATCCCTTTAAGTCAAACGGTAAGAAGTTTTTTTGAAAGTTGTTTGGAAATGGGCGGCAGGGGCGCGCGAGTTCTTGCTAGAATGCGGCTGCTTTGAGGTGCCGTGCGCCAAGTGCGCCCGGTTAAACGGGAAATCAGGTGCGGAACGTCGTTCCAAGGCCTGTGCTGCCCCCGCAACGGTAAGCAAGTGCGGACTCACCATTCATGCCACTGTGAGCAATCATGGGAAGGCGGTGAGTCATTCCTTGCGAGCCCGGATACCGGCCTGGAAGCAAGAGGTTGGGAGATGCTGCGGGCGGCGCATCCGGTCAAGAAGAGCCATACGGCTCCGTCCTGTCGAACGCCAGCAGTTCCTCCCTTGTGAGCAACGCGCAGCCGCGATTCATGCGCTGTGCATGTTCCAACGGGGACGCTTGGAACGCTTTGTCAGGACGAAATTAATATGAAGTACCCACTGTTTGCGGCGGCGCTGCTAGGCGCGGCCTTGTCTTCCTCCCCCGGCTTTGCCGACGAACCCCCGGCTGGCACCGACCAGCCCATGGAAATCCTGGTCGAAACGCCAACGCGCACGGCCGAGAAATCCGGCAAGACGATTGCCGACACCACGGTGATCACCGCCAAGGACATACGCAAATCCCATGCGCCCGATCTGCCCACCCTGCTGCGCGACGTGGTCGGGGTGGAAATCGCCCAGCCTGGAGGCATCGGCAAGCCCGCCGGCGTGTATCTGCGGGGGAGCAACAGCGACGAAGTGCTGGTGCTGGTGGATGGCGTGCGTATGGACTCCGCCACTTTGGGGACGACCGCAATTGACCAGCTGATGGCGGACCAGATCGACCATATCGAGGTGGTGCGGGGCAATGTCAGCAGCCTGTATGGCACCGGCGCCATCGGCGGCGTGATCCAGATCTTTACCAAGCGGGGGCGGGGCGCGCCCGCTGCCAACGCCAGCGTGGGTGTCGGCAGCCTGGGCACCCGGCGTGTTTCCGCCGGTATCGGCGGCGCGCAGGGTGATACCGATTTCTCCGTGCAGGTATCCAGCTTCAAAACCGACGGGGTTTCGGCGCTGAATCCGGTATTGGTTCCGAATGCCAATCCGGACCGCGATGGCTACCGCAACAACAGCGTCAGCGCCAGCCTAGGGCATTCCTTCAACGCGGATCATCGCGTGTCGGCCTCGCTGTTCGGCAGCTATGGCGACAACCAGTATGACAGCGGCTTTGGCCTGCCGACCGACGTGAACGTAAACAAGGAGCAGATGTGGAAGCTGGCGCTCGCATCCGACGACCAGATCAGTGACATCTGGCACAGCAAGCTGCAGGTGGCCAACGGTGTCGATCAGTACCGGGATTTTCTGAACGGCGCGCCCACCGCCTTCTTTGGCAGTCCGAGTTCGCTGTTCCAGACGGCGAGCAACCAGCTGGGCTGGCAGAACACGCTGGACGTGAGCGCCGGGCAGCAGCTGGTGCTGGGGGCAGAGTCATTGCGCGAGCAGGTTTCCACCGACATCACGCCGGGCTATGCGGTAACGGCGCGCACGATCAACAGTGTGTACGCCGGTTATACGGGTCAGTTTGGCGCGCATGAACTCCAACTGAACCTGCGGCAAGACCGCAATTCGCAATACGGCAACGTGAACACCTGGCTGACGGGCTACGGTTATTCCTTCAACGATGCGTGGCGCGCAACGGCCAGTTACAGCACTGCGTTCAAGGCGCCGACCTTCAATGACCTGTATTACCCGAACTACGGCAATCCGGCGGTGCGGCCCGAGCATTCGCGCAACATGGAGGCGGGCCTGCATTACCACGCCGGCATGCAGCAGGTGGATATGGTGTATTTCGACAACCGGATCGCTGACCTCATCAACCCGGTGCTCGTCGACCCGGTGAACTACATCTACCGCGCGCTGAACGTCGACAGCGCACGCATCAGCGGGGTGGAACTGAGCTACGACGGTCGCTTTGGAGACACCGGCGTGAAGGCTGCGTGGACCGACCAGAATCCGCACGACGCCTTAACAGGCGTGCAACTGGATCGCCGCGCCAGGGTGCATGGCAGCTTGGGTGTAACGCACCACTTCGGCAAACTCGACGCCGGTGTGGAGTGGCAGCACAGCGGCACGCGGCCGGACGCGAGCAATACCCGGACCCTCCCTGCCTACGACGTGTTCGGAGTGACCGGTACCTACGCGCTCGGCAAGGCGACAAGCCTGGTGCTGCGAGGGGACAATCTGACCAACCAGAATAACGCCGCGGCTTATGGTTACAATTACCTCGGGCCCACGTTCTTCGTCGGCATCAATTACCGGCAATAAGGAGTAAAATGCGCGGAAGACGGGCATCGCCTTCCGCGCACGACGGAATCATGAAAAACAAGGAGACACCATGAACACGCTTCTTTCCAGATACGGCACCCTGGGGCTTGCGGGCGCACTGTCCGTCCTGATGTGGGCGACGCGCGGCAATCATTTCATTTCGCCCACCCACCTGCCGGATGCGTCGTGGGCGATCTTCTTCCTGCTGGGCTTCTATCTCCGGCAGCGCGCGCTGCTGCCGCTGTTTCTGGCGCAAGCCGCCCTCATTGATTATGTGGCCATCACCCAGTGGGGCGCCAGCAGCTTTTGCGTGACACCGGCATACGTCTTCCTCGCGCCCGCCTATGCGGCGCTGTGGTATGCCGGGCGCCTGAGCGCACAGCATTTCAAGGCCTCGGCGCACAATCTGCCCCGGTTTGCCGCAGCCGCCTTTGTTGGGACTTTCGTTTGCGAACTGATTTCCAGCGGCAGTTTCTATTTTCTCGGCGGCCGTTTTGCCGACACGCACCTGTCTGAATTCGGCGCGCGTTTGGTCGCATATTTTCCCGGCGATCTCGGTGGCGTTGCGCTCTACCTCAGCGCAGCTGCGCTGATCCACATGGCGCTGGCGGGAGGCCACCGCTCCGCTTCCCACTCCGCTTCCTGAGTGCGGCAAGGCCCGCCTTGGCGGGCCGCTGCCGGAGTCACGGCGATGGCATATACCGCACTGCATGCGGCGTTCTCCATGGGGTGCGCGTTGCTGCTCGACCGGCTCCTCGGCGAGCCTAGGCACTGGCATCCGCTGGTCGGCTTCGGACTCTACGCCGCCCGGCTCGAGCGCAGATTCAATAGTGGCGGCTGGCTGCGAGCACGCGGCGTGCTGGCGTGGGCACTCGCGCTCGCTCCCTTCCTGACGCTGACAATCGCGCTATGGCGGCAGCCGGCGCTGCGGCCCGTCATCGATGTCGTGGTGCTGTATTTCGCGCTGGGCCTGCAAAGCCTGCGCGAACACGCGCTACGGGTTGAGCAGGCGCTGTACGCCGGCGACCTGGCGGCCGCGCGCGCGCGAGTGAGCGAGATCGTCAGCCGCGACACGCAAGACATGGAGGCCGAAAGCGTGGCCCGTGCAGGTGTGGAATCGGTGCTTGAAAACGGCAATGACGCGGTATTTGGCGCCCTGTTCTGGTTCGCCCTGCTGGGGGCGCCCGGCGCGGCGCTATATCGCCTGGCGAACACCCTGGATGCGATGTGGGGTTATCGCACGCCGCGCTATCGCCGCTTCGGCTGGGCGGCGGCCAGGCTGGACGATGTGCTCAATTTCCTTCCGGCCCGGCTGACTGCGCTGAGCTACGCTGCGCTGGGCAATGTCAGATCCGCCATACGCTGCTGGAAAGGCCAGGCGCGCGCCTGGTCGAGCCCCAATGCCGGGCCCGTGATGGCAAGCGGGGCGGGCAGCCTGCAGCTGGTCCTGGGCGGGCCCGCGCACTATCACGGCGCAATGGAAGAGCGGCCCGTGCTGGGCGCGGGCCGTGCGCCGCGCGCGGCGGATATAGGGCGGGCCGTTGCGCTGGTGGAGCGCGGCGCATGGTTGTGGGTGGGGCTGCTTACGCTGGCGGGGGTGGCCGCGCATGCTTGAGCACGGCGGAAACCGCAGGGCCGCATCAGTCCGCTACGGCATAGCCGAGGCGGCCTGGCTGGATCTTTCCACGGGAATCAACCCGGCCCCTTACCCCGTGCCGCCGGCTGCGTCTGAGGACTGGGGGCGCTTGCCGCAGGAGGAGGATGGGCTGGAACAGGCAGCGGCGGATTACTACGGTACGACGGATCTGCTGGCGGTGGCCGGTTCACAGGCCGCGATCCAGGCGTTGCCACGCCTGCGCGCGCCAGGCCGCGCGGGCGTGCTCTACCCCGGTTATGCGGAGCACGCGCGCGCCTGGCACGCCGCCGGGCACGATGTCGTGCCGCTAACGGCGGAACAGATCAACGCCCGCCTCGACAATCTTTCCGCACTGGTGCTGATGCACCCGAACAACCCGAACGGCGCGCGCTTTTCGCGCGACGCGTTGCGGGACTGGCACGGGCGGCTCGCGGCTCGCGGCGGCTGGCTGGTGGTGGACGAGGCTTTTATCGACCCAGCGCCCGCTGCCAGCCTCGCGCAGGCGGACATGCCGCCCGGCTTGATCGTGCTTCGTTCGCTGGGGAAGTTTTTTGGGCTGGCGGGAGCGCGCGTGGGGTTCATGCTGGCTGCTGCGCCGCTGCGCTTGGCCTTGCGCGAGTTGCTGGGTCCATGGACGGTGGCCGGCCCGTCGCGACGGGCGGCCGAGGCGGCGTTGCGCGACCGCGCATGGCAGGTTGCCACAAGGCAGCGCCTGCTTGCCGACAGCGTGCGCCTCGCCGGGCTGCTGCGCGCGGCTGGGCTGCCGCCTGCCGGCGGTTGCGCGCTGTTCCAGTGGGTGGTCACCGGCGAAGCCGAAGGCTTGCACCGGCGGCTGGCCGAGGCCGCCATCCTGACGCGCTGGTTTCCCGAGACGGGCAGCGTGCGCTTCGGCCTCCCCGGCACAGAAGCTGACTGGCAACGGCTGGAGCAGGCGCTGCAGGAATGATGACGGCCGCGACGCTGATGGTGCAGGGCACCACATCCGATGCAGGCAAAAGCCTGCTGGTGACGGCGCTTTGTCGCTGGCTGACGCGTCAGGGCGTGCGCGTCGCGCCGTTCAAGCCGCAGAACATGGCGCTGAACAGCGCAGTCACTGCCGACGGCGGCGAGATCGGGCGCGCCCAGGCGGTGCAGGCCGCGGCCTGCCGCATTGCGCCGCATAGCGACATGAATCCCGTTCTGCTCAAACCCAATTCCGAAGTGGGGGCGCAAGTGATCGTGCAGGGACGCGCCGTGGGCAATATGGATGCCGCAATCTTTCATGATTACAAACGCGTTGCACGCGATGCGGTGCTGCAATCGCACGAGCGGCTGTCTCGCCATTATGAGGCGATCGTCAGCGAGGGCGCCGGGTCGCCGGCTGAGGTCAACCTGCGCGCGCACGACATCGCGAACATGGGGTTTGCGGACGCCGTCGATTGCCCGGTGATCCTCATCGCCGACATCGACCGCGGGGGCATGTTCGCGCATATAGTGGGGACGCTGGCGCTGCTTTCGGAATCGGAACGTACGCGCATCGCGGGCCTCGTAGTAAACCGCTTTCGGGGCGACCTCGCCTTGCTCGAACCGGGGCTGGAGTGGCTGGCGCGCGAGACCGGCAAGCCGGTGCTGGGTGTGCTGCCCTATCTCCACGGCCTGCACCTGGACGCTGAGGATGCGCTGCCAGCGGCGCCTGCCGGCATCGTTGCCGAAGCGGCGAGGCTGCGCGTGATCGTGCCTGTGCTGCCGCGCATGAGCAATCACACCGATTTCGACGCCTTGCGCAGCAATCCGCAGGTCGATCTCCGATTCGTCGGGGAGCACGAAGTCCCGCCGGCGGCGGACCTCATCATTCTGCCCGGCTCCAAGAATGTGCGCGGCGACCTGCAATTTCTGCGCATGCGCGGCTGGGACAGGCACTTGGCGCACCATCTGCGCTATCGCGGAAAGGTAATCGGCATTTGCGGCGGTTTCCAGATGCTGGGGCAAGCCATTCACGACCCGCTGGCCATCGAAGGCGCCGCCGGCAGCAGCCCCGGACTGGGCTGGCTGGAAATGGAGACCACACTGGGCGCCGAGAAGCAGTTGCGCAATTGCACAGGCCGGCTCGCGCTGGACGGCGCAGCGGTTGGCGGGTACGAGATTCACGCCGGCGTGAGTACAGGCCCTGCGCTGGACCGGCCGGCGGCGCAACTTGGGCACGGACCGGACGGGGCGATCAGCGCGGATGGTCAGATACTCGGGACGTATTTGCACGGCCTGTTCGATGCACCGGAGGCCTGTGCCGCGCTGCTACGCTGGGCCGGGATCACGAATGCGGCTACGCACGATCACGACGCATTGCGCGAGGCCACCCTGGAGCGGCTCGCCGACGCGGTAGAACGGCACTTGGACACCGGACGCCTGCGCGCGCTGTTCAAACTCGGCGAGGACGCGGCATGCGCACGCTGATCCTGGGCGGCGCGCGCTCCGGCAAAAGCCGCCTCGCGGAGGAATTGGCTGTGAGCAGCGGGCTGGACGTGGTGTATTTCGCCACGGCCGACGCACAGGACGACGAGATGGGCGCACGCATAGCCATGCATCGGGCTCGGCGGCCGGCCGGCTGGCGCACGGTGGAAGAACCGCTGGCGCTGGGCGCTGCGCTCCGTGAGCACGCCGCGCCAGACCGCTGCCTGATTGTGGACTGCCTCACCCTGTGGCTTACGAACCTGCTGCTGCATGCCGACGGCGGCATGTTTGCGCGCGAGCGCGCCCACCTGCTGGCCGCGCTTCCCGAACTGCCGGGGCAAATCGTCTTGGTCGGCAACGAGACCGGGATGGGCATCGTACCCCTGGGCGAACTCACGCGCCGCTTCTGCGACGAGGCCGGCTGGCTGCACCAGGAACTGGCCACAATTTGCGATACCGTCCTGCTGACCGTGGCGGGACTGCCCCTGACCCTGAAAGGAACGAAATGATAGTCGAGTGGATTTCCGAGCCGATCAAGCCTTTCAACCGCGACATGGAAGGCCGGGCGCTCGCCCGGCAAGGCGAACTCACCAAGCCGCCGGGCGCGCTGGGGACGCTGGAGGCGCTTGCGGTGCGTCTGGCGGCGATGCAAGGCGTGGAGCGCCCCGCCGTGGATAAGGCGGCGATCGCGGTATTCGCGGCCGACCACGGCGTTGCCGCGGAAAACGTGTCGGCATTTCCGCAGGCCGTGACCGGCGAGATGGTGAAGAATTTCGCGCGCGGAGGAGCCGCGATCAGCGTGCTCGCGCGCACCTGGGGCGCACGGCTTGAGGTGGTTAACCTGGGCACAGTGAACGATCCCGGGGAATTGCCCGCTGTGGTGCGGGCGTGGATCGCGCCTGCCACGGCGAACCTCGCGGCCGAACCGGCGATGACGGAACAGCAGCTGGCGCAGGCGCTGCAGGCCGGGCGCGACAGCGTACTGCGCGCAGTCGAAAACGGCGCGCAGATCTATATCGGCGGCGAAATGGGCATCGCCAACACTACCGCGGCTTCAGCGCTCGGCTGTGCGCTGCTGCGCGCCTCGCCGGTGGTGCTGGCCGGGCCGGGCACCGGACTGGATCACGCAGGCGTGACCCACAAGATTGCCGTGCTGGCGCGCGCGCTGGAACTGCACGCGGCCTACCTGCGCGAACCCATGGAGTGCCTGCGCCGCCTGGGCGGTTTCGAGATCGCGGCGCTCGTGGGCGCGTATCTGACCTGCGCGCAGCGCGGGCTGCCGGTGCTGGTGGACGGCTTCATTTCGACCGCTGCGGCGCTGGCCGCGACGCGCATCGCGCCCGCGTGCGCGGACTGGTTGATCTACTCCCACGGATCCGCCGAACCGGGACATGCGGCGGTGCTTGCGGCCCTCAAGGCGCGGCCGCTGCTCGATCTGGGCATGCGGCTGGGCGAAGGCAGCGGCGCGGCGGTGGCGCTGCCGCTGCTGCGCGCGGCGTGTGCGCTGCATAACGGCATGGCGACCTTCGCGGAGGCAGCGGTATCGGAGAAGCTGTGACGAACGGCCGTGGGCGGCTAATATCTGGCGCCGATCACGGTACCGAAAGGCAGGTCCCAGCCCAGCGTCTGCGCCAGGGGAATGCCCGCCAGATGCGCGAGGATGGCGCGCAGCGGCCCGGCATGGGCCACGAGAGCGATATGCGCGTACGGCAGGCGCGCAATGTCCTCCAGCAGCGCCTGCGTGCGCTCCATCAGGGCGCTTGCGGGCTCGCCGCCCGGCGGCGCATAGCCCATGAGGTCCGCCGACCAGGCATCGAGTTCGTCGCGTGCGATGGCGTCCCATGCCTGACCTTCCCAGGCGCCGAAATGCATTTCGATCAGCCGGCCGTCGAAGCGCAACTCGGCGCCCTGGGCGCGGGCAAGATATTCGGCAAGCGTGGCTGTGCGCGTCAGCGGCGAGCTGAGAATGAGGTCGGCCTGTTCCATCCACCCCAGTGTCTTTGCGGCTTCCTGCGCAAAGCCCGCGCCCAGGCCCACGTCCATCTGGCCGTAGCAGGTGCCCGCCGCGATGGCGGGCGTGGTGTGGCGGATGAGGGTGAGCGCGCGCGGCATGCGGGCAGTGCTCAAAGTGCGGCGAGCAACCCCAGGTAAAAGCCGAGTTCGGTGAGCTGCTGGACAGCGCCCAGACAATCGCCGGTGTAGCCGCCCAGGCGCTGCGCAAATTTCCACGCCAGGTAAACACGGATGATGAGTGCGATGGCCAGCGCAGCAACCAGGGAATTGAAATGCGCGCCGGCGGCAATCAGCACACCAATCACCACCAGAGCCACCGGCACGGCGACGGCAGCAGCGCGCAGAGTGAATTCGCGTGTAGCCGGCTGCACCACCGCCTTCGCCTTGGCGCTGGCATCGGTGCGCGCGTAGGGCAGGGTCGCCATGATGCTGACCGCGAACGCGCGGCTGAGCGCGTGCCCGGCCACCAGCGCGAACGCGGCATAGGCGACGGAGTGCTTGCTGGCCAGCGCGAGCAGGGTCTGGTATTTCAGCAGCAGCACCAGGACAAGCGCAATCACGCCATAGGCGCCGACGCGCGAGTCCTTCATGATGGCGAGGGCGCGCTCCTTGGAGGTGCCGCCGAGAGCGTCCGCATAGTCGCTCAGGCCGTCCTCGTGGAACGCCCCCGTGAGCAGGATGCCGGCGGCGATGCCCAGCGTCACGGCAATCCCTGGCGGAAGCAAGTGGGCGGCCAGCCACATCAGGACGGCGGCAAGCGCGCCGACGATGACTCCGACCAGCGGCAGATAACGCGCGGTCTGGCCCAGTTGATCGGCGGTGTGGCCGATGTAGGCGGGCACGGGGATGCGCGTAAAGTATTGGATCGCGCGCAAAAATATGCGGAATTCCTGCTTCATGGCGGGTCGGAAGTTGTGTCGCACGGAGACTAGCAGCGTGCCGCACCGCTGTCCAGTTCCCGGCGCGTCAGGCGTATTTCTGCTAAAGTGCGCGCCATGAGTGAGATGACCAGCACCCAGCTTTACCTCCGCCTGCTGCGCTATGTGAAACCCTATTGGCCGATGTTCGCCGCATCGATCGCCGGCATGGCTTTGTCAGCCGCAACCGAGCCGCTCGCGGCCGGCTTGCTCAAGCCCTTCATCAACGGCACCTTCATACACAAGGATGCATTTGTCATTCGCTGGACGCCGGTGTTCATCCTCGTCATCTTTTTCGCGCGCGGCGTAGCGTCATTCGTCGGCACCTATGCCATCAACTGGGTGGGCAACAAGGTGGTGATGGATCTGCGCAATGCCATGTTCGCCAAGCTGCTCACCATGCCGGCGCGCTACTACGACGACCATGTGTCCGGCAGCCTGATTTCCAAGCTCACCTATGATGTGACACAGGTCTCCGGCGCTGCGACCCAGGTGGTAACCGTTACCGTTCGCGACACGATCGTGGTGATCGGGCTCCTCGGCGTGATGGCATGGTACAACTGGAAGCTCACCCTGCTGGCGTTCGTGGTCACGCCGCTGATCGTGGTGGTGATGACGGTGATCAACCGCCGCCTGCGGTCGACCAGCCGCAGCGGGCAGCGCGCCATGGGCGATATGACGCACGTGGTCCAGGAGAGCGTGCAGGCGAACAGGGTGGTCAAGCTGTTCGGCGGCCAGGCCTACGAAGGCCGGCGCTTTCACGAGCAGGCCAACTGGGTGCGGCGCTTTGCGGTGAAGCAGGCGACGGCCGCCGCTGCCAATGTGCCCATCGTGCAGTTTATCGTGGCAATGGCTCTGGCCACCATCATCTATGTCGCGATCCAGCAATCCAGGAGCGGCGAACTGTCGGTGGGCGCCTTCTTGTCTTTCGTGGTCGCGATGGGGATGCTGAGCGCGCCCATCAAGCGCCTGACCGGCGTGAGCGAGTACATGCAGCGCGGTTTGGCGGCCTCGGAAAGCATCTTCGCCCTGCTGGATTCGGAAAGCGAGACCGACACCGGGACGACCGCAATCGGGCGCGCATCGGGACGCCTGGAATTCAGCCATGTGGAGTTTTACTACAGCAGCGACGAGCGCAAGACGCTGCAGGACATCAACCTGGCGATACCCGCGGGACAGACCGTGGCGCTGGTGGGCAAATCGGGCAGCGGCAAGAGCACGCTGGCCAATCTGGTGCCGCGCTTCTACACCCCCACAGGCGGACAGATCACCCTGGACGGACACGACCTGAAGGAGCTCACCCTGGCCAGCCTGCGCGCGAACATCTCACTGGTCAGCCAGGAGGTGGTTCTGTTCAACGATACGGTGGCGGCGAATATTGCCTATGGCCAGGCGCGCGAAGTGCCTGAGGCCGAGATCCGCGCGGCGGCAAAGGCGGCGCATGCGCTGGAGTTCATCGAGGAAATGGAGGACGGCTTCAACACGCTGATTGGCGAAAAGGGCGTGCGCCTTTCCGGCGGCCAGCGCCAGCGTCTGGCCATTGCACGCGCGCTGCTCAAGAATGCGCCCATCCTGATCCTGGACGAGGCGACCTCGGCCCTGGACACCGAGTCCGAGCGCCACGTGCAGGCTGCGCTTGACACCCTCATGCGCGGACGGACCACGCTGATCATCGCCCACCGCCTGTCCACCATCGAAAAGGCGGACCGGATTGTGGTGTTGCAGGGCGGGCGCATCGTCGAGTCCGGCACCCATGCCGAGTTGCTGGCGAAGAACGGCGTCTATTCCCAGCTGCACCGTACTTCGGTCAATCAAGGCATAGGGGAAATCGTACAATAGGCGCGTGGCCGGGTATTATTAGTTGACATCAGGGTTTAAGCTGGTTAAATTTGAAAGCCTAGCATTTTAGTCAGAATAAGGAGAAAACTATGGCCGTACTGGTTGGCAAGACCGCACCCGATTTCACCGCAACTGCGGTGCTTGGCAATAATGAAATCAAGGACATCACCTTTTCCGCCGCCTCCAAGGGCAAGTATGCGGTGGTGTTTTTCTACCCCCTGGACTTCACTTTCGTGTGCCCCTCCGAGCTGATCGCCTTCGATCACCGCCTGGAAGAGTTCAAGAAGCGCAACGTGGAGGTGTTCGGCGTGTCGATCGACTCGCAGTTCACTCATCTGGCGTGGAAGAACACCCCGGTGGACAAGGGCGGCATCGGCAAGGTCGGCTACACCATGGTTGCCGATGTGAAACACGAGATCTGCAAGGCCTATGACGTCGAGTCCGAAGGCGGCGTGGCTTTCCGTGGCTCCTTCCTGATCGACAAGGGAGGCGTGGTGCGCCATCAGGTGGTGAACGATCTGCCTTTGGGCCGCAACATCGACGAAATGATCCGCATGGTGGATGCATTGCAGTTCACCGAAGAGCACGGCGAAGTGTGCCCGGCTGGCTGGAACAAGGGCGATGCCGGCATGAACGCCTCTCCGGACGGTGTGGCGAAATACCTGGCCGCGCACGCCAAGGAACTGTAAGCCGGCTTCCGGGCTTCCTGTTCACGCAAAGCGCCCCGGGCCCCCGGGGCGTTTTTGTTTTTGGCGGCGGATCACGGGGGCGCCAGACCCGCTTTTTTCGGCGTGCGCCCCTGCGCCAACGGCGCTACAATCGCGCCGTTCGCATGGCCTTTTTTCTGGATTGAATCATGCTGCTCTGGTTTGTGATCGCCTACTGGGCGATTTCGGTTGGCATCGGGCTGTATGCCGCCACGCGGGTGCATAACACCAAGGATTTCGCCGTCGCCGGCCGCCACCTGCCATTCTACATGGTCACCGCGACCGTGTTTGCGACCTGGTTCGGTTCGGAGACGGTGCTGGGCATCCCGGCCACCTTCCTCAAGGAAGGCCTGCACGGCGTGGTGGCCGATCCCTTCGGCGCCTCGATGTGCCTCATCCTGGTGGGCCTGTTCTTCGCGGCGCCGCTGTACCGCATGAATCTGCTGACCATAGGCGATTTCTACAAGAAGAAATTCGGGCGCGCGGTGGAGGTGCTGACCACCCTCGCCATCGTGATCTCCTACCTCGGCTGGGTGGGCGCGCAGATCAGCGCGCTGGGGCTGGTGTTCAACATCGTGTCGAACGGCGAGATCAGCACCGTGGGCGGCATGTGGATAGGCTCCGCGACCATCCTGGTCTACACCATGTTCGGCGGGATGTGGGCGGTCGCGATCACCGACTTCCTGCAGATGATCATCATCGTGCTGGGCATGCTGTTCATCGGCCACGAGATCAGTGGCCAGGTCGGCGGCGTGAGCGCGGTCGTCGAGCAGGCGGCGCAGCAGGGAAAATTCCACTTCTGGCCCGCTCTTGACCTCAAGGAGGTCATCGCCTTCGCGGCAGCCTGGGTGACGATGATGTTCGGCTCCATTCCGCAGCAGGACGTGTTCCAGCGCGTGCAGTCGGCGAAGACGGAGAAGATCGCAGTGTGGGCATCGGTGGCCGGCGGTGTGCTCTACTTCATATTTGCCTTCGTGCCGATGTTCCTGGCCTATTCCGCCACGCTGATCGACCCGCACATGGTTGCAGGCTACCTGAGCGCGAACGATCCCAAGGCCACGCAGCGCATTCTGCCGGAACTGGTGCTGACCCATGCGCCGCTGTTTGCACAGGTGATGTTCTTCGGCGCCCTGCTCTCCGCCATCAAGAGCTGCGCCTCGGCAACGCTGCTCGCGCCGTCGGTGACGTTCAGCGAGAACATCCTGAAGCCGATGATCGCGCACCGGATCTCCGACCGCGGCATGCTGCACCTGATGCGCGGCGTGACGGTGAGCTTCACCATCCTGGTTACGCTGTACGCCATGCAGTCCAAGACCGGTATTTTCGGCATGGTCGAGGACGCCTACCAGATCACGCTGGTGATGGCCTTCGTGCCGCTGGTGGCCGGCGTGTACTGGAAGCGCGCAACCAGGCAGGGCGCGCTGGTTTCGATCTTCTGCGGACTCGCGGTTTGGCTGGGGATTTCGATTTTCGGTTCCGACGATCCTTACGTGCCGGCGCATTTTGCCGGCATGTTCGCCAGCATGTTCGGCATGATCGCGGGCTCGCTTGCGCCCAATTTGCTGGGCAGCGCACTCCCGGAGGAGCCCGCGCACGCCGCGCTGCACCACCGCGCGGCCAGCCACACGGAGCATGTGGCAGAGGGAGTACGTCACCACCCCAATCCCTGAAAGTTGTAATATATCTGTCACAAACTGCTCATATCATCGCAATATGACATTCATATGCAAGGGCAGAATCTGACATGACAGCCAAAATACTGCTGGTAGAGGATGAGCCGGCTATTCAGGAATTGCTGGCGTTCAACGTCCGGCAGTGCGGTTACCAGGCCATACAGGCTGAGGACGCGACGAGCGCGCTGGAGCACGTGAACCGCGAACTTCCCGACCTGATCCTGCTCGACTGGATGCTGCCCGGCATAGGCGGCATCGAGCTGGCCAAGCGCTGGCGCGCCGATCCGCGCACCAAGAATGTGCCCATCATCATGCTGACGGCACGCACCGAGGAGCGCGACAAGATCATGGGGCTTGAGTCGGGCGCCGACGATTACATCACCAAACCGTTCTCCCCCCGCGAGCTGCTGGCGCGCATTCGCGCGGTGCTGCGGCGGCGCGCGCCAGAAATGAGCGAGGAAACGGTGACCGTGGGGGGGTTGTCGCTGGCGCCCACCACCCACCGCGTGACGGCCAATGGCCACAATCTCGACCTTGGGCCGACGGAATTCCGCCTGCTGCACTTCTTCATGACCCATACCGAGCGCGTATACAGCCGCTCGCAGCTGCTGGACCAGGTCTGGGGCGACCATGTGTTCGTCGAGGAGCGCACCGTTGATGTCCACATCCGGCGCCTGCGCCAGGCACTGGAACCATCCGGCCTGGACAGCATGGTCCAGACCGTGCGCGGCAGCGGCTACCGCTTCGCCGCCGCCGAATAACCCTCAGCGTTGCGGGTTTGTTCACGGCGCGGCCCATCGTATAATCCCGGCAAAATTACCTCTATTCTAGGGATGTTCCGGTGACTGGTTTCTGGCCACGCACGCTGTTACTGCTGCTATTGCTGGCGCTGCCGGGCCTGGCGGCGTGGGCGGCGTTCGGCCCCGTCACGGCGTTGCTGCTGCTGGGCGCGGGGCTGCTTGCCCTGGTGCTGATGTATTTGCGCTACCTCACGGCGCTCGAGCGCTGGCTGGAGGATCCGGAGATCGGGCCCGCACCCGAGGGCATGGGCGCGTGGGGCGACATCTTTTCCCGGCTGAACAAGATGGTCAAGACCCAGGTGCGCGACCGCGAACGGCGCATCGCGGCGCTGCAGGAGATGCAGGAAGCGACCTCGGCCCTGCCCGAGGGTGTAGTCATCCTGGACGACACGGACCATATCGAGTGGTGCAATCCTCTGGCGGAGCAGCATTTCGGCCTCGATCACGAGCGCGATGCGGGCCAGCAGATCACCTACCTGGCGCGCCAGCCGGAATTCATCGGCTATCTGGAAAAGCAGTCGTTCGAACAGCCTCTGGTGCTGCGCGGCTCGCGACTGGACAGCCAGATGGTGCTGTCGATCAAGATCGTCGCCTATGGCAAGAACCGCAAGCTGCTGATCAGCCGCGACATCACCCATTACGAGCGTGCGGAGGCGATGCGCCGCGACTTCGTGGCCAATGTTTCGCATGAGCTGCGCACGCCGCTGACGGTGGTGAACGGCTTCATCGAAACCCTGGCGGACATGCCCAACCTCGAAAACGACATGGCGCGCCATGCCCTGCGGCTAATGAGCGAGCAGACCTATCGTATGAACCACCTGGTGGACGACCTGCTGACGCTTTCGACGCTGGAGAACGACATGAACACCCTGCAGGAGGAGACGGTGGACGTGCCGCGGCTGATGAAGACGCTGCAGCAGGAAGGCGCCTCGCTCAGCAACCAGCGCCATGCCCTGGAGCTGAAACTGGAAAGCAGCTTCGGACTCAGCGGCAATACGCGCGAGTTGCACAGCGCCTTCAGCAACCTGGTATCCAATGCCATCCGCTACACGCCGGTCGGAGGCACGATCATATTGCGCTGGTATGAACAGGACGGGCAGCCCGTATTCAGCGTGCAGGACAGCGGCATCGGCATCTCCCCGCAGCACCTGCCGCGCATCACCGAGCGCTTCTACCGCGTGGACCGCAGCCGATCGCGCGAAACCGGCGGCACCGGACTGGGGCTGGCCATCGTCAAGCACGTGGCCAACCGCCACCAGGCCCACCTGGAGATCGAAAGCGAGGAAGGCCGGGGCAGCACATTCGGCATAGTGTTCCCTGAAAAGCGGCGCGTGGCGCTGCCCGCAAAGGCTGCTGCAAAGGTGGCGTGAAAGGCACGGCTGGCGCCGCAGCGCGGCACGAGGCTCAGCGAATTGCCGCCAACAGCCTGTCTATCATGCCCTCCGCCTGGCGGGCATATCCGCCGCCGAACAGGTTGGCATGGTTGAGGATGTGGTAGAGGTTGTACAGCGTCTTGCGCACCGGGTAGCCTGGGTCGAGCGCAAAGCCGGCGCGGTAGCCGCTGTAAAAATCCGGGTCGAAGCCCCCGAACAGTTCAGTCATGGCAAGGTCAACCTCGCGGTCGCCATAGTAGGGCGCGGGATCGAAGATCACCGGCGTGCCGTCCTTGAGGTAGGCATGGTTGCCGCCCCACAGGTCGCCGTGCAGCAGCGAGGGCGTGGGCGCATATCCCGAAAAGAAGGCGGGCAGCGCCTCCAGCAACACAGCGCCACGCTCCTGCAGCTTTCCGCGATAGCCGCTGCTTTCCGCCAGTTGCAGTTGAAAGCCCAGCCGGCGCTGGCGGAGAAAGGCGATCCAGTCCGTCATCCAGCCGTTCGGCTGGGGCGTGGAGCCTATCGTGTTGTCGATCGCGAATCCGAACTGCGGCGCCGTGGTGCGGTGCAGGGCGGCGAGTTGCTCGCCCAACTGGCGTCCATTGCCGCGGCCGCCCAACTCGAGGTACTCGAGGACCAGGAATGCCAGCGGACCGGCGACCCCTTCGGCGACAGGCCGGGGCACGCGCACGGTTTCCGTGCCGGCCATTTCGGCGAGGCCTGCGCGCTCGGCGGCGAACATGGCATGCTTGCCGGCGGCGTTCAGCTTGACGAAATAGCGGCGGCCGTCGCTGCCTTCGAGGCGATAGGCGCTGTTGATGTCGCCGCCGGCGACCGCCGAGCTGCGCGCGCACTCGAAGCGGACGCCCGTCGCGCGCGTGATGGCATCGCTGACCGGCGTCCAGTCTCGCATGCGCTACAGGGTAATGGCGTATCCGAAGTGCTGCTGGAACTGCGCGCGCAGCGCTTCGCGGGTGGGAACATGGTTCTGCCCGCCGCGATGCGCAATCTTGATCGCACCGAGGAGTGAGGCGAGGCGACCGGTGGTCTCCCAGTCCCAACCCTGCTGGATCCCGTGTAGAAGGCCGGCGCGATAGGCATCGCCGCAACCGGTGGGATCCAGCACCTCGACCGGTTTGACGGCGGGAATGCGGATCTCCTTGCCGCCGGCGTAAATCACCGAGCCATCCGCGCCCAGGGTCATGATGAGCGCCTGCACACGGCTGGCGAGGTCCGCGAGCGGCTTCCCGGTCTTCTCCTGCAGCAGCTTCGCCTCGTAATCGTTCACCGTGACATAGGTCGCCTGGTCGATGAAGGTGAGCAAGTCGTTGCCATCGAACATGGGCAGGCCTTGGCCCGGATCGAAGATGAAGGGAATGCCGGCCTCATGAAATTCACGCGCGTGCTGAATCATGCCGGCGCGGCCGTCCGGGGAGACGATGCCAAGGGTGACATCTTTGGCATTGCCGACGTGGTTGTGTTCGGAAAATCCCATCGCACCGGGATGGAAGGCGGTGATCTGGTTGTCGTCGAGATCGGTGGTGATGAAGGCTTGGCCGGTGAACTGGCCGGGCACATGGCGGATGTGCGCCTGCGAGAGGCCGATGCGATCCAGACGCTCGGCATAGGGCTGGAAGTCGTCCCCCACGGTGGCCATGATCAGCGGCTTGCCGCCAAGGAGATCGAGGTTGTAAGCGATGTTGCCGGCGCAACCGCCGTATTCGCGGCGCATCTCGGGCACCAGGAAAGCGACATTGAGGATGTGGATTTGCTCGGGCAGGATGTGCTTCTTGAATTGGTCGGGAAACACCATGATGGTGTCGTAGGCCATGGAACCGCAAATCAATGTATTCATAGTGTCGTAGCGAAAAATAAATATCCTACAAGGGGGCAGCGTGGGTCATTTATGCGGCCACAGCACCAGCACCCAGACGGCCACAACATTCACCAGGGCAATCAGCACCGCGGCACTCCCCAGATCCTTGGCGCGCTTGGAGAGGTCGTGGGGTTCGAGCGAAACGCGATCGACGATGGCCTCGACGGCGGAATTGAGCAACTCTATCATCAGCACCAGCAGGACGCTGGCGATCATCAGCGCCTTGCCGACGTGGCTGGCAGGCAGGAACAGTGCAAGGGGGATGAGCACGGCGGCAAGCCATGTCTCCTGGCGGAAGGCCACCTCGTGCTGGTAGGCGGCGCGCAGTCCGGCTGCGGACCAGCAGAACGTGTTCCAGAGGCGGTGCAGGCCTGCCTTGCTCTTGTGCGGGTTCTCCATCGCCAGCCCTACTGCGGCAAGGCGCGTATCATGCGGCGGGCTTCCAGGTGAGGTCCAGCTCGCGCGCGGCCTTGACGTCGTCCAGGCGGCGCACCGGCTGGGTGTAGGGCGCGCCCTTGACCAGCGCTGGGTCGCGTAACGCTTCTTCGCGGATCTCCCTCATGGCCGCGACAAAGGCATCCAGCGTTTCCTTTGATTCGGTCTCGGTCGGTTCGATCAGCAGGCACTCGGCCACCAGCATCGGGAAATAGGTGGTGGGCGCGTGGAAGCCCTTGTCCAGCAGGCGCTTGGCGATGTCCATGGCGCTGACGCCGGTGGCATCCTTAAGCTCCTTGGCCGACACGATGAATTCATGGCTGGCGCGGCGCTCGGGAAAGGCAACGGTGTATCCGGTCTTCTGCAATTCAGCCATCAGGTAGTTGGCATTCAGGGTGGCGAAATCGGCTACGCGGTGCATGCCTTCGGCGCCCAGCATGCGCGCATAAACATAGGCGCGCAGCAGAACGCCGGCGTTGCCCATGAAGCCCGAGAGGCGGCCGATGGACTGCGGCAGGTCTTGCTCATCGAGCCAGCGGTACGCATCGCCGTCCTTGCCAACCAGGGGGGTGGGCATAAAGGGCAGCAGGCGCTCGGCGACGCCGACCGCGCCCGCGCCCGGTCCGCCGCCGCCGTGCGGGGTGGAAAAAGTCTTGTGCAGGTTCATGTGGATCACGTCGAAGCCCATGTCGCCCGGTTTGACCCGGCCGAGAATCGCATTCAGGTTGGCGCCGTCGTAATACAGCAGGCCGCCCGCGTCGTGCACGATGTGCTTGATGTCCTGGATGCGTTTTTCGAACACGCCGAGCGTGGAGGGGTTGGTCAGCATCAGGCCCGCGGTCTGCGGGCCAACGGCCGCGCGCAGGGCTTCAAGATCCACGTCGCCGGTCGGGCCGGTGGGGATTTCCTTCACGGTGTAGCCGCACATCATAGCGGTGGCGGGATTGGTGCCGTGCGCCGCATCGGGTACGATGATTTCCCGGCGGGCGGTGTCGGCGCGCGCGTCATGGTAGGCGCGTATCATGGCGATGCCGGCGAATTCGCCCTGGGCGCCGGCCATGGGGGTCAGCGATACACCCGCCATGCCCGTTACGTCCTTGAGGATTTCCTGCAGATCATACAGGCAGGCCATGAAGCCCTGTCCGGTGGAATCCGGCGCCAGCGGATGGCGCGCCAGGAAATTCGGCAGAGAGGCCAAGTTGTCACATGCCCGCGGGTTGTGCTTCATGGTGCACGACCCCAGCGGGTAAAACTGGGTGTCGATGGAAAAATTCTTTTGCGACAAACGGGTGTAGTGACGCACCGCGTCCATCTCGGAAACGGCGGGCAGCAACAGCGGCGTGCCGCGCAGCAGGTGGGCAGGAATGCCGCTGGCGGCAGGTTCATGGCTGGGGGCTTGCGCCCCATTGCGGCGGCCGGGGCGGGAGCGTTCGAATATCAGCATTGCAGGCAAGTGTGGTTATGTCCGGAGGGTATTATACAGTCGCGCGCACGGAAAGGTATTCTGTTAAAATAAGAAGTTAAGAATTCTTATAGTAGACCGTTCAGGAGATTTGTCATGTCACGCAAGCACCCCGTGATTGCCGTCACCGGTTCGTCCGGCGCGGGCACCACCACCGTCAAACGCGCATTCGAGAACATTTTCCGGCGTGAACATATCCACGCCGCAATCATCGAGGGCGACAGCCTGCACAGCCTGGACCGCATGGCGTTCCGGGCGGCAGTAGCCGAGGCGGCAAAGGCCGGCAACCATTCGTTCAGCCACTTTGGCCCGGAGGCCAACCATTTCGGCAAGATCGAGGAGACATTCAAGGTCTACGGCGAAACCGGCGTGTGCAAGCGCCGCTATTACATCCACTCCGACGCGGAAGCCAAGGAGCATAACGCCCATTTCGGCACTTCCCTCAACCCCGGTCAGTTTACGCCGTGGGAAGACATTGCGGGCGGCTCCGACCTGCTGTTTTACGAAGGCCTGCACGGTCTGGTGAAACACGAGAACGTGGACACCACGCGCTATGTGGACTTTGGCGTGGGCGTAGTGCCCATCGTCAACCTGGAGTGGATCCAGAAGATACACCGCGATGCGGCCGAGCGCGGCTACTCCGCCGAGGCGACCGTGGACACCATCCTGCGCCGCATGCCGGACTACATCAACCATATCACGCCGCAGTTCTCGCGGACCCACATCAACTTCCAGCGCGTGCCGACGGTGGACACTTCCAACCCGTTCATCGCCCGCGATATTCCGACACCGGACGAGAGCTTTGTGGTCGTGCGCTTCCGCGATCCCAAGGGCGTGGATTTCCAGTATTACCTGAACATGATCCAGGGGTCCTTCATGTCGCGTCCCAACACCCTCGTGGTGCCCGGCGGCAAGCTGGTGTTCACCCTGGAAGTTATCCTGGGGCCGATCATCCACGACATGATCGAAAAGAAGAAGGCGTAAGCCCGGCCCGCTGCGCGGGCGCGGCACGTGAAGAAGGGAAGCCGAGTGCTTCCCTTTTTTTGCGTCCGCGGGCAGCATACGCCGCCGCGTTCAGCGGACGTAGAGCGGCTCGATGCCCAGATCACCGATGCGGTAGCGGAAAATCTTGTACGTCTTCGACGCAAGCGGCACGAGGAAGGTGGCCGCGGGAAATTTCTGCGCCGCCAGCGCCTTGACCGTCTCCTGGCCTTTTTCGGCCTGGCGGAAGCCGGCGGTCTCGAACGCCAGCACGTAGTCGCCCAGCGCGGAATCGGCTTTCAGCACGCGGCGCAGCAGGTAGGCGCGCTTCACGTGCTTGCCATATCGTTCCACGATCTCGCGGATCTGCGCCACTGCGGCGTCATCCAGATTGTGGGGCTCGAGCGTGGCATCCGGCGGCAAGGTGCGCAATTCGTTCGCCACGTCTTCCTCGTGGTCGGCGCGCGCGATCCAGCGGGCGCGATACTGATCGGCCCGCTCGGGGTCGCGCTCGCGGTAATACTGCCAGGCTGCCTCACAGGCATCGAGCGTCGCCTCCGGATCCCTTTCCATCAGGCGCTCAAGATCGGCTATCCCGGCTTCGTCGCTGCGTGCCAGCAGGATCAAGGCACGGCGGTGCAGGGCCGGCGCATGGTCCGGCTGTATGCGCAACAGTTCATCGAGCTGCGGCATCAGGTCCGCCCCGGGGTCGAGATCGCGCGTGTATTTGATGGCCTGCCAGCGTTCGTCGGGCGTCAGCTCCGGCTTGCGCTGCAGTTCGGCCAGACCGGCGCGGCATTCCTCGAGCTGTTGATGTCTTTGCTCCCAGTAGTCCCCGGCGTGCGCTTGCCACGCCAGGTCGAATTCGGCCTGTATGGCGGGTAGCGCGCCACCCAGCCAGGCGTCGGCGGCGGCCCGCGCCGGCGGCGTCAGCTGGCGGGCGGCTTCCGCATCGGCGGTGATCCCGATTGCGCGCAACCGGTCCGCAAGCGCGGGGTGGGTATCCAGGTAGCCGGTGCGCGCGTCGCGTGCAGCTTCCAGATAGCGCAGCCGGGCGGGTTCGTCCAGGCGTTCCGCGATAGTCTTGGTCCACAGCGCCGCGCGGTCCGCAATGGGCCGGGGATGGTCTGCCACCATGCGATCGACGGCCGGCCAGAACACCTCATCTTCAAACTGCGCGGCGATGGCGCCACGCATGAGCGCGTTGGCCGCGTTATCCGCGCCGGCCACTTCGGCGGCCGTGCGGTCGGCGATGTATTCGTTCTGGCGCGCAAGCACAAAAGTGTAGGCGTTGAAGTACGGCGCATACCAGTGAAACAGGCGGGAGACGGCGCGCGAGCCCCGGTCGGTCCATTGGTCGGAGAGGGCTTGCATGCGCCCCCAGGCGCTGCGGAAGCGGTAGATGAAGCCGCCCAGGCGGGAATGCTGGCCCGCAAGATGGCCGTATTCGTGGGCGACGACGGAAAGCGCCTCCTGTTCACTCATGATCTGCAGGTACTGGAAGCCCAGGATGAGGTAGTTTTCCTCCCAGCCGAACAGGCCAAAGCGCGGGTGCTGGACGATGGCGGCGTTCAGTTCGTCGGTGAGCAGAACATGGTGGATACGCGGACCGCGCATGCGCGCGCGCAATTCGTTCAGGCGCGCAAACAGGGCGGGGGCCTCGCTGGGCTGCAGCGCGCGGCCCGCGGGCCGGGGAAAGCGGGCGAACAGCATTTGCACCGATGACTTGATCATCAGCCACGCGGGAATCACCAGCACCAGCAGCAGCTTGCCCAGCGTGAGCAGGAGCAGCAGCGCCTTGCCGCCGGTGAGCACCACCACGACGGCGAGGCCCGCCAGCAGCGCGGCGGGCGCCAGCGCGTAAAGGATGGCGAGTGCCAGCACGCCGAAGCCGAGCATGGCGACGCCGAGCACGGAGGCAAGGTAGCGCTTGGGACTGTCCCGTGCGACCTTTTCCAGCCGCAAGATCAATGATTCGAATTGCGTGTTGTCCATTTTGCCCTCCCTGACCGCTGCGGCCGCGTCCGGCTCTGCAATTTGGGTCGTCAAATCAACTTGATATTTTACACCAGCTACACTAGCATGGTTTTCGGTCGGGGATGGTGCCGACCCGGCCAGGGAGGCAGGCGCGGGCGACGAGCCCCGGCACTTGCAGTGCGCCGCAACTTTACAAAGGGGAATATCATGAGGCAACTGGGAAGTACGCTGTTTTTCTTCGGTGCAGGCGCCATTGTTCTGTACTTTCTGAACATGCAATTCATCATCCTGGAGTGGATAGACCATTGGGGCTCCACCGTGGGCTGGGGCATCCGCATCGGCATGGCGGTGGTCGGGGGCGCGCTGTGGCTGATGTCGCCGCGGCCGGCCGCCGAGTCCGCCTGAGAGCCGGCAGCTCTTGCCCGGCGCACGGCGCCGGGCCCCCATTTTTGCGTGATTCAGCGGCGGTGGCCGCTGCGTCACCGCGATTTGGGAGCATGAGTGTGGGATAATTGCAGGATGAACGTTTCCCTGCTCACCGGCCTGAATCCCGAACAACGCGCGGCGGTCGAATTGCCCGCCCGCTCTGCCCTGATCCTGGCGGGGGCCGGCAGCGGCAAGACCCGCGTACTGACCACGCGCATTGCCTGGCTCATCTCTACGGGCGCCGTCAGCCCGCACGGCATCCTTGCCGTAACCTTCACCAACAAGGCCGCGCGCGAGATGCTCACCCGGCTCGCCGCCATGCTCCCGATCAATACCCGTGGCATGTGGATAGGCACCTTCCACGGGCTGTGCAATCGCATGCTGCGCGCGCACTACCGCGAGGCCAATCTGCCGCAGACCTTTCAGATTCTCGATTCGGCGGATCAGCTTTCCGCAATCAAGCGGGTGATGAAGGGCCTGAACGTCGATGAAGAGAAGTTCCCCCCGCGCGAAGTGCAGTGGTTCATCAGCGGCAGCAAGGAGCAGGGACTGCGCGCTTCCGATGTGGAGGCATACGATCCCTATACCCGGCGCAAGGTGGAAATCTTCGCCGAATACGACGCGCAATGCCAGCGCGAAGGCGTAGTGGATTTCGGCGAACTGCTGCTGCGCTGCTACGAGCTGCTCGCGCGCAACGACGCGCTGCGCGAGCACTATCAGGCGCGCTTCCGGCACATTCTCGTGGACGAGTTCCAGGACACCAACCCGTTGCAGTACCGCTGGCTAAGGCTGCTCGCAGGCAAGGACAACGCGATCTTCGCCGTGGGTGACGACGACCAGTCTATTTATGCTTTTCGCGGCGCGAATGTGGGCAATATGCAGGAGCTGATGCGCGATTTCCAGATCGAGGACGTGATCAAGCTGGAGCAGAATTACCGCTCGCTGGGCAACATCCTGGATGCGGCGAACGCGCTGATCGCAAAGAACCGCGAACGGCTGGGCAAGAACCTGTGGACGGCCGAGACCAAGGGCGAGCCGCTGCGCGTGTACGAGGCGCCCACCGATGCGGAAGAGGCGCGCTTCATCGCGGAGGAAATCCGGCAGTTGCAGCACGAGGGGGTGCGCCTGTCGGAGATTGCGCTGCTCTATCGCTCCAATGCCCAGTCGCGCGTGCTGGAGCATGCACTGATTTCGGCCGGGCTGGCGTACCGCGTATACGGCGGCTTGCGCTTCTTCGAACGCCAGGAGATCAAGCATGCGCTGGCCTATCTGCGGCTGATGGAAAACACCGATGACGACAACGCGCTGCTGCGCATCATCAATTTTCCCGCGCGCGGCGTAGGCGCCCGCAGCATAGAGCAACTGCAGCAAAGCGCACGCACGAACAACACCACGCTGTGGGATGCCGCGGCCCGTGCGGGCGGCAAGACTGCGCTGTTCGTGGGCCTGATCGAGATGCTGAGGCACGACACGCGCGGCCTGCCGCTGCCGGAAGTCGTCGAGCACGTACTGCAGCATAGTGGCCTCGCGCCGCACTACGAGAACGAGACCGGCGCGAAAAAGCGTGAGGCGCAGGACAGGCTGGAGAACCTCAACGAGCTGGTGAACGCGGCGGCCCTTTTCGTGCACGAGGCCGAGGACGACAGCCTGACCGCCTTCCTGACCCACGCCTCACTCGAGGCCGGCGAGCATCAGGCCGGCGACAGCGACGACGCCGTGCACCTGATGACGGTGCACGCAGCCAAGGGGCTGGAATTCCACACCGTATTCATCACAGGACTGGAGCAGGGATTGTTTCCGCACCAGAACAGCCTCGACGCCGATGGCGGGCTGGACGAGGAGCGGCGCCTGATGTATGTGGCGCTGACGCGCGCGCGGCGGCGCCTCTATCTGACGTTCGCGCAGAGCCGCATGCTGCACGGACAGGTCAATTACGGCATGGCCTCCCATTTCCTGCGCGAGCTGCCGCAGGAGCTGCTGCACTGGCTCACGCCGCGCTTCGAGCCGCGCACGGCAGCGCCGGTGCGGGGCGAGGCAGCTGCCGCCCCTGTGGCGCGGCCCGTGGCCGAGGCCGGGCCGTGGCGCATCGGTCAGCGGGTGTTTCACCAGAAGTTCGGCGAGGGCGTGGTGCTGGACGTGAAAGGCGGCGCCGAGGGGCAGGTGCAGGTGAATTTCAAGCACGCCGGCACGAAATGGCTGGCGCTGGGTTACGCAAAACTGACGGCGGTCTGAGGCGGCGGCGTCAGCCTGCGGCCGGTGGCTCGCCCTGCCCGGCGGACCGCGCCAGGTCACCCGCCATGGGGAACATGTCGCGGTAAATCGCGTATTGCGAGGTGATCAGGATGGGCAGCAGCACGATCCAGCCCAGCATATAGGGCAAGCTCGCCAGGATCGCAAACGGCAATATCATCAGGCCATATACCAGCAGCGGCAGCAGGTTCAGCAGCACGGCGCGCAATGCGGCCAGCAGCGCCGGGACGGGCGGCGCGGCGCGAAACATGATGAGCATGGCGGCGAACGGAATAGCCGTCTGCAGCACCATGGACAGGATAAAGACGATGGGAAGCGTGACGCCCGCCTGGCGGAATGCGTGCTCCAGCGCTTGCTCCGGATTCGGCGGCTGCTGGCCGCTCGCGATGAGGTGCAGCAGCTCGGATCCGCCACCGAGCAGCAGCAGGCCGACGATGATCAATTTGAGCACGGTGCCGATGACGCCCAGCGAGATGAGGGGTGTGCCATGGAGGCGGAACCCGGCGAACAGGTGCGCGGGTTCGAGCGGCTTCTCTTCGGCAAGTGCATGACAGCCGAGCATAAACCCGGCGAAAAATGCGGGAAACAGCACGGAAAGCGCCAGCTGGCCGAGGACAGGCAGCATCGCGATGCCAGCCATGCCCACCACGAGGATGGAGGTCAGGAACATCCACAGGAAGGGGTTGCGCTTGAACAGCCACAGCCCCTGTTTAAGCCACATCCAGCCATAGAGTATGCCCACCCTTTGCGCGCGCATCATGATCAGATCCCGATGGCGGCGCCATCGGCCGCGATATGGTGCTGCAGAATGCGCTTGAACTGCTCCGGATCATGGGTGTTGCCCATTTCCGACTCGCGCGGCAGGTGCAGATCGTACATCCGCGAAATCCAGAAGCGCAGCGCCGCAGCGCGCAAGGCGACCGGCCACATTTGGCGCTCTACTTCGGCAAACGACCGCGCTTCGGCATAGGCGGCAAGGAAAGCCCGGGTACGCATTGCGTCGAGCGCGCCGTCGGCATCCACGCACCAGTCGTTCACGGTGATGGCCACGTCGTACAGCAGCGCATCATTGCAGGCGAAATAGAAATCGATCAGTCCGCCTATGCGGGACCCTTCGAACAGTACGTTGTCGCGGAACAGGTCGGCATGCACGACGCCCTGCGGGAGGTGAGCCAGCGTGTGTGCTTCGTGGAAGGCAATCTCCGTTTCCAACAGCGCGCAGTCTTCCGCGCTGATGAAGGGCTTCAGCTTGCCGCACGCCATGCGCCGCCACTCGGGGCCGCGCGCATTGCGCATGGCCTGGGGAAAACTTTGGCCCGCGAGATGCATCTGGGCCAGCATGGCGCCTACCGCAGCGCATTCTGCGGCATCGGGCCGGGTGAGCGAGGCGCCGGCGAGGCGGCTGACGATACAGGCGGGTTTGCCGTTGAGTTCGCCCAGGAAGCGGTTATGCCGGTTCGCGACCGGGGCCGGGCTGGGGATCCCGTGGCGCGCAAGATGCGCCATGAGGTCGAGGTAGTAAGGCAATTCCGCGGCGGAAAGCTTCTCGAACAGCGTGAGTACGAAGCGGCCGTTGGTGGTGGTGACAAAGTAGTTGGTGTTTTCAATGCCGGATTCAATGCCCTGCAGCGCCACGAGGTGTCCCAGGGAATAATCGGCCAGCCAAGCGGAGAGTTCCGCTTCGGTTACGCGGGTAAAGACGGACATCGGGGCCGCAACCTAAAACTTCTTGATGACCCACATCGGGGGGCTGACCATGAAGTGACCGGATCCCCGGCGCGCGAAGCGGCCATCGCCGACGTCGTCGACCAGGTAATACGGCTTGCCGTGCTTGGGCGTGATCTTGATCATGTAAAGCCTGCCGCCGACGCGGTACTCCTCTATCGTCAGGTCCCGCTTCTTGGTGATGGTGACCTGCGCGTTGTCCGGCACCACGACATTTTCGTTGGTATCCGAAGGAGGCTGGGTTTGCTGGCCGGCAGCGCCGGTACCGCGTTCAACGCCGGAAGGTTCGGCGCCGGACGGGGCCTGCGCGACCTGGGGTGCCGGCGCATCACTGGCGCAGGCAGCGGCCGAGAGGCAGTACAGGATGACGAAGAGCTTCTTGAGTTTCATATTTGGACGGTTTCCGGTGTAGTGCACTTTAGGCGCAGATAATGTCTCAGCCCTTGGCAAGGCCCAGCTTGGACAGCACGTCATCGAGATGGTCCAGCGTCCGATATTCGATGACCAGTTTACCCGATCCCTTGGCGGCGTGGGTGATGCCCACCTTGGTGCCCAGCTTTTCGGCAATGCGTTCCTCGAGGATGAGAATGTCTCGGTCCTGCGTCTTGTGGGCGGCACCCGCCTTGTGTGCAGGACGGGTCAGCTTCTGCACCAGTTGCTCGGCCTCACGTACCGACAGGCCCTCGGCGGCGATCTTGTTGGCGGCGGTGATCTGTTCTGCCGCGCTTTCCAGTCCCAGGAGCGCGCGCGCGTGGCCCATGTCCAGCTTGCCGTCGGCCACGAGATCCTGCACCAGCTGCGGCAGCTTGAGCAGGCGCAGCAGGTTGGTGGCAGCGCTGCGCGAACGGCCCACGGCGTCGGCCGCGGTCTGGTGCGTCATCTGGAATTCGTCTATCAGGCGCTGGATGCCGATTGCCTCTTCCAGCGGGTTGAGGTTTTCGCGCTGGATGTTCTCGATCAGCGCCATGGCCAGCGCGACGCTGTCCGGCACCTTGCGGATGAGCACCGGCACCTGCGCCAGGCCGGCGCGCTGCGCGGCGCGCCAGCGGCGTTCGCCGGCAATGATTTCGTAGCTGGCGGGCCCTACCTCGCGCACCAAGATGGGCTGCATAACGCCCTGCGCCTTGATTGAAGCGGCGAGTTCGTTGAGCGCATTGTCATCCCAATGGCTGCGCGGCTGATATTTGCCCGGCCTGAGTTGGCCAACGGCCAGATCGCGCAGCACGTCGTCTGCCTGCGGCGCACTTGCGCCGCCGCCCGACAGCAAGGCATCCAGCCCCCTGCCCAATCCCTTGTTCACTTTCGACATCTATCGTTCCTGCAAGTTATACGGGTTCCGCCACGCTTTCGGAAATCTTGAGCATTTCCCCGGCCAGTGCAAGATACGCCTGCGTGCCCTTGGACGAGCGATCATGGTAATACACCGGCACGCCGTAGCTGGGCGCCTCGGCGATGCGCACATTGCGGGGAATGATGGTGCGGTAAACCTTGTCCCCGAAGTGCTGCTGCAACTGTTCCGACACCTGCTGCGCCAGTGTATTGCGCGGGTCGAACATGGTGCGCAGCAGGCCTTCGATCTCGAGGATGGGATTGAGGTTGGCGCGCACCTTGCGGATGGTGTTCACCAGGTCGCTCAGACCCTCGAGCGCATAGTATTCGCACTGCATGGGAATCATCACCGTCTGCGCCGCGCACAGCCCGTTCAGCGTGAGCAGATTGAGCGCGGGGGGGCAGTCAATGAGTATGTAGTCGTAGTCGTCGGCAACGGATTCCAGCGCCGTTTTGAGGCGGGATTCACGTTGCTCCAGTTCAACCAGTTCGATCTCCGCACCGGCCAAGTCGCGGTTTGCCGGCAGCACATCGTATTTTCCCGATTCGGAACGCATGCGCGCCTGCGGCAGCGTCAGATTGCCGAGCAGCACTTGATACACGGAGGTCTGCAGGTCGCGCTTGTCGATGCCGCTGCCCATGGTCGCGTTGGCTTGCGGATCGAGGTCCACGAGCAGCACGCGCTGGTTCATCACCGCAAGGCTGGCTGCCAGATTGATCGACGTGGTGGTCTTCCCCACGCCGCCCTTTTGATTGGTAATTGCCAGTATCTTAGTCATGCCTGTCCGCCCCGGTAAAACCTTACTGTTGGCTTAATATCACCAAGCTGCGCGCGCCCGTCAGGCCTGGCACCTGCAACGCGATGGTCTGGTCGATGCGAATATCCCCCGGCAGCGCCTTGCGCTCGCGCTCCACATGGCCCTTCATGGCGATCCAGCGGCCGCCCGGTGCAAGCAGGTGACGGGTCGCCGCGACAAAATCTGCCATCTCTGCGAATGCCCTCGAAATGATACCATCGAATGTTGCGTCCCGCCCCCATTCTTCCGCCCGGGCGCAAAAAACCTGCGCATTTTGCAACTTCAACTCGATGATGGCCTGCTGCACGAAGCTGGTCTTCTTGCTGTTGCTGTCCAGCAGCACGACTTGGCATTCCGGCTTGGCCATGGCAATCATCAGTCCGGGCAGACCCGCGCCGCATCCAACATCCAGCCAGCGGCCGCGCCATAGATGCGGCACCACTGACAGGCTGTCGAGGAGATGATGAGTGAGCATTTGCTCCGGATTGCGGATGGCGGTCAGATTATAGACTTTGTTCCATTTCTGCAGCAGCGCCAGATAGCGCAGCATGTCCTGCTGCGCCGCGTCCGGGATTGCCAATCCCAGCGCGGCGATGCCCTGCCCCAGTTCTCGCGCCAGATCCGAACTCACGCGCTCTTGTTCTCGTCGAGGCCGGCCGGCCCGGAGTTCGGCTGAAAGCCGCGCTTCAGGTGCACCAGCAGCAGCGAAATCGCAGCGGGCGTCACCCCGGATATGCGCGAGGCTTGGCCTATGGTCTCCGGCTTGTGCTGCTGCAGCTTCTGCTGCACCTCGATCGAGAGTCCTGGCACCTGGCGATAATCCAGCGTAGCGGGCAGTTCGGTGTCCTCGTGCTGCGCGTGGCGTGCGATTTCGTCCTGCTGGCGCTTAATGTAGCCCTGATATTTGGCCTGGATCTCCACCTGCTCGGCGACCTTCTCGTCCGCCACCGGCTCACCGGCCTCGGGCAGCGTAAGCAGCGCGGCGTAGCCTACATCCGGGCGGCGCAGCAGGTCATAGAGATTGTACTCACGGTCCAGATTCTGCCCCACTACCTCGGCCGCGCGCGTTTCCGCGCCGTGCTGGGCGAGGATCCTGGGGCTGATCCAGGTCGATTTCAGGCGTTCGGTCTCGCGCGCAATGGCCTCGCGCTTGGACTCGAAAGCCGTCCAGCGCACGTCGTCCACCACGCCCAGACGGCGACCGGCCTCGGTCAAGCGCAGGTCGGCGTTGTCCTCGCGCAATTGCAGGCGGTATTCCGCGCGGCTGGTAAACATGCGATAGGGTTCGGTCACTCCGCGCGTGATGAGGTCGTCGACCAGCACGCCGAGATAGGCTTCGTCGCGGCGCGGATGCCAGGGTTCCTGGTCCCGCGCGTACAGGGCGGCATTGATGCCGGCCAGCAATCCTTGCGCCGCGGCTTCCTCGTAGCCCGTCGTGCCGTTGATCTGGCCGGCATGAAACAGGCCGCGGATAGCCTTGGATTCCAGCGATCGCTTCAATCCGCGGGGGTCCAGATAATCGTACTCGATGGCGTAGCCGGGGCGCGTGATGTGCGCGGTCTCGAGGCCCCTGATGGAGCGCACCAGCGCCAGCTGCACGTCGAACGGCAGGCTGGTGGAGATTCCGTTGGGATAGATCTCGTGGGTGTGCAGCCCTTCCGGCTCCAGGAAAATCTGGTGACTGTCCTTGTCGGCGAAGCGCGTGATCTTGTCTTCGATGGACGGGCAGTAGCGAGGTCCCACGCCTTCGATGACCCCGGTGAACAGCGGCGAACGGTCCAGGCCTCCGCGGATGATGTCATGGGTCCGCACATTGGTCTGGGTGATCCAGCACGGCAGTTGGCGCGGGTGCTGCTCCGCGCGGCCGAGAAAGGAAAATACCGGCACGGGATCGTCGCCCGGCTGCACCTGCATCACCGAATAATCGACACTGCGCCCGTCTATGCGAGGCGGGGTACCGGTCTTCAGGCGGCCTACGGGGAGCTTCAGTTCGCGCAGGCGGTGGGCGAGGCTGACGGCGGGGGGATCGCCCATGCGCCCTGCCTGGTAATTAGTCTGACCGATATGCACCAGACCGGACAAGAAAGTGCCCGTGGTGAGCACCACCGTGCGGCCGTAAAATTTGAGCCCGAGCTGGGTGACGACACCGCTCACCCGGTCTCCCTCCAGCAGCAGGTCGTCTACCGCCTGCTGGAAGATCTCCAAATCAGGCTGATTCTCCAGGCGGCTGCGGATTGCCTGTTTGTACAGGTTGCGGTCGGCTTGGGCACGGGTGGCGCGCACTGCGGGGCCCTTGGAAGAATTCAGGATGCGGAACTGGATGCCGCCTTCGTCCGTGGCGGCCGCCATTGCGCCACCCATGGCGTCTACTTCCTTTACCAGGTGTCCCTTGCCGATGCCGCCGATGGATGGATTGCAGGACATTACGCCGAGCGTCTCGACGTTGTGCGTCAGTAGCAGCGTCGACCTGCCCATGCGCGCGGCGGCGAGCGCCGCCTCGGTCCCGGCATGGCCGCCGCCGACGACGATCACGTCAAAGGTATTCGGGTAGTCCAATAGCTCGTCCTGAATATGGGGTGCTGTGGCAGGGTCCTGAAAATGTAGCGGACGCGGGGAGGCGAATGATACCGCATTCGGCGGACGAATCGAAGGGGGAGCGTTGCGCCTGGCGAGCAAAGCTGCAATGTTTCACGTGAAACACAGGCAAGAGCGGACTGACGCAGCGGCAGGCGGAGGCGTCGCGACCTGTCACCCCCGACGACAGTCGACGAGCATCTGTCCACAGGGGTAGGCGCGCCGCATAAAACCCCGGCCAAGCCACGGCGGGTCGCATGTTCCACGTGAAACACGCCCCCCCCCCCC
>DATFUZ010000059.1:0-2692 GCA_035260545.1 Gallionellaceae bacterium | reverse complement strand
TGCGTATCCGCAACAGGCCCTGCTCCGGGCGCTGCGGCCGCGGCAGGTTGTCGTACTGGTAGCCGCCCACCGCGCCCAGCAGCACGGCGTCGGATTCGCGCGCCAGGGCGAGCGTAGCCTCCGGCAGCGGATCGCCGGCTTCGTCGTATCCCGCGCCGCCTATGGCCGCATATTCCAGCTCGATCTTCAGACCGTCCTTGCGCAATGCCTCCAGCACCTTGACCGCTTGCGCCACGATCTCGGGCCCGATGCCGTCACCGGGTAGAACTGCAATTTTCATCTACTCTCCTGAACTGCGCGAAACGGAAAACGAGAAACGGGATACGTAACCCTCCCGGCAGGGAGGGTGGTGCGCAGCACCGGGCGGGCATTCCATTTCCCCTTGTCCCATTTCCCGTTTAATTAAAAAGCCAGGGCTGTGCCGCTCGATGCCTCGCCTCGAACGCCTTGATTTCATCCACATGCTGCAGGGTCAGGCCGATGTCGTCCAGCCCGTTCAGCAGGCAATGCTTGTTGTGCGGGCTCACCTCGAACGTGTACACGATGCCGTCCGGCGTAGTAATGCTTTGCTGCGCGAGGTCGATCGTCAGGCGATAGCCCGGCACAGCCTCCACTGCCTTGAACAGGGCCTCCACCTTGTCCGCATCGAGGCGAATGGGCAGCAGGCCGTTCTTGAAGCAGTTGTTGAAAAAAATGTCCGCAAAACTGGGGGCGATGATTGCATGAAAGCCGTAATCCGCCAGCGCCCAGGGCGCGTGCTCGCGCGAGCTGCCGCAGCCGAAGTTCTCGCGCGCGAGCAGGATTTGCGCGCCCTGGTAGCGCGGCTGGTTCAGCACGAAATCCGGGTTGAGCGGGCGCTTGCTGTTGTCCATGCCCGGCTCGCCGTGATCTAGATAGCGCCATTCGTCGAAGGCATTCGGACCGAAACCCGAGCGCTTGATCGACTTCAGGAATTGCTTGGGTATGATGGCATCGGTGTCCACGTTGGCGCGATCCAGCGGCGCAACCAGGCCATCCAGCACGGTGAATTTCCGCATTACTTGTTTTCCTTCTTGGCGCCGTGCTTGTCGAGCTTGCGCTCCACCCATTTGGCAGCTTTCTCGATGCCACGGCCAGCCGCGCGGCCGCCCTTCTTGATGCCGCGCCCCGCCGCATCCGCGCCGCGCTGGATGCCGTGACCGGCCTCATTGCCCACCTTCACTATCGTGCTTTCGCCCTTATTCCCGGAACTCTTATTCCCGGAACCCTGGTCTCCGGCAATCGCATGCTGCCCCGCCATGACGCCCACCAACAATACTATGGCTGCTATTTTCATGATTTGGTCACATCCGCGAAATGTCCGGCGATGGCCGCAGCCGCCGCCATTTCCGGGCTCACCAGATGCGTGCGCCCGCCCTGTCCCTGCCGACCCTCGAAATTCCGGTTCGAGGTGGACGCGCAGCGCTCGCCGGGTTCCAGACGGTCATCGTTCATCGCGAGACACATCGAGCACCCCGGCTCGCGCCACTCGAATCCGGCAGCGGTAAATATCTTGTCCAGCCCTTCCTTTTCGGCCTGCGCCTTGACCAGGCCAGACCCCGGCACCACCATGGCCAGCTTGACGTTGGCCGCGACGTGCTTGCCGCGCGCCACGCTTGCTGCTGCACGCAGATCCTCAATGCGCGCATTGGTGCAGGAGCCGATAAACACCTTGTCGATCTTGATCTCCGAAATCGGCGTGTTCGCAGCCAGGCCCATGTACTTGAGCGCACGCTCGGTGTCGTGTCGCTTCACCGGATCGGCGATGGCCGCCGGATCGGGCACGCGCCCGTCGATGTCGGTCACCATTTCCGGCGAGGTCCCCCAGGTTACCTGGGGACGGATAGATGCCGCGTCCAGTTCCACCACCGCATCGAACTTCGCGCCCTCGTCGGAATGCAGCGTGCGCCACCAGGCCACGGCCTGGCTCCATGTCTGGCCCTGCGGTGCAAAGGGTCGGCCCTTGACGTAATCAATGGTAGTGTCGTCCACGGCCACCATGCCGGCGCGCGCGCCCGCCTCTATGGCCATGTTGCACAGGGTCATGCGGCCTTCCATGGAAAGCCCGCGTATGGCCGAACCGCCGAACTCGACAGCATAGCCGGTGCCGCCGGCGGTGCCTATCCTGCCGATCACGGCCAGCGCGACGTCCTTGGCCGTCACCCCCTTGCGCAACGCGCCCTCGACACTGACCAGCATGGCTTTGGATTTTTTCGCCACCAGGCATTGCGTGGCCATCACGTGCTCCACCTCGGAGGTGCCGATGCCGTGCGCCAGCGCGCCAAAGGCGCCATGGGTGCTGGTGTGTGAATCGCCGCAGACCACGGTCATGCCCGGCAGGGTCGCGCCCTGCTCGGGCCCGATCACGTGAACGATGCCCTGGCGCACATCGTTCATGCCGAATTCGGTCACGCCGAACTCGGCGCAGTTAGCGTCCAGCGTCTCTACCTGCAGGCGCGAAATGGCGTCATGGATGCCTTCCGCACGATGCGTGGTCGGCACATTGTGGTCCGGCGTGGCAAGCATGGATTGCACGCGCCACGGCTTGCGGTGCGCAAGCTTCAGCCCCTCGAATGCCTGGGGGCTGGTGACTTCATGCACCAGATGACGGTCGATATAGATCAGCGCGGTGCCGTCGGCTTCCTGCCGCACCACGTGTGCATCCCAGAGTTTG
>DATFUZ010000058.1:0-5294 GCA_035260545.1 Gallionellaceae bacterium | reverse complement strand
GGCAGCAAGGTGCCCTGGCTTCGCTCTTCCCCCTGGATGAATCGCTTCATGTGAGTGTCCGCCGCGGAATGCGATGCACTCTCAACGTTTCACGGCCAATTCGGTTTACACGGTGGGAGTTTTGACACAGTCTGGGCACGCTGCCGACCTGATACTCAGCGAATTGACCAGCGCAAAGCGGCCATTCACCGGAAAAAGCGCTGCCATTTCTGGCAGGGCATATGGGCTGGCTGGGCCCCTCAGAAATCGACGCGATTCGAGAGGGGCGTGCCGCGCGGCGCGCCATGTCTTGCCGAGCATTTCTACGCATTGATGCCGGAACGGCAGGGTGCTGCGCTCAGGCGCGCTGGGGCTGCTGCGTTTGCAGCGAATCGCGGGCGCGCACCAGGAGGGATTCGAGCGTGTCGTTCGGCTGCACCTGGATGGCGGCCACCGACAGTGTCACCGGCGGCAGCGCGTCTCCCGTGGGGGTGACGATCGTGGTCTGTGCGATTTCCTCGGTCACCCTTCCCGTCACGACGTGCACGTTCTCCGGCCTGGTATGCGGCAGGAAGATGGCGAACTGGTCCTCGCTGAGGTGGGCCGCCATGTCGTTGGGGCGCAGGCTGCGCAGCATGGTCTGGGCGATGGTGCGCTGCGCCTGGTCGCATCCCAGGCTGCCGAACATGCTGTCGTACTGCGCAAAATTCTCGACCTTGAGCAGGATGAAGGCGCACGGCTGCTGCGTCATGGTATGGCGGTGGATCAATCGCCCCATGTTTTCCGCGAGCCAGCGCCGGTTGTAGATGCCGGTCGTGGTGTTGATGTAATCCATGGCCTCGTAACCGTGCAGCGATTCCATGCTGTCGGCCAGCATGCGGTTGCTGCTGATCATGCGATTGGCGAGGATGTTCAGCATGTTGTGCGAGGCCTGCAGCGACTCGTTGAGGATGCTCCACACGTCCGCATGGCGGATCGCCAGCAAATCGCATTCGGTGACCGCGATCACGAACGCGCTCACCTGGTTATCCTCGAACATGGACATTTCGCCCACGCATTCCGCAAGCCCGAACAGGGCGATCGGGCGCGTGTCGTCCACGTTGATCTGCGCGCGCAGCCGCCCCGAAAGCACGATATACACCGCGTCGTTGATCTTGCCGGGGGTGAGCAGGATCTGCTCCGGAACCAGCTTCACGCGCCAGGTCTTCATGAGCATGGAGGCAAGCGCGCTGCTCTTGACCTTCCTGAACAGCGGCGATTCCTGAAGCAGGCTGATGATTTCGGCAGAGTTCACTTTTTATTCTCCCTGTGATGTCTTGTCGTCGCGTTCCGATTAAGCGGCATTCCGCCCGGACCCGGCATGATCCGCCCAGTTGTTCGGCGTCTCGTAGATGCGCACGCGCTCCAGGCGCAAATGGTTGCCGTAGGTGTCGCGGTAGGCGCTGTTCAGGATGTTGAAGGCGATCAGCGCCAGATTCTCGGCGGTGGGTATCGCGTCCAGCACGACCGTCTTGTGACCGGGCACGCCGTTCAGGAAATCGAGCACCATGCGGTCGCCGCGGTAGACCAGAAACGCATGGTCCCAGGCGTCCACCACCTGCTCCTTGGCGATGCGTTTGACGTCCGAGAAGTCCATCACCATGCCCTGTTCGGATACGCCCTCGATGGTGATGATGTCGCCGGAAAGCGTGATTTCGATGGCGTAGCGGTGGCCGTGCAGGTGGCGGCACTGGCTGCTGTGATTGGGGATGCGGTGCCCTGCATCAAATTCGAGTCTGCGTGTAATCTGCATAATTGTGAATTATAGCTTGAATGCGGCAATGCTGCGCCGCAGGGCGTCCAGCGCCCCGGGAGGGTGCGTTTCGCCGTAACGCAGGGCGACATAGCGCGCCGTGATGTCGCGCACGGCGGCTGCGTGCTGCGGCAGCGCCGCCGCCGCGCGCGCCGCGAAATCGCCCGGCCCTTCGTGGTCGGCGCGCACCACGCCGGCCTTTTCCAGTTTGCGGCAGAACTGCAGGAACAGGCGCTGCGCCTGGTCGGCATTGCGCGGATACAGCCGCCGCAGCATCAGCGCCGCGAACAGGCCGACCAGCGAGCCCAGGATGCCGACCATGTACAGCGCCAGCTTGCGCCAAGTAACGTCGGCCATGCCCAGCCGCGACAGCAGCGCCATCTGCTTCATGCTGTCGTAGCCCAGCACCCACAGGTTCCACTGGTAGGCAATGAGGTCCAGGTTGAAGCGCACCCGCAGCAGCCACGCCGAAGAGGTGCGTTCCATCAGCGGCAGTGCGGCGCTGTTGGGGATGGCGGCCGCCAGGCCGTTGCGGATGCGCGCCGGCGAAACCGCGGCGGTCGGGTCCACGCGCACCCAGCCCCTGCCCTGCAGCCAGACCTCGGCCCACGCGTGCGCATCCGACTGGCGGACGATGAAGTAGTTGCCCAAGGCATTGAACTCGCCCCCCTGGTAGCCCGTGACTACGCGCGCGGGGATGCCGGCGGCGCGCATCAGGAACACGAAGGCGCCGGCATAATGTTCGCAAAATCCCTGGCGGCTGTTGAACAGGAAGTCGTCCACCGCGTTGCCTCCCAGCGCAGGCGGTTCCAGCGTGTACACGAAGCCCTGCTGGTTGAAGTAGCGCAGGGCGGCCTGCATGATGGTTTCGTCGCTGCCATACTGCTTGCGCCAGCCCTGCGCCAGCAAGCGCGCGCGCGGGTCCAGGCCCGGCGGCAATTGCAGCGCATAGCGCAACTGGAACGGGTCCTCGTCGGCATTGGCGCGGTAATTGAGCGCGGAGCGCACGTCATACTGCTCGCGCGAACTGACCGGCTCCCGCTGCAGCAGTTCGAAGTCGTAGGCCATGCGGGCCGGAATGGAGACATGCACCGGCATCTCCAGCGCGAACAGCCAGTTCTTGTAATGCGGCTCCAGCATGACCGAATAGTCCACGTCGCCGCTCAACTGGTCGAGCTGCGGCGGCCGCCCGGTTTGGGCCTTGCCCACGGTCCAGGTCTGGCCGTCGTAGGCCGACAGCACCGGCCCGCGCCAGTACATGCGCTCGCGCGGCGGCGGGACGTCCTTGAAGGTCACGCGGAACGCAATGTCGTCGGACAGCGAGAGTCTGCTGATGCTGCCCGGCGACATCGAGTCGGTCAGCCCGGTGCGGGCGAGGTCGTCGTGGGGCATGCCCCAGAGCGGGCCCTGCACCCGCGGGAACAGGACGAACAGCACCAGCATCAGCGGGATCGACTGCGCAAGCAGCAGCGCCGCGATGCGCAGCCGGGGCCGCAGGGTCAGGCGGGCGCTTTGCAGGTGCAGCCAGGTGGTGGCGATCACCAGCAGTGTCGCCAGCATGTACAGCGTGGTGAGTATGGTCTGCGAATAGAAGAAATTGGTGATGATGATGAAGCTGGAAAGGTAGATCACCAGCGTGGCGTCGCGCGCCGTGCGCATCTCCAGCAGCTTCAGGGCGGTGAGCATGATGAGCAGCGCCACCCCCGCCTCCTGCCCGAACAGCGTGTGGTAGACGATGAGCAGCCCGGCGATGCCCCCCAGGGTGATGCCGAGCAGCAGCCAGCGCGGGGGCAGGGCGAGATTGCGGCGCGCGATCAGCGCGCGCCAGAGCAGCGCCATGCCGGAAAGCGCGCTCAGCCACAGCGGCAGATGTTCGGCATGCGGCGCGCACACCATCAGCACCGACAATACCAGTCCGTAGATTACCGCCGCGGTGAGTGGCCTGGGCGCTGCGGTCATGTCGCCTCCAGTCCGAACAGCGCGATTGCGCGCAGGCAGTCGTCGTGCTGCGCCATGCCGCTGGCCGGGCGCAGTTCCAGGCCGGGCAAGCGCAGGCCATAGGTCAGTCCCCGGGCCTCTGCGTCCAGGATCCAGCGCGCCAGGATCGCCAGCTTCTGCTCGGGGTCTTCGCTGGGGGCATGCAGCCAGTCCAGCCACAGTTCGTTGCCCTGCACCGCGTTGAACTGCTTGACCTGCAGCCCCTGTTCCCGCGCCAGCGCCTTCCACGCGATGCGCTGGGGGGTGTCGCCCGCCGCATAGCTGCGCAAGCCGGTGAAATCCTCGTCGCCCGCCACGTTCACCGTGCCGCTGCCGCTGGGGCCGCCCGCGGCCGGAAGGCGGGCGGCGGGCGCCGGCCTGGGGTAAACCAGCACCCGGGTGTCGAAGTAGATGTAGGACCAGGCGTAGAACAGGCCCAGCGGAAATTCCGTATACAGTGTCAGCCTGCCGGTTGCAAGCCAGCCCCGCTGCGTCGCGGGCACCGGCAAGCCGACCTCGAGGGTCTGGTTCGCGGGCAGGTCGAACTCCGTGTGATGTCCGTGCTCGTCGCGCAGATGCAGGCCGTGGCGCGCGAGCGGCCGGGGATTGTGCAGGTGGAAGCGGAATTCCGCCATGTCGCCCGTGAACACCGGCTCGGTCCGGCCCGCCCGGATTTCCAGCCTGAGCATGTTGCGCACCGCGTGCAGCATGGACATCAGCCCCATGGAGGCAAGGAGGAAGGTCAGCACATAGCCGAGGCCGAGCACATAGTTGATGTCGCCGAGCAGCATCACGACCAGCGCGCCGGCGAAGGCGAAGCCGCGGCGGGTGGGGATGATGTAGACGCTGCGCTGGGTGAGCGTCACCGTACCTTCATGCCGCGTCTGGCGCGCGCGCGCCCAGGCGGAGAAGCGTTGCTGGAGGGAGGCGCGCATGGAAATCGGCGAGCGCCAGGTCAGGGGATGGCCACCGCCTCGATCAGTTCGCGTGCCAGCTTGTCCCCATCCTGGCGCGGACCCTCCTGCACGCTCTGCAAGCGGTGGCTGACCACGCCCGGCAGCACCGCCTGCACATCCTCGGGTACGACTGCGTTGCGTTCGTCGAGCAGCGCCCAGGCGCGGGAGGCGCCCAGCAGCGACAGGCCGGCGCGCGGCGAAAGGCCGTGCAGGAAGCGGCTGGATTCGCGGGTGTGGCGCACGATGGCCTGCACATAGTCGAGCAGCGCGGGCGAGGCGAACACCTGCTTCACCTGCTGCTGCAGGGCGAGCAGCTCCGCGGCGGTCATTTGCGGCGTCAGCCGGGAAACGATCTCGCGCCGCTCCACCCCGGCCAGCAGGCCGCGTTCGGCCTGCGCATCCGGATAACCGAGATGGATGCGCATCAGGAAGCGGTCGAGTTGCGATTCGGGCAGCGGGAAGGTGCCGATCTGGTAGGTCGGGTTTTGCGTGGCGATGACGAAAAACGGCGCGGGCAGGGGGCGGGTCTCCCCTTCGATGGTGACCTGTTGCTCCTCCATCGCCTCCAGCAGCGCGCTTTGCGTCTTGGG